>CALFJA010000055.1 GCA_937877605.1 uncultured Prevotellaceae bacterium | reverse complement strand
TTCGTTCTCAATGCTGTCGAAATGTTTTGCAATAAGGGACACGCGGTCGGGGTCGCCTACGAGAACAACCTTGTCGGCAAGGTGTTCTGGCTTCAGGTGAAGGTGGAAACAAGAACCGTCATCGTTGATAATCAGTTCTGATGGGGCAAAGTATTTACTCATGGTTTTTAGGGTTAAGGTTTGTGCAACAATAAGTTTAGAAAAAGCAAATATAGGTGTTTTAATTCTAACGCGCAAGATTTTTACGCTCTTTTTCTTTCAGATGTGTTTTTTATTGTGCCTGGATTTGGTAAATAATCGCTACAAATCTCTGTCGGGAAAACCGGCGGTTCCAGCTGGGGAATTATGCTGTCGGAGGTGGAAAATCATGGTGTCGGGGGCGTGGAATAGGGAGGAAATGTCTTATTTCTTTACTATTTCCGCTGCAAAAGGATGGCTTTTGCCGTCTGAATGCTTGCCATTTATAGTGCAAGAGGGCCTCACTTACGACTCAAGTGAGGCCCTCTTGGATTTTGTATGGCGGCAAAATGTTTTCTGATTTCTGTCAAGTTGCTGGTGCCCAGTTGCTTATGCGTTATTTGAAAAACTTCATGATTTGCCGGTTTTTGCCAACTGGAAAATTTATTTTTCCCTACAAATGTTAAAATTGAGGGGTTGTTTCGTAAAATATTGCGACAAAAGTCATGTGCCGGCTCTTCCTGTGTCAAGGTTCCACCAGCTTACCGTCTCTTGTCAGTGCGTGCCAGATGGAATGGCGCACCTCGGGATTTTGTTTCTCGATGTGCTGGAACAACTGTTTCATCTCCTCCCGTTGCGACTCCTGCTCGTAGGGACATCTCTTCCGTTGCCGCGGATAATTGCGCTCTTCGGCATAGGCCTGAATGTCGGCTTCGCTCATCATGCACAGCGGACGGATGATGGTCAGCGGCATTTTCCCGAGTTTCAGCCGTACCGGCATGGTTCCGAAGCGCCCTTCGTGGAACAGGTTGAGCAGGGCAGTGTGGATGATGTCGTCCATGTGATGGCCCAAGGCAATCTTGTTGCAGTGGAGTTCCTGTGCCAGGCCGAACAGCATTTTCCGTCTCTGCCAGGAGCATCTGAAGCAGGGCTGGGGCGCAGGATGGTCGGCTGTGGGCTGTGGAATGGCCGTCGTGAGGATGTGCAGGCGCACTCCCAGGACATCGCAGAATTGCCGGAGCGCCGAGAGGTCGCTCTCGTATTCCACATTTTCCATCCTGACATGGGCAGCCTCGACCGTGAAGCGCGGTTTGAAAATCTTGCTCTGGCGTGCCAGCAATTCTGTGAGCAGGAGTGAGTCCTTCCCTCCCGAGAGGCCTATCAGGATGGCGTCGCCGTCCTCGATGAGCGCGAATTCCCGCACGGCCTTGCCGAACTGTTGCCGGATTCTCCTGTCACTCATATCCGTCGTAACTGTCGTCGAGTCCCTCCTCATAGCCGTCTTCAAAGGCCTGTCGCTGCTCTTGGCTCACCTTGTCGTCGGGAAGGTCGGGCATTTCCTCGTAGCCATGCTCATAACCTTTCTCGTATGCGTCTTCGTAGGTCTTCGTGTAGGGCTCTTCCTCTTTATTTCCGGGCTTCGGCGCCGTTTTGTCAGCGGGCTGCTGCGACACAGAGTCTTCCACCCAGAAGGGTAATTGCTGCGGCTTCTTGGGTGTCTGCAGGCACGAGCAAAACAATAGGGTGGCCAGTGCCAGACCGAGGATGAATGGCTTCCGTGCGCTCATGACCTATTACATAAATACGAGATAGACGGCGCAGACAATGAGGATGAATGCCAGCCAGTGGTTCCACTGCATCTGCTGGCCCTGAAAGAGAAAGTGGGCGATGATGGCGAAGACCAGCAACGAGATGCACTCCTGAATGACCTTCAACTGCACCAGCGTGAAAGGGCCGCCGTTGGAAACGAACCCTATGCGGTTGGCAGGCACCTGGCAGCAGTACTCGAAGAAGGCTATCGACCAGGAAAAGCCAATGACTCCAATCAGCGGCCAGTTGCTGGTGTGCCCCGTTTCCTGAAGGCGGAGATGTCCGTACCAGGCAAGCGTCATGAACACATTGCTCATCAGGAGGAGCAGGATGGTGTAGATTCCATTCATGCCTGGCTCAGTTTTTTGTGCATGCTGGCTGCAGCGCGGCGGCCATCACCCATGGCAAGGATGACGGTTGCACCTCCGCGGACAATGTCGCCGCCGGCAAATATGGTTGGAATGCTGGCCTGCATGCCTTCGTTCACCACGATGGTGTTCTTACGGCCCAGCTCCAATCCACTGATGGAATTAGGCACTAGCGGATTGGGACTGACCCCGATGGCCACGATTACCTGGTCTACATCTATGGTTACGGTCTTACCCTCTACGGGGACGGGCGACCTCCGGCCGCTGGCGTCGGGCTCTCCCAGTTCCATTACCTGAAGGACGGCAGCACGGACGGCCCCGTTCTCGTCGGCAAGATATTCTATCGGGTTGTGAAGCGTCAGGAAGTTGATGCCCTCCTCCTTGGCATGCTTCACCTCTTCGAGGCGTGCCGGCATCTCGGCTTCGCTGCGGCGGTAGACAATAGTCACCTCTGCGCCCAGTCGCTTGGCCGTACGGCAGGAGTCCATGGCAGTGTTTCCGCCACCCACCACAAGCACATGCTTGCCGCAGTTGATGGGAGTGTCAGTCAAATCGTTGGCTGCATCCATCAGGTTTACACGGGTGAGGTATTCGTTGCTCGACATAATGTTCAGCGCATTTTCGCCCGGAATGTTCATGAAATTGGGCAAGCCGGCGCCCGAACCGATGAAAATGCCTTTGTAGCCGTCGGCCTCCAGTTGCTCGACGGTGACGGTCTTGCCCACGATACAGTCGGTCTGGAACTCCACGCCCATCTTTTTCAGGTTGTCGATTTCCACATCTACGATGCTGTTTGGCAGTCGGAACTCCGGTATTCCGTATTTCAACACACCGCCAATCTCGTGCAGTGCCTCGAAGACATGCACCTCATAGCCTTGCTTGGCCATGTCTCCGGCAAAGCTCAAGCCTGCCGGTCCCGAGCCGACCACGGCAATCTTGATGCCGTTCTTCGGTTGCATTTCGGGCAGGGAGGCCTGTCCGCTTTCCCTTTCATAGTCTGCGGCGAAGCGTTCCAGGTAGCCTATTGCGACCGGTTTGCTATTCATTTTCAAGTGGATGCAGCGGCTTTCGCACTGCTTCTCCTGGGGACACACGCGGCCGCAGACTGCCGGCAGGGCCGAAGTTTGCTTCAAAACGCTTGCCGCCCCGAGGAAATTCCCGCGCTCGATGTTCTTGACGAACGACGGAATATTGATGCTAACAGGGCATCCTTCCATGCAAGTGGGCTTCGGGCAGTCCAGGCATCGCTTGGCTTCTGTCATTGCCTGGTCGGCTGTGAGCCCCTGGTTCACTTCCTCGTGGAGTTTCGTCGCACGGTAGTCAGGAGTCAGTTCGGGCATCATGACGCGTTCGATGGCCATGCGTTCTTTTGCTTTCATCGAACTGCGCAAGTCGTTTCTCCACTGCGCATCACGGTCGGTAAGGCTTTCGCTTGATACTGGCTGTTTGGCTGTTTGGCTGTTTGGTTGTTTGGTTGTTTGGCCGTTTGGTTGTCCGGTTGTTTGCTGTGCGGCTTCGTTGTATTTGCGGAAGGCTTCCTGTTCGGCCTGGCGGAAGGTGCCCATGCGCTTGAACATCTCGTCCCAATCCACCTGATGGCCGTCAAACTCAGGACCGTCGATGCAGACGAACTTGGTCTTTCCGCCGATGGTCAGGCGGCAGGCGCCGCACATGCCCGTTCCGTCCACCATGATGGTGTTGAGCGATACATCGGTCGGAATGCCGTATTTCTGAGTCAGCAGGCAGCAGAATTTCATCATGATGGGAGAGCCTATGGCAAAGACGCGGTCTATGTGTTCTTGCTGTATCAGCTGTTCGATGCCGACGGTGACCACTCCTTGCTGTCCGTAGGAGCCGTCGTCGGTCATGATGATGACCTCGTCGCTCGATTTCCGTACCTCTTCCTCCAGGATGATGAGTTCCTTGCTCCGTCCGGCAAGTACGGAGAGTACGCGGTTGCCGGCTTTTTTCAGTGCCTGGATGATGGGTAGCATGGGTGCAACACCCACGCCGCCGCCGGCGCAGATAACGGTACCGAAGCGTTCAATGTGCGTGGGATTGCCGAGCGGACCAACCACATCGGCAAAGGAGTCGCCCACATTGAGGTGGGCCATTTTGCTGGTTGACACGCCGACGGCCTGCACAACGAGTGTTATTGTGCCTCGTGTGGTGTCGGCTTCGGCTATGGTTAGCGGTATACGCTCGCCTTGCTTGTCAACCCGGATAATGACAAAATTGCCGGGTTTACGACTCTTTGCTATCAGTGGTGCTTCCACTTCAAAGAGGAACACTTTCTCGGAAAGTTGTTGCTTGGCTACTATCTGATACATGTTGTGGTTGGTTATGGGGTTTGCGGGTGTTGGTTTAGTCTATGATTTCGAATCCGCAATAGGGCACCAATGCCTTTGGGATGCGTATGCCTTCGGGAGTCTGGTTGTTCTCGAGAATGGAAGCCATGATGCGGGGGAGTGCCAGTGCCGATCCGTTGAGGGTGTGGCAGAGTTCGATTTTCTTGTTCTCGCTCTTGCGATAGCGGCACTTGAGCCTGTTGGCCTGGTAGGTGTCGAAGTTGCTGACGGAGGAAACCTCGAGCCATCGGTGCTGTGCCTCGCTGTATACTTCGAAGTCGTAGCAGATGCTGGAGGTGAACGACTGGTCGCCGCCGCAGAGCAGCAGGATGCGGTAGGGCAGTTCGAGTTTCTGCAGCAGGCCTTCTACATGGGCCAGCATTTCTTTGTGGCTCTCTTTGGAGTGCTCCGGCGTGTCGATGCGTACGATTTCTATCTTTGCGAACTCGTGGAGACGGTTCAGTCCGCGTACATCCTTGCCGTAACTGCCGGCTTCCCGGCGGAAGCATTCGGTGTAGGCGCAGTTCTTGATGGGGAGGTCTTTCTCGTCGAGAATGACATCACGGTAGATGTTTGTGACGGGAACCTCGGCGGTGGGGATGAGGTAGAAGTCGTCAATTTCGCAGTGGTACATCTGTCCCTCCTTGTCGGGCAGTTGTCCGGTGCCGTATCCTGAGGCGGCGTTAACCACGGTGGGCGGGATTATTTCGGTGTAGCCGCTGCGTTGTGCCTCGTCGAGGAAGAAGTTGATCAGCGCCCGCTGGAGCCTGGCACCCTTGCCGATGTAGACGGGAAAGCCTGCCCCCGTGATTTTCACACCGAGGTCGAAGTCTATCAGGTTGTACTTCTTCGCCAGTTCCCAGTGGGGCAGTTTGGCTTCGGTGTTCTCCGGATTGGCGTCCCAGTTGCCAACAAAGTCGCTCTGGGTGCATTCCTTCAGGTTGCTCTTTACCACGCGGTTGTCTTCGGCCGAGCGTCCTTCGGGGACTTCGTCGTAGGGTATGTTGGGTATTTGGCAGAGCAGTTCGGTGAGGTCTTTCTCTGCTTGTTCCATCTGTTCGCGCAGGTCTTTCTCCGTGCCTTTCAGGCCGGCAACGCGCTGTTTCATGGCTTCGGCCTCTTCTCTCTTGCCTTCGCGCATGAGCAGTCCAATCTGCTTGGCCAACTGGTTGGCCTCCTGCTTGTTGGCATCCAGTTGTTGCTGTGCCTCACGGCGGCTGCGGTCGATATCCTTTACCTTTTCGATGGCCTGTGCGGCCTCGGGGAAATGTTTCTTTTCCAGGCCCTTTATGACGCGGTCTGTCTGTTCGTTAATCAGTCTTAATGTAAGCATTTCTATCTTGTTTTTGGTTTATTCAGACTGCAAAGTTACGAATAAACGAGTGCAATAGAAAAGAAAGAATGGAAAATTCTTACTTTTCATTGCCGAGTGAAAGGAATTTCAACGAAGTTAAAGTTACGAATTAACGGAAGGAATGAAGAAAAATAATCGTTTTATTTTTCAGCGCTCCGGCGAGTGGAGGATTTGAATGTTGAGGGGAGTTGCAATTAAACGGGAAAAGAACCGCGTAAACCTTGTTTGTATTCGTGGCGTGTCCGTATTTTTGGTTTGTCGCGATTTCTTACTAAAATCGTGAATGCGGCATTGCATTTGCCGTGTTAAAATACTTTCGGTGGACTCCAACGCCACCAGGGCGGGGAAATGCCCGTATTCGAGAGTTCTGCTGACAGTCAGCAAGTTGCAGGCGTTTTTTCGGTGTTTCCCGCCCGCTGATTTTTCGTTTGCCTAGGATTCGGAGTGCAACTGCCTGGGAGTTGTCCTGCGAACGCCTGGTATTTGCTTGCCGAAAACGATGCTCTTTCAAGGCATTTTATGGTTAAATAATGTTTGAAATGTTAATTTTCGGGCACAAAAAGTACCGGAAATGACCGGAATTATTGTAAAGATTTTGGAGGAATTCTGCTCGTTCCTTTGGACGAGGACCGACATATTCAAATAGAAAATGAATGCATCCAATAACCATCTGTGTTCCAGTTGATTATTGGATGTTTTCTAATGAAGTGCAATAACCTGTATATTTCCCTCTTTGCTGACTATTTTTCCTCGGTAATCCACTCCTCAATCAGTCGCCGTGCAATGGAACACGGGTCGGGCAGGGGAGGAAGATTGTCGCGGTCGAACCAGTTTCCCTCAATCAGTTCACTCTCGTCGATGCGGAGTTCGCCTGATTCGTAGTCGGCAAAGTAGCCAATCATCAATCCGGAGGGATAGGGCCACGGCTGCGAATAGCGGTAGCGGAGGTTGCAGATGTGCAGTCCTGTTTCTTCCCTTACCTCCCGTAGCAGAGCCTCTTCCAGCGTTTCGCCCGTCTCGACGAATCCGGCCACGAGGCCGAAGAAATGCTTTCGGAAGTTCTTTGCCCTGACCAGCAATGCCTGATGCCCTCGGCGAATGAGTACGATGACCGCCACCGACAGCTGTGGCCAGAACTCCTGGCGGCATTGTGGGCACACTTTCGAGATGGGGGTGAGTTCCACCAGCGGTGCGCCGCAATGGGAGCAGAAGCGCGTATGCTCGTCAAACCAAGTCAGTTCGGCTCCCTTGCCGGCAATGTTGTAGAGCGTTGGTCCCAGCAGCGGAAAGCTTTGCCGCAACGGTACCCATTCGCAGACGGCCGTGCCGGCGGCTTCGGCGGCATGGAAACAGCGTGCCTCGAACCCTTCGTCGGTGTTAAATCGGAAGAGCCTTGACCCCTGCGGTATCGGACATGGTGGCTCCGTGCCGGATGGAAGGGCCTCGGCTCCTTGGCAGTTACGCTTCAGGAGCAGCATGCCGTGATGGAAAACAAACCAGTAGTTAATACCCCTCCTGGGCTCCTCCAAGGGGAGGAGATCTTTATTTGCGGATTTGCACATTTACGGATTTGCTTATTTACGGGAGAAAAGGATGAGACTGTCGCGGGTGGCGGCGGGCTTTACCCATTCCTCTGGCACAAAGCGCCAGTTGTTGTTGGGCTTGGGTGCCACTGTTCCGCGCTTTTCTATTTCCTGCATGAGGTAGAAACGCTGGTCGCGTTCGCTGCGGAAGACGATGCGCTTGTCCAGTTCCTCCTTTGGGATGCCAGCCCCCCGCGTGAGCAGTTCGCCCCCTCCGTTGGCGCGGTAGCTGTTGATGGCCACGCGATAGGTCTTGTTCTCGTCGAAGGGTTGGCCGTTGCTCATCTGCAGGATCTTCACTTTCTCCCCGTCAGGCTTGGTCACATCGACGATGTAATCAATCCCAGCGGCGGAGTCGAAGTTGAAAGAGAAGTTCTTGAAGCCCAGCCGCTGCTGGTCGCCGAAGGTGGTCTCGCTCAGGAGCAGCAGGTGGTCGTCGGGTGAAGTCATGGTGTTCGCCCACAGGTCGTAGCTCATCTCCAGGTGTTTCCTAATCTCTTCGCCCGTGAGCAGCATCACATAGAGCTGGTTCTCGAACTTATAGAGGTTGAACATGTCGCTGACATAGACCGGACCTTTCTCTATGGTGGTGTTGAACTGCAACGGTGCGTTGAAGGCAATGTCGGCTCCTGTTATCTCCAGTTGCAGGTTCAGGATGAAGTCGGTGAACGCACTGCTGCCGAAGAAGCAGTCGCGCGTGGTGACCGTTTCCTCGAACACGCCAATCTTCCGGTTCACAAACTGGTTGATTTCGTCAATTTGTGGCTGGAAGTGTTGCATGAAGTCTTCGTCTATTGCGTAGGGAGTAACATCGACAATCCGGCCTTCTTTTGCCGCAATCTGCCATTTTCCGTGGCGGCGGACAAGCCTTATCTCCACCTCGGCCACGGCCAGTGCGTTGTTGGCTGGGTCGATGCAGACTACCTCCTTGCCTTCAACATTCTTCAGGATGCCGTCGTATCGGGTGTGGTCGTGACCGAAGCATACCACATCCAGGCCCGGCACTTCCTGTGCCACCCGCAAAGACGCATCTTCTTCGTACTCATCTGTCACGATGCCTCCGCTCCGGCCGCTGTGGAACAGGCCCACAATGACATCCGGCTTCTCCTTTTCCTTGACATAGGGAACCCACTTCCGGGCACAGCCTACCATCTCCTCAAACTTCAATCCTTCCCAAATGTTGGGCTGTAACCAGTTCGGGATGGCCGGCGTTATCATGCCGAGGATGGCAATGCGCACCCCGCTGCGCTCCACGATGGTGTAGGGCCGAACATAGGGCTGGCCGGTCTTGGTGTCGATGATGTTGGCTCCGAGCATCGGGCAGGCCACTTCCGTAATCCATTTGTCATAGACTGCATGGCCGGTTTCCACATCGTGGTTGCCGAAAGTCTGGGCATCGTAGCGCAGGTAGTTCACAACCGATGCGGCAATGTTCTCCTTGTCGGTGGCCACATAGTTGTAGTAGTAGCATGTGGGCTGGCCTTGCAGGATGTCACCGTTGTCAATCAGTACCACATTCCCGTTGGTGGCGTTGCGCACTTCCTTCAGATATGTGCTCACACGGGCCAGCGTTCCCTTCTTGGGCTTGCGGGTGATGAAGTCGTAGGGGAAGAAAGCGCCGTGCACATCGGTGGTCTCTACTATCTTGATGGTGACCTCCTTGGGGCGTGCCTGGATAACGGTGGTGGACAGCAGGAGGATGGCTGCAATGAGAAAATGTCTGGTTTTCATGGTTTATGTTGGGAGTTTGTTAGGTCTTTGGTAGGAGGTTGTCAGTTTTATGTTGGGAGGTTCCGGACTGGGTGCTATCTGTGTCGGAAGCGAATCTCCCTGAGACGGTGCTTGCCAAGGAAGCGGCTTTTGTCCACATAGGTGTTGACGCCGACGATTCTGCCCTTCGCCGTGTATTGCCACATGCAGATATCGCGGTGGTCCTTCAGTGTAGGCTCGTAGCTGGTGTACTGCGCTATCATGAGTTTGTAGTCGTCCAGTTTGCCCAGCAGGTACTTGTCGTAGAAGTTTGCTCCTGTATACACCAGCGGTTTTTGCTTGTAGGCTTCCTCCACCAGTTTGAGGAAGAGGAGCAGCGAGTCGGCAAACACTTCCGGGTCGAGTCCTCCGAGCGTCTCAACATCAATCATCGGGAGCAGGTCTTGGTCGCCCGGGCGGCACTGGCGCTTGAAATTCTCGAGCTGGAGAGCCTGTGGTGTCTTGGGACGGTAGAAGTGATAGGAGCCGACTTTCAGGCCGTAGCGGTGCGCCAGGTCGATGTTCTGTTTGTACTTTCCGTCGATGTTGTCGCCGCCTTCGGTCGCCTTCAGGTAGACATACTGCATGTTGGTGTTGCTTCCGACGGCTTCCCAGAACACATTTCCCTGATAGTGGCTCAGGTCTATGCCGTGAACATGGGTGCAGGAGTCCTCACAGAGGGTCAGGTCCTGTGCGTTTGCCGTGACGGCAGCCAGGCAGAGAAGGAGTGTATATATGGTTTTTCTCATGTTGTTGTGTCGGTTAGTCTTCGCGGATACCTGAAGGCGATGGCCAGCAGGAGCGCGATGATGAGCAGGAAGGTGTAGTACAGGTGCGGGATTATCTCCATCGGGTTCAGTGCTGCCAGGCCTGCGGCCATCATTACCTGTGCTCCGTAGGGGAGCAATCCCTGCATGCAGCAGGAGAATGTGTCGAGCAGGCTGGCGCTGCGACGCTTGTCTATGCCGAAGACGGTGGCCATCCGCTTGCAGATGCCTCCGACGGTGAGGATGGCAATGGTGTTGTTGGCAGTGCAGACATCCACTAACGAGACCAGTCCGCCCATGGCCAGCTCGGCACTGCGCTTTCCTCGCAGCCGATGTGAGAGCCGTTGCACTACGAAGTCGATGCCGCCGGCCTGCTCGACGGTCTTCAGCAGTCCGCCGGCCAGCAGCGATACGAGGATGAGTTCTCCCATGTCGAGCATGCCTTGTCCGATGGATTCCATATAGGAGAGCAGCGTAAACGAGCCGAACAGTCCGCCCACGAGTCCCGTAACAATCACACCCAGGGTGAGCACCACCAGCACATGCACACCGACAACGGCCAGGAGGACCACCAGCAGGTAGGGTGCCACCAGCAGGATGTCGGCCGATGTGGGGGCTGGAACTTGCAGTTCGTCAGGGAAGAGCGGTACAAATGCATACAGGGTCACTACGATTACCGCCACTGGAACGGTTATCATGGCATTGGCCTTGAACTTGTCCTTCATGTTACAGCCCTGCGTACTCGTTGCCACCACGGTGGTGTCGGATATGAACGAGAGGTTATCGCCGAAGAATGCGCCTCCCACCACAGCCGCCACCGTTATGGGCACGGCATGGGCGACGGGGGAGAACTGTGCCAGTCCGGCGGCTATGGGGACGAGGGCTACTACCGTTCCGACGCTTGTCCCGATGGAAAACGACACCAGGCATGCCGCCACGAAGAGCCCGGGCAGCAGGGCGTTGTCGGGCAGGATGTTGAGCAGTACGCCCACGGTGGCATTCACGCAGCCCATCGCCTTGGCGGTAGCCGTGAAGGCACCGGCCAGTGCAAACACCCATATCATCAGGAGGACATCGGCCGAACCAGCGCCGCTGCTCAACACTGCGATGCGTTCCTGCACGCTGCCCCGTGCCACAACGACGGTGGCGTAGAGGCATGTGGCAAGGAATATGACGGCAATGGGCACGCTGTAGGCATCGCCCACGCTGAGCGCAACCCCAGCATAGGCAACGACGAAAAACGCCAGCGGCGACAGGGCCAGCCATCCTTTGTTGATGTTTTTCCCAGGCATGATGTCTTGCAGTTGATGTCTTGCAGCAGTTGCGGCACGCTTCGGATTTCGTCCCGAGCAGAGCACGGCCTGTGCAAATATTGCTGTGCAAAGATAGTAAAAAGGCAGTTCTTACCCAAACATCGGCCATCGATTTTCAGCCTGTTTTTCAGCGGTTTTCCGTTTGGGTCCCAAACGCAGTGCGAAAGAGCCCCAAACGCCCGACAACCGGGGCCCAAACGGATTGCGTTTGGGGCTCAGTTGCAAACCGACTTTCAGGCTATTGCCAACTTACTGATTACCAACGGATTGCAAAACCGGCTGAAATTGCAATTCGACCGACGGCAAAATTTTGCACGCTTTGCACGGGAAAACTTTTTGCCAATTCGGATTTTCTTCTTAATTTTAACGCTCAAAAGAAAGATAATGAACAGGTTTCTCGCTACATTCTCGTGCTTGCTTGGGGCTGTTTTACTTTTCTGCCAGTGCACCTCCCGCCACGACGGTGAACAGGCCGACCACTGGAACAGCACGGCCTTTGCGCTGCGGTATTCCAATCTGGCGTCGATGCAGGAACTGACCGACTCGGCGCTGGCCCATTCCTCCCTGCGCAGCCGGCAGCATGCCATGGCCTGGAACAACAGGGCCTTTGTGGAAACGGCGCTGATGTGGTACGGCGAGGCCTGGACAACGCTCGACAGCGTGGAACAGTACTCCTCCGACAAGACCGAACGGGCCATAGCGCTCGTCCAGAAGATGAAACTCTGCCAGCGGCAGAGCAGGAACAAGGAGTTCCACACCTGCCGCGACCGTGCCGAGAAACTGCTGCAGCAATGCACGGAAGGGCGCACTGCCTATGCACGCTCCGAGTATCAGATGGTCCTCTCTACCTATTATTATTATCTGGGACAGTACGACCGCTCCCGAGAGGCACTCTATGCCATCAACGAACACGAACTGCTGGAGCAGGACTCCCTCCAGACGCTTGCCTATTGGTACGACATGGGAGCCGGCGGAATGGTGGTGGCAGAAACCCGGGAAATGGTTTCCAGCATCGAGTGCGACTATCTGCTGCGCTGCTATAAGACCGCACTGCGCATGGGAGCCACCTTCTTCGAGGCCCAGGCCCTGCAAGGACTCAGCGAACACGCCCTCGGCAGCCGTCCGGAATGTGAGCGGATAGCACGCACGCTCTACGGTTCCGAACATGAAAACGGCGTACAGATGGCCGGAGAGATGGCCGACCGCTCGCTCAGCCTGTTCCAGATGTACGGCGATGTCTACCAAATGGCAGGCGGAGCCCGTACGCTTGCAAAGTGTTACTGGTATGTACAGGACTACGACGCAGCCATCCACTGTCTGGAAGAAGCCCTCCAGACAGCCGCCAACGACACTGTCCGGCCCATAGAGCAGGCCCCCGACCTCGTAGCTTCCATTTCCGAGCAGTTGGCACTGTCCTATTCGGCCAATGGAAACATTGACGAGAGCCTCCATTGGCGCAACATCTACCTGCGACTGCAGGAAGACACCCGGCAGGACAGGGAGAACGAGGCACGCGCCGAGGAACTGGACAGCCAGAATGCGGCACTGAGCCGGATGATGGTTGTCGTAGGCATAGCCATCGGCTTGCTGGCACTGTTGTTCTTCCTTTTCGACTATTTGCGCCGAAGAACCGACCGCAAATATTCCTCCAGCCAGCTGTTGCAGCCACTCCAGCAGTGGACTTCCACACAGCAACGGCTGAACGAACTGCACAACGAGCGTCTCGAACAGAACCGGGAGGACACAGCCGTGGCCAGCCAGCAACTTGCCGAGAACAAAAGATACAACCTTGAGCAACGCACCAAGGTCTCTTTCCTGGCCACCATCCAGCCACTCATCGACCGCATGCACCGCGAACTGGCCGCAAAAGACGGTGCCTTGTCCGACGAGTCGAAGGAATACATCGACGAACTGGCCGCAGAAATAGAACGGAACAACCGGCTCCTCACCGACTGGATCCAACTGCGCAAGGGCAGCCTGCACCTGCATGTCGAGAGTTTTGCCGTGCAGGAACTCTTCGATATCCTCCAACAAAGCAGCCGGGGATTCCTCCAGCAAGGCATCGACTTCAAGGTAGACAAAACCCAGGCAGTGGTAAAGGCCGACAAGATACTCACGCTCTTCATGATGAACACCATGGCCGACAATGCGCGGAAGTTCACCGGCGACGGCGGGAAGGTGCATGTCTATGCCGAGGAAAAGGCCGACTGCGTGGAGATTAGCATAGCAGACACGGGCCAGGGGATGGAACCCGAGCAGGTACGGCAGGCGTTCGAGCACAAGATAGCCAACGGACACGGGTTCGGACTGATGAACTGCAAGGGCATTATCGAGCAATACAAGAAGGCAAGCCAGCTCTTCAGCGTTGCCAGTATCGGCGTAGAGAGTGAGAAGGGCAGGGGAAGCCGCTTCTTCTTCCGGCTGCCCAAGGGTATGCTCCGGCTGCTGCTGTCACTCATGCTCCTTTGTCCTGCTGCGGGAATGGAGGCCGTCACCGCCACTGCACCCAACTGGGTGGACAGCGTCGAGACCGCAAACAGCTGCCGTCAGTTTGAAAAGGCCATTGCGCTTGCCGACTCCGCCGTCGCCGTGTTCAACCAGGAGAAAATGGCCGTGGGCATGCCCATGCAGCTATATTCCGACAACGGGCAGGCCGCAGAGATGAAATGGATGGAGTGGGGTGCCACTGCCGACTTCCAGAACATACTCAAACTGCGCAACCAAGTGGCCATCGCAGCACTGGGACTACGGCACTGGGACCTATACACCTACAACAACCGTGCCTATACGCAGTTGCTTCGTAAGATGACTGCCGACAACACCATCGACGACTATGTCAAGACCATGCGGCACAACGCTACCAAGAAGAACATTGCCGTGGTGGTGCTGTCCATCCTTTTGCTCAGTATGTTCCCCGCCTACTATTTCCTTTTCTACCGTCACCGCAAGGCCTATGTCAGGAATGTCCGGCGCCTGAACGACATCAACACCATTCTTCTTGGTGAGGCGAGCCTTGCAGAAAAACTCAGACAGATAAGGGAAATATCCGCATCCATGCCAGCCGTCAGCCAACTGGTCCGCAGGAACAACGAACTCTCCGAGACGGTCGGCCTCATTGAGATTACTTTGGAGAAGGCCGTGGCCCTGGAGCGGGAGCAAACGGAGCAGATGGAAACCAGTGAGGAGGAAAAACAGCGCATCAAATACGAGAGCGAGCGCCTGTATGTGGCCAACAGCGTGATTGACAACTGTCTTTCAACGCTCAAACACGAGACCATGTACTATCCACAGCGCATCAGAAACCTCATCAGTGCCGAACATTTGGATACAGACACTCTCTCGGCCACTGTCGACTACTACCGGCAACTCTATTCGCTCCTGCTCAAAAACGCACAGACACAGACCTCCATATCCTCTCTCCACCCAGTGCAGACGGACATTTCGGCACTCGTAGGACTGCCGCAGCCGCTCATCGTCGTTGCCGACAGGGACATGGCCGAACTGCTCTTCACCCTGCTGCGCAACCGTCTGGGGCCCACGGCCTTCCCGCCACAGGTGCAGACGGAGAAGAACTATGCCACACTCACCTTTGAAGGGAGCACAGCCAAACAACCAAACGACCAGACAGCCAGCCGCGACCTGCTCTACTGCCGGCAGATACTACGCGACATGGGCGACACGACCCATGCACGCAGATGTGGCATACAGGTTTACGAAGGACCTGACCACCCCAATCGCGAAAACATTCAAATAACATTAGTATATCATGGAACCATTTAAAGTCATCATTGTAGAGGATGTGCCCCTCGAACTCAAGGGCACGGAAGGTATCTTCCGCAGCGAAATACCCGAAGCCACCATTGTAGGCACTGCCGGCAACGAGGCCGAATACATGCGGTTGCTGCGCGCAAAGGAGCCCGATCTCGTACTGCTCGACCTCGGACTGGGTGGCAGCACCACCATCGGAGTGGAGATATGTCGCTACACGAAGCAAAGCAAGCCCAACATTAAAGTCCTTATCTTCACCGGCGAGATACTCAACGAGAAACTCTGGGTGGATGTCCTGGATGCCGGTTGCGACGGTATCATCCTCAAGACGGGCGAGATGCTCACGCGAGCCGATGTCGTCAGCGTCATGAGCGGGAAGCGCATGGTGTTCAACCAGCCCATCCTCGAGCGCATCGTGGGTCGCTTCAAGCACAGCGTGGGCAGTCAGATTGCCAGCCAGGATGCCATCATCGACTATGAGATAGATGAGTACGACGAACGCTTCCTCCGCCATCTGGCACTCGGCTATACCAAGGAACAGATAACAGGACTGCGCGGAATGCCTTTCGGCGTGAAGAGCCTGGAGAAGCGGCAGAACGAACTCATACAGAAACTTTTCCCCAACACTTCCGGAGGTGTCAATGCCACACGACTCGTCGTACGCGCAATTGAACTGCACATACTAGACCCTGAAACTCTGACTCCCGACCCGGAGTAGTAGGAAGGCGTGGGGAACATACTGCCGCTTTTGTAAAATATTATTACTAAAACGGCGATTCGTTAACATTTCTGTCGTGTTAAAATTCCGTGGGTGGACTCCAGTGCCAGACAGGCGGAGAAAAAGCGTTCTGCGCATTCCCTGCTGACAGACAGCGACTTACGGGCACTTTTCTGGCGATTGAATGCTGCCCGTTTTCCAAGAGCCTGCCTCTTACAGTGCAACTGCCTAGGTTTCACGCTGCAAGCGTGCGGCTCCCAATCGGCAAGAACAGTGTAGTTGTAGTTCAATAAAATGAAGTAAATAGGCCGAAAGTGTTAAATCGGTACTTCGTCGCAGTCCGAAACCGCCAAGAAATTTTGTCGGGATTTTTAACCGTCCGGTATTAAACGGCAAAGGGACACCCGAGAGGATGTCCCTTTTTATATTGTCGTAGTCCAGCCACAGCAGTGGGCTGGCAACTCGCATTTAGTAGCTTCGTGCGATGATTACGCGGTAGGGGGCCGGCTTTCCGGACACCATGTCGATGCCGGGAGTCTGCTCCACATCCTTCGGAATGCAGCGGATGGTGGCCTGCGTGTCGGCTTTGATTTGCGCCTCGGTCTCTTCCGTTCCGTCCCAGTGGCAGAGGAAGAAGCCGCCTTCCTTCACACGCTGTTTGAACTCCTCGTAGTTGTCGCACTCGTAGGTCCGTTCCTGCAGGCGTTGCTGTGCCTTGTCGAACAGGTTTTGCTGGATGTCGTCGAGCAACCGCTCCACATGCTGGGCGATGCCTTCCAACGGCAGTGTCTCCTTTTCCAGCGTGTCGCGGCGCATCACCTCGATGGTACCGTTCTCCAAGTCACGGCCTCCCATGACCAGACGGACTGGAACGCCCTTGAGTTCGTAGTCGGCGAACTTGAATCCCGGACGCTTGTTGTCGGCATCGTCCACCTTCACGCTGATGCCCTTGGCCCGCAACTCATCGGCCAGCGCCTGGAACTTGCTGCCGATGGCATCAAACTGCTCACCGGCCTTGCCTATAGGCACCATCACAACCTGGATGGGTGCCAGCACAGGAGGCAGTACCAGACCGTTGTCGTCGCTGTGGGTCATGATGAGCGCACCGATGAGACGCGTTGATACGCCCCACGACGATGCCCACACCAGTTCCTCCTTGTTCTCCTTGTTGAGGAAGGTAACGCCGAAGGCCTTGGCAAAGTTCTGTCCGAGGAAGTGCGATGTGCCGCTCTGCAGTGCCTTGCCGTCCTGCATCATCGCTTCGATGGTGTAGGTGTCCAGTGCTCCGGCAAACCGTTCGGTGGGGCTCTTCACTCCCTGTACCACCGGCATGGCCATGTGCTTCTCGGCAAACTCGGCATAGACTCCCAGCATGCGGCGCGTCATTTCTTCAGCCTCTTCGCGTGTGGCATGGGCAGTGTGTCCCTCTTGCCACAGGAATTCGCTGGTGCGGAGGAAGGGACGGGTGCGCATTTCCCAGCGCATCACATTGCACCACTGGTTGCATTTCAGTGGAAGGTCACGCCACGACTGTATCCAGTTCTTGTAGGTGTTCCATATAATGGTCTCGGATGTAGGCCGGATAATCAGTTCTTCGTCGAGTTTGGCGGCTGGGTCTACAACGACGGCACCACCGTCCTCGGTCGATTTCAACCGATAGTGGGTGACCACGGCACACTCCTTTGCAAAGCCTTCCACATGCTCGGCCTCGCGGGAGAGGAAAGACTTCGGGATGAGCAGTGGAAAATAGGCATTCTGAACGCCCTGTTCCTTGAACATCCGGTCGAGTTGCTGCTGCATTTTCTCCCAGATGGCATAGCCGTACGGCTTGATGACCATGCAGCCGCGGACGGCAGACTGCTCGGCCAGGTCGGCTTTCACGATCAGTTCGTTGTACCACTGACTGTAATTTTCCGAACGCTTTGTAAAATGTTTCAGTTCTGTTGCCATATCACTTTTGTTTTCTAATTCTTTGAAATTGCAGCGCAAAGGTAAACTTTTTTTTTCTATCATGTTGCATTCAACCTAAAATATTAAGGTTATCTAAGCCCGTTCAGTTGCCGTCCGGAGTAGTTAAAAGAATTAAATAGGTGTCAATGGCTTGACAATTCCTCTGAATTTTTATATCTTTGCAAAGTAGAAATCATTCATTTAAAACCGAACGAAAATGAAAAAGACAAAATTTGCAACATTGTTCATGGCAGTACTGATGATTGTCGGCTGCCAGACCAAACAGGGAACCGGTACCATCATTGGTGCAGGTGGCGGCGCCGTGCTCGGCGGCGTGATAGGTAACATCATTGGAAAGGACAGTAAGGCCACGGCCATCGGTGCTGCCATCGGTAGCGCCGTAGGTGCAGGCGCAGGCACACTCATCGGCCGTCACATGGACAAAGTGGCTGCCGAGGCTGCCGCACAGGTGGAAAACGCCACCGTGGAGGAAGTAACCGATGCCAACGGACTCAAGGCCGTGAAGGTTACTTTCGACTCGGGCATACTCTTTGCTGTGAACAAAGCCGAACTGAATGCAGCCTCAAAGACTAACTTGGCAAAGTTCTCCACCGTGCTGAAGAACCATCCCGACTGCTATGTCGACATCTATGGACACACCGACTCGACTGGCAACGACGGCATCAACATCCCGCTGAGCAACAGCCGTGCCCAAAGCGTGGTCTCATACCTGAAGGATTGCGGCGTACAGGCCAGCCAATTCAAGAACATTGAAGGCAAGGGCAGCTCCGAGCCGGTGGCCGACAATGCAACAAAAGAGGGACAGCAGCAAAACCGACGCGTGGAAGTATATCTCTATGCAGGACAGGAAATGATCGATGCTGCCAACGCAGGAACACTCCAGTAAACCCTGAAACGGGCAAAAGAAAATGATTAGGGGGGCGCAACAGTCCCCCTAATTAATATAATAAGGAATACACCCGAAAGATGAAATTCATCAAACGATTACTCTGCAAAATAGTAGTCTTCTTCTTTGCATCGACCATCATGGCCGTAGTAGCCTACCGTTTCCTTCCCGTATGGTTCACACCCCTCATGGGAATCCGCATGCTTGCCCAGCATTCGGAGGGCGAACCGGTGAAGTGCAAGCACAAATGGGTGTCAATCTCAGACATGTCCGAACATCTTCCGCGTGCCGTTATTGCCAGCGAAGACCAGCGTTTCATGGAGCATCATGGCTTTGACTTCGATGCCATCCGCCAAGCCGCGGAACACAATAAGCGCGGAAAAAAGATGCGCGGCGGCAGCACCATCACCCAGCAGACGGCGAAAAATGTATTCCTTTGGCCACAACGGTCCTGGGTCAGGAAAGGATTGGAAAGCTATTTCACCGTGCTGATTGAACTCATGTGGCCCAAGGAGCGTATACTGGAAGTCTATCTCAACTCGATTGAGATGGGGCAGGGCATCTACGGAGCCGAAGCCGTGGCGCGGGAGCACTTCGGCAAGACAGCAAAGGAACTGACCCGCAGCGAATGTGCCCTGATAGCGGCCACCCTTCCCAATCCGCTGAAGTTCAATTCTGCCACTCCCAGTCCGTATATGCAGAAACGCAAGGGGCAGATTCTGCGCCAGATGCGCAACATCGGGCAATTAACAATAGACGATAGCCATTAGAAAGTATACTGACTCAGGGTATCAGAAACTATAATCTTTAACCGTTCAGCTCAATGCTTGACTTATCCTTGCTAAACGAAGCCCAGCGCGAGGCCGTGCTTTACAACGAAGGTCCGCAACTGGTGGTAGCCGGTGCCGGTTCGGGAAAGACCCGCGTGCTGACCGCCAAGATGGCTTATCTGATGGATCAGGGCGTGAAACCCTGGCGCATCATGGCACTGACATTTACCAACAAGGCCGCCGACGAGATGAAGGAGCGTATTGCACAGCAGATGGGTGCCGACGCACAGAAAATCGTTATGGGGACTTTCCATTCCATATTCGCCAGGATGCTGCGGGTGAATGCCGAGTTGCTAGGCTACAAGCAGAACTACACCATCTACGACGAGTCGGACTCCCGTTCGCTGCTGAAGGTGATTGTGAAGGAACTGGAACTGGACGACAATGTGTATAAGCCTTCTTCAATCGGCTCGCGCATCTCACTGATGAAGAACAGGCTGGTTTCCGCGCAGATATACCGTGCCAGCAGTGAACTGTTTGCCGAGGACCGGATGCGTAAGATGCCCCGTTTCGGCGAAATCTACCAGCTGTATCAGGAGCGATGCCAGACCGCCAACGCCATGGATTTCGACGATTTGCTGATGAATGCCTACCTGCTCTTTGCCAAGCATCCTGAGATTTGCCGCCAGTATGACCAGCGCTACGACTACATCTTGGTGGATGAGTTTCAGGATACGAACTACGCTCAGCAGCAGATTCTGCTGCAGTTGCGCAGCGGAGAGAACCACAACATCTGCGTGGTGGGCGACGATTATCAGAGCATCTACGGGTTCCGTGGTGCCAACATCGACAATATCCTGACATTCCAGCGGGTGTTTGCCGAGGCGAAGGTGTTCAAGCTGGAGCAGAACTACCGCTCGACGCAGACCATTGTGTCTGCTGCCAACGGCCTGATGAAGCATAACCGTAACCAAATTGACAAGAATGTGTTCAGCCGCCAGGCGGTGGGTAATCCGCTGCTGCTGCTCGAAGCCCAGTCGGATCGTGAGGAGGCCATCGTTGTCTGCAAGCAAATCGCCCGGCTGCGGCGGTCAAACGGGCTGTCGTACGAGGACTTTACCATCCTTTACCGCACCAATGCGCAGAGCCGTGTGCTGGAGGAAGAACTACAGCGGCGTGCCATTCCCTTCCGTATTTACGGCGGTACGGGTTTCTATCAGCGAAAGGAGATAAAGGATATCATTGCATATTTCCGATTAACGGTGAACCCTGACGACGACGAAGCCTTCCGTCGGATTGTCAACTTCCCGGCACGCGGCATTGGCAACACCACGCTGGCCAAACTGACGGATCATGCCAACATGCAGGGAATAAGTCTCTGGCGTGCGGCCGTCCAGTTGTTGCAGGGCGAAGGCAGTTCTTCCTTGGCGTCGGCGGCAAGGAAGCATCTGGCGGCATTTGTCGGGCTGATGGAAGAGTTGCAGGCGATGCAAGTGCAGTTGAATGCCTCCGAACTGACGCAGTTGCTGTTCCAGCGTGTCGATTTCTGGTCGCTCTATCCGCTGTCGGACAAGACTCCGGAGAATCTTTCGCGCCGCGAGAACCTCGGCGAGATGGTGGACAGCATCAGCGAGTTTGTGGAACAGCGGATGGAAGAGGGGCAGACGGAGGAAATCTCCCTGGTTGACTACCTTCAGGAGGTGTCGTTGCTGACCAGCGTCGATGCCAGCGAGCAGACGGCCGAGGGGCAGAAGGGTGTCACCCTCATGACCATCCACATGGCGAAGGGACTGGAGTTTCCTGCGGTTTTCATTGTCGGGCTGGAGGAGAACCTCTTTCCCAACATGCAGACCGCCAGCACGCTTTCCGCTCTTGAGGAGGAGCGGCGATTGCTCTATGTGGCCATTACGCGGGCAAAGGAGCACTGTATCCTTTCGTATGCCAAGCAGCGGTGGCAGTTCGGGCAGATGACTTTCAACATGCCCAGCCGTTTCCTGCGTGACCTTGACCCCAGTCTGATTGAGCGGGAACAACTCTCATCAACTCTCCCGTTGGCGGAACGGCGTCCGAAATCGTCCGTGTCCAACCGATTCGCGACTCCTCCAAAGCGCGAAAACCTGGTGAGAATACCTCCTTCAGGTCCCTATCCGGGCGACATGGGTGTCACTTCCAGTTCGACTGCCCCCCTTGCAGTTGGCGATATCATCGAGCACCAGCGCTTTGGTATAGGAAAAGTCCTGGCGGTGGAGGGCAGCGGTGATGGCTGCAAGGCCACCGTGGAGTTCAGAAATGCCGGAACGAAGCAACTCCTGCTGAAGTTTGCCAAGTATAGGAAACTGTAGGGACGGATTCATTTTTCAACATATTGATAGTCAGTTGATTGCGATTCCTTTTCGTTTAGGCCCCAAACGGAATGCGTTTGGGGCCTAAACGCATGGTGAAACAGGCTCAAATGGAGGGCGTCTGGGGCCTAAACGGAAAATGGGCGGCGCACACGTTGAAGGAGAAAGGAGGATATATGATGTTTATTCGGCCAGGCTTGGTGATGAAAAAAGCGACTTGACAGTGGCTGTCAGGTCGCTTTTTTTTCATGGAGGTGGGTGGTTATAGTGTTTCGTCTTCCGGGCGTTTGATGGTACAAACTCTGCCTTTCTTTTTCCTCTTGGTCTTCAGCTGTTGTTGCTGTTTTCGGCGTTCGTAGTCCTCGCGCTGCCGTTCAAGGAAATTGTCGGCCATGTTTTGATGAGTTTAATGCAGTGAGGAGTAGATTACACTGATTTTGATTCCGTTGTCGCCGGCAGCGAGTCCGCCCTTGAGGCGTGTGCTGGTAGGTGTCATGTCGTGTGAAATGCCGATGACTTTCTGCACGGACGATCCATTGCTTGTGGTGGTGATGGTGTTGAGTGTGACGGGAATGAGGAGCACTTCGTTCCATCCTGTGGTGCGGTTGCCCTTGTACATTGCTGCCACCAGCGAGGAGATGTTGCTGAAAGTGTAGCTGGATGCCGTCGAGTTGTAGCTGGCAATGAAGGTGGTCTTGTTGTCCGGCAGCCGGTTGTTCTCGAAGAAGTCGTCGTATTGGCTTGCAGGAACAAGCAACAGGGCTTCTGGCGGCGACAGGTGGTAGTCGGACTGTGTGGTATTGCTTTCCCGTGGTATGATGATGCGTGCGCTGTTGATGGTGTCGTTGGCGTGGCCGTACATGATTTCGTCCACGGGAATGGAGAGTTTCGTGAAGATTCCGGCCGGCGATTTGATGTAGGTGCACGATGTCTGTGCCACAAGTTTGTTCAGTGTGGCTTCGTCGCTCTCGATGGTTGTGGTCTGGAGCACTTCCTCGGTACTTCCGAACGATGCGAGTCTCTCTTCTTCCTCGTCGGTCTTCTTGAAGAATACGCGCACCTGACTGAGGTTAACATAGGCCATTGCGCCCAATCCGGCTACTGTCTGGAAGTAGAATCCGGGCATGACATGGTGGGTGAAGGCATAGTTGTTCTTGAAGTATTCAGGGTGGGCATAATACATACGCATGATGTATGTACCGAAGTTGTTGTAGGTATTGCCCTGAGTATCGGTGTAGGGACCGTCCAGCTTGATGCGGATGAAGGGCATGTCGTCGCTGTCTTCCAGGTCTTCTTCCGTGAGGTTCTGGTTGTCGAGCGTGAAGGTGCGCTCCTCTGCGATGCCGTCCGTGCGGATATAGCCTTCAGCAACGGGGTCGAAGTCGGTATAGTACTTGCTGATTTCCTCCATCGGGGTGGCCATTTCCATGGCCTTTATCTTTATCGGAGTTTTCTTGTCGCCGTAGTAGTTGGAGTAGAAAAGGCGTATTTCGCAGGAGTCGGCAATGGGTTGCCCGCCCTCGGTGTGCTCAATCAGGCCTACTTCCGGGAACGGAGTATATCCTTCCACCGAGGCATACTGCAGCATGCTGCTGCTGGTGATGTAGGCGCCTGTCTCCGGGTCGCGTATCTTCCCCAGGTAGGCCACGGTGCTGCGGGACACCACCGCACCTGCCCTAACCGAGCTTGAAACGATGTTGAAGGTGTCAGTCGAAACGCGGAGGGCGTCTGTTTGTTCGCTCATGGTAATGCCCACGCTTCCCGTCGTGTCGTCGCATGAGGCAAAGAACAGGAGCGTAAGAGCTGCACAAAGTAGTCTGAAAAAACTTATTTGATGCGAATTCATGCTGTCAGTGATTTTAGATGGTTTCGTAGAACGAAGCAAGATTCTCTGCCAAATCAGCGTTGCCCGACTTCAGCAGGGGTTTGCCGGTAGCCTTTGCATATTTCCCCTGTTGACTGCTTGCGGTCTTCCCGGTGCACACGATGGCGTCGGAAAAATCAATAGCAAGCCTCTCCAGCAGTTTGCCGTCAAAGGGCTGCTGATAAGCATCGAGGGCTTTTTTCTTGCCGCCCTTGAAGTCTATGAGATTGATGAAGTTGCTGCCCACTTCTTCCTTCAGCCCATCTTCGAACAGGGTGGTAACCACCTTGGCGTTGGCAAAGGCCGGCTCATCCTTGTAAGCCGTCTTGAGGTAGTAGGGAACAATGGCAGCCATCCAGCCGTTGCAGTGAATGATGTCGGGCGTCCAGCGCAGTTTCTTCACGGTTTCCAGCACACCACGGGCAAAGAAGATGGCTCTCTCGCCGTTGTCCACATTGTCTGCAATGTCGGGAACAGCCTGCCCGCGCTGCTTGGCAAAGTATTCGTCGTTGTCGATGAAGTACACCTGCAACCTGGAGGTAGGTATGCTGGCCACTTTTATAATCAGCGGGTGGTCCGTGTCGTTCACAATGAGGTTCATGCCGGACAGCCGTATCACTTCATGCAGCTGGCCCCTGCGCTCGTTTATGGTGCCCCATTTGGGCATGAAGGTGCGGATTTCGTTACCTTGTTCCTGCATCTGCTGGGGTAGGTCTCGCCCGAGGAGGGACATTTCGGTCTCAGGAAGATAGGGAGCAATCTCCTGATTGATGTATAGAATCTTCTTCATAAAATGGCGTTCTTGCCTGCGGACTGACGGAAACAGGCCGCAATAAGGCATATTAATGTTGCAAAAGTACGAAAAAATCTTGAAATCGCCTGCATATTTTTAAGTTTTAGCAACAGTTATGCGTCACTAATTGTACTTTTTTAAGCAAATTCGGTGGTATTATACGCAAAAGAAGCAGGCAAAAGAGTTTGCCTGCTTCTCATTATGTGCATTTCATTTGTCTTATTCAATGACAACAAGCGGTGTGTCTTCCATGACATTCTCGCCCACTTTCACGAGCACGGCCGTTACCTTTCCGCCCTTTTCGGCCTCAAGGTTGTTGGCCATCTTCATGGCTTCGAGCACCACTACGGTATCGCCTGCGGCTACGGTGTCGCCCACAGTGACCTTGATGTCTGTAATTACCCCTGGCAGCGGTGCGCGGAGGGCATTGGAAGTGTCGGCGTTCACGGCGGCAGGTGCGTCGTCTTCGGCAGCCTTTTCGGCGGAACTGCCCAGCACCACTGCCGGTTTTTCAGGCTCGGCTTCGGCCTCCATCCCTACACTGAAGGTCTCTCCGTTGACGATTACTTCCGCCGTCAGACCTTCGATGCTGGCGATTTCGACATTGTATTCTCTTCCGTTGATGGTATATTTGTATGTTTTCATCGGTTTACGGGTTTTTGTGTCATGGTTAAGAACTTGGCATTCCAAAGTGTTTGCTTCGGTTGTATTGTAATGAAGCCCGGCTCCTTGTCGTGTACATTGTTACCGTTGTATTCGTGCAGTGCCATGGCAATGGCTGCGGCAATTTCTGTCTTCATAGTCTTCGTGTTACATGGGCATACATCCGTGCTTCTTGGCGGGCAGCGACTGTCGCTTGCTTGCCAGTTGCGCCAGTCCGCGGCAGATGCGGAAGCGGGTGTTGCGGGGTTCTATTACATCGTCAATGTATCCATATTGTGCAGCCTGATAGGGGTTGGCGAAGAGCTCGGTGTATTCCTTTTCCTTTTCGGCGAGGAATGCCTTGACATCCTCTCCAGCCTCTTTCTTTGCCTTTGCTTCCTTTGCCGAGAGCACGGCAACGGCTCCAGAGGCGCCCATTACGGCAATCTCAGCCGTCGGCCAGGCGAAGTTCAGGTCGTTGCGGAGCTGCTTACAGCCCATGACGATGTGGGAACCGCCATAGCTTTTCCGCAGTGTGACGGTGATCTTAGGCACGGTGGCCTCGCCATAGGCATAGAGCAGTTGTGCACCGTGCAGGATGACGGCATTGTATTCCTGTCCAGTTCCGGGGAGGAAGCCCGGCACGTCGACCAGGGAAACTATTGGAATGTTGAACGCATCGCAGAAACGAACAAAGCGTGCGCCCTTTCTCGAAGCGTTGGTGTCCAGCACTCCGGCGTAGCAGGCAGGCTGGTTGGCCACGATTCCGACACTGCGGCCGTTGAAGCGGGCGAAACCCGTGATGATGTTCCTGGCAAACTTGGGCTGGACTTCGAAGAACTCGCCGTTGTCTGTTATGGCGGTGATGACCTTGTACATGTCATATGCCTTGTTGGGATCGTCGGGCAGGAGTTCGTTCAGGGAGTCTTCCATGCGGTTGATGGGGTCAGTGCACTCAACCAACGGTGCCTCTTCCATGTTGTTCGATGGGAGGTAGCCAAGCAGTTTCCTGATTTGTGCGATGGCTTCTTCCTCCGTTTTTGCGGTAAAACTGGTCACACCGCTTTTCGTGGCATGTACACTGGCACCTCCGAGGTGCTCAGCATCGACATCTTCGCCGGTCACTGCCTTTACGACAGCCGGTCCGGTGAGGAACATGTAGGAGGTGTTTTCCACCATCATGATGAAATCTGTGAGGGCAGGAGAGTAGACTGCGCCGCCGGCACAGGGGCCGAAGATGCCCGAAAGTTGGGGGATGACTCCCGATGCGAGTATGTTCCGCTCGAAGATTTCGCCGTACCCGGCCAGTGAGTTGATGCCTTCCTGGATGCGTGCGCCGCCGGAGTCGTTCAGGCAAATCATGGGAGCGCCGTTCTGCATGGCCATGTCCATGACCTTGCATATCTTCTGCGACATGGTCTCCGAGAGGGACCCGCCGTTGACAGTGAAGTCCTGAGCCGACACATAGACGAGTCTTCCGTCGATGGTGGCACTTCCGCATACGACGCCGTCGCCGAGGTATTGTTTCTTTTCCATGCCGAAGTTGTGGCATCGGTGGAGCTTGAACATGTCGTATTCTTCGAAACTGCCTTTGTCAACAAGCATTTCTATGCGTTCGCGGGCGGTGTATTTGCCCCGTTGGTGTTGCTTTTCGATGGCTTTCTCGCCACCTCCGAGGCGTGCCTGCTCGCGTTTTGCAATGAGTTCCTTGATTTTTTCAAGTTGTTGAGTCATATTCTTTCAGATTATTTTACCGGTGCAAAAGTAGCAAAAAAAGCGCAGAAACAAAACTGTCTGCGCTTTTTCTTTATAGAAAGGTATGTGTGTGGCTAGAATTCGAACAGCAGCCGTGCGTTGATCTGGCGTCCGGTGAGGTAGTTTGGCACGGCGTACTGCTGGTTGGTGACATCGGTTATCCAGTAGTAGCTGTTCACATTGTCTATTCCGAGGAGGTTGAGGCAGTCTATGCCGAGCCAGATGTTCCGGAAAATGGACTTCGACGCGCGTTTCTCGTTGTCGAGGACGCGGTAGCTCATACCGATGTCTGCCCGCTTGTAGGCCGGTGCGCGGAATGAGTTTCGGTCGAGTTCGCGGTGCGGGGTGGAGAAGGGGAGTCCGTCGGCATAGATGAGCTTGAGCATCATTTTCCACCGTTGCGTTCCGGGGAAGTAGTCGGTGAAGTAGAGGTTCACGGCGTAGCGCTGGTCGGTGGGCAGCGGAATCTTCTTGCCGTTGAGGCTCATCTTGGTGTCCATGAGGGAGAGGGTAATCCATGAGTCGGTTCCTGGTACGAATTCTCCGTAGAGTTTCAGGTCGATGCCTGCGGCGTGTCCGCTGCACTTGTTGTCGCCGTAGTAGACCACTTTCACATTGTTCACGCTGTATGGAATGAGGTTTTGGAGCGCTTTGTAGTATGCTTCGGCGGTGAATTTGAACGGCCGGTTGTTGATGTTGAACCGGTAGTCGACGCCTGCTATGAAGTGAATTGAGCGCTGGCTCTTGATGTTTTCGTTGAGCCGTACCTGTGTGACATGGTTGACGGTGAAGGTGTCTCTCAGTTCCTTAAAGAAGGGGGCCTGGTAGTAGATGCCGGTTGCGAACCTCATGGTGAGCCGCTGGTTCCATCCGGGAATGATTCCCAGGGAGATCCTGGGGCTGACAATGGTTTCCTTGTTGAAGTTCCAGTGACTCATGCGGACGCCGTAGGTGAGGGTGTAGAGGGTGGGCTCGCGCACGATGCTGTCGCCGTCGTAGATGCCTTTGGACTGGAAGCGCCATGTGTCTTGCAGGTAGCCTTCAATGCGATTGGCATCGAGCTTGTTCTTTGCGCGCTGCGAGTATATCATGTAGAGGTCGTTGCCGGTGTGGGGCACGCTGTATCCAGCGGAGTCGCGCATTTCGTATTCGACGGTGTTTTCCTCTATGTGCTCCCGCCTGAAGGTGACGGCGGCCTCGGCGTTGTGCTTGCCGAACTCGTGGTTGAGCTTCAGCTTGACGCTTTCCACATGTGCCTTGAGGCGGTTGCGGGCATGTTCGAAGTAGGTGCCTACGCCCAGGTTCTCGCTGGTTTCGGTCTGGGTGAGCCAGTACTGTCCCTGTATGTCGTATTTTTCCTGCTCCTTCGTGCTGAAGGCCGATGCCAGGAGGGACAGCGATGTCTTGGCGGTGAAGTTGTGCTTGATGCCCAGGGTTCCGAAGAAAGTCTGGAAGAGGTCTTTTTCCTGTCCGTCGAAATAGACGCGGAAGGACTTTATGTTTTCCAGGGTTCCGAACTTTGTCTCCCGGTCTTCGGGCTCGAAGTTGTAGCGGTTGTCGCTGATGTCGCCAATGAAGTTGATTTCCCATCGCTTGGACGGCTTGTAGGTGAAGTAGGTCTGGTAGTCGAGGAACGATGGCTTGTATTCTCCCTTGGTCTCGAGCGAGCCGAGCAGGTATTTCGTTGTCTTGTATCTGATGCCGTTGGACCACGACCATTTCTTGTTGCCATAGCCGATATAGGCGCTTCCTCCGAGGAGTGATGCCGAGAGGGTGGCTTCGAGCCGTGTGGGGCGTCGGTAGGTGATGTCGAGTGCCGACGACATTTTGTCGCCGTATTTTGCCTCGAATCCGCCGGTGGAGAAGGTTACTTTTTCCACCATGTCGGGGTTGATGACGGAGAGCCCTTCCTGTTGTCCACTGCGTACGAGGAACGGGCGGTATACTTCCACTCCGTTCAGGTAGACGCTGTTCTCGTCGAATGCTCCGCCACGGACATTGTATTGCGAGGAGAGTTCGTTGTTCGACGATACGCCGGCCTGCATCTTGACCATTTCCTCGACGGCGTTTCCGGTGGCGCTGGGGCCGAGCTTGCCTTCCTCGGTCTTGAGTTCCTGGCTCTGTCCGGTCTCTATCTTCTGTCCGACCACATCCACTTCGGCCAGCATGGTCTCATCTTCATGCAGCACCACCTGGAGTGTCTGCTTTCCCTTGGGGTTTCGCAGCACGCGTGTCTTGGGCTTATAGCCGAGCATGGTGATGCGCACCACGACGGAGTCGGCACTGGCCAGCTGCATCTGGAACTCTCCCTTCATGGAGGTCATGGTCACGCGGCCCTGGTTGAGCACGCTGACGGTGGCCAGTTCGATGGGGTTCAGGTCGTTGTCGGTGACCTTTCCCTGAAGCGTGAAAGTCTGCGCCGATACCATGGCCGACCACAGCAACAGCGCAAGAACTGTAACGATGTTTTTCATTTTCATATACAAAATAACGCACGGCGGCGGTTTTTATTTTATAAAAGCGGTTTTATTTGCTTCGGCTTGCAAGGTTTTCGTAAAATATCACGACAAAAAACCTGTCGGGATTTCCGTGCGAACCAGCGTTGGTTCCGGTCGGATTTGGGAGGTTTTGTGCTGTGTTGGGCCGTTTAGTTGTTTAGCTGTTTGGCCGTTTGGGGCTCAGTTGTATTGCTTTTTTGGCTGTTTCGCTTGATGTATTCCGTCCGCTCGCAGGACAACTGGAGTCCAAACGCCTTGCAAGTAGGGCCTGGTTGAAAGACAAAAGTGATAAAAAAGATGAATAAAAACCGCTAACATTCTGATTGATAAGTGCTTATTAATATTGTTAAAATTCATCATTATTTGTCGGCAATGCGTCCTTTACTTTGAAAAAAAGGCTTCTGAGAGCAGTAAAACGAGGGTTGGATGTTCGAAAATCTTTACATCGTCTGGTTGTTAAGTCGTTTGGTTGTTTGCTCGTTTTGGCTGGAAAAAAATGGCACTGTGTTGAAAAAGTCGAATATATTCATTACATTTGCATCATAAAAGCAGATGATAATGACCGATTTCAGCGATTTGGTGCAGCGTCGCCGCAGCCACCGCAAATACCAGCCGTCGGAGGTTTGTGCCGACGATGTGCGTCTAATACTTCGTGCCGCCCTGATGTCGCCGACCTCGAAGAATGCGCGTGCCTGGCATTTCGTGGTGGTTGACGATGGCGTCAAGCTTCAGCAGCTGGCCGATGCGAAGGACATGGGCGCACGGTTTCTGGAGAAGGCTGCCTTTGCCGTGGTGGTCTGCGCCAACCCGTTGGAGACTGACTGCTGGGTGGAGGACTGCTCAGTGGCGGCCATCAGCATGCAGTATCAGGCCGAAGAGCTCGGTGTGGGTTCCTGCTGGGCGCAGATGCGTGGTCGGGGACTGCCCGACGGGACGGCGGCCACACAGGTAGTCCGCGGCATCGTCGGCCTGCCGGACGACATGGAAGTGCTCTGTGTCGTCGGGTTCGGGCTCAAGGCAGAGGAGCGTAAACTCCAGAACGAGGATAAACTCAAATGGGAAAATGTGCATCTGAACCAGTTTGATACAAGTAATGTTAAGCAATAACCATTAACCGTTAACCATTGAAAACCAGAAACCTCTCACCTCTATATGATAAACTACAACTTGACAAAGATAAAAGCCATTGTTTTCGACATCGACGGCGTGCTGTCGTGCTCGACGGTGGCCATGGACAATGAGGGTCTTCCCCTGCGCACGATGAACATCAAGGACGGCTATGCCATCCAGTTGGCACAGAAACATGGGCTTCGCATCGTCATCCTGACCGGCGGCAACTCCGCTTCCATCCAGCAGCGCTATGCCATGCTGGGCGTGGAAGACATCTACATGAAGTGCGCCGTGAAGGTAGAAGCCTACGAACAGTTCAAGCAGCGTTATCACTTGCTGGACGAAGAGATTGTCTATGTGGGCGACGACATCCCCGACTACGAGGTGATGCGCCGCTGCGGTTGTCCCTGCTGCCCTGCCGATGCCTGCAAGGAAATAAAGGATGTGAGTGTCTATGTCAGCCGCTTTACGGGCGGAAACGGTGTGGGACGCGACATCATAGAGCAAGTCATGCAGGCGCAGGGGCTGTGGATGGCGTCGGAGAAAGCCTTCGGCTGGTAGGATGGAATGGATGAGGGATGAAAGATGAAGGTATGAAGCGATTGATACTTGCGAGCAATTCGCCGCGTCGCCGTGAGCTGCTGTCGGGGCTTGACATCCCGTTTGAGGTGCGTGTGCTTCCCGACATATCGGAATCATGCCCCGATGATTTGCCTGTCAGGCTGCATGCGCAGTATATTGCGGAGGAAAAGGCGCGTGCCTATGTCGTAGCATCCGACGAACTGCTGCTCACCGCCGATACCATTGTGGTGGTGGACGACCGTATCCTGGGCAAGCCCCGTGACCGTGCGGAGGCGTTTGAGATGCTCGGGCTCATCAGTGGCCGCTCGCATATTGTGATAACGGGTGTCTGCTTGCGGACGCAAGGGCGTCAGAGTGCATTCTCGGTGGAGACAAAGGTCACCTTCAAGCAGTTGTCCGACAGTGAGATAGGCTATTATATAGACCATTACCGTCCTTTCGACAAGGCCGGTGCGTACGGCATTCAGGAGTGGATAGGGTACATCGGCGTCACTTCCATAGAGGGGAGCTATTTCAATGTGATGGGTCTTCCCGTTCAGCGTATTTGTTCCGATTCTCTTTTTCGGGAGTCGCTAGGGTGTCTTGGCCGTTTGGTTGTTTAGGTGTTTGGTCGTTTGGTCGTTTGGTTGTTTTGATGCCGAGGAGTTCTCTCCATGAAGTGAAGTCTTTTTTGAGTATGAGTCCGACGCCTTGTGTGTTGAGGCTGTTTTTTGTGAAGTACCGGTCGCTGGTTTGGTTGTAGACATTGATGGCGAGGTTTCCGTTGGGGAAGAGTAGGTATTGTAGGTTGAAGTCTCCGATGAAGCTTGTTGTGGCGTTGTTGTTGTCTCTATATCCGAACTGTCCGTTGAAGATTAGTCTGTTGTTGAGCATTCGTCCGCTGAGTGTTCCCTCGTATTCGGCGTTGTTCCAGCCTTCGTCTCCCGTTGAGATGTTTGCCCCGAAGTTCCAATTATTGTTGTTGACGACTGTGTTGAGTATGTTGTTGATTTGCTGGCTGATGGTTCCGGAGAGTATGCTTTGCATGGCGAGCGCTGTCTGCGACTGCTGTGTGTCGTTCTGGCTGTCGGCATTGTTGCTGCCTTGTGTGTAGAATCGTCCGATGGCGAGGAGGTAGAGCACTTGCTGGTTCATTTCTTCCTGGCTGTTGATGAGTGTGTGTATGATGTTTTGTGCGTCGTTGGAGAGTGATGGGAATTCGAGTCCGAAGTCTATTTTAGGTGTATTGGGTGTTCCAGTTATGTTCATGAGGCAGTTGACGCGTATGTTGTTGTTTGCGAAGGATTTGCCTACATGGAGGTCGGCGAGGCTGACGCCGTTGACGGTGTAGTTGGCTTGTAGGTTGATGGGTGCCTCGTATGGTTCTCCTCCAAAGGCTATGTTTCCTCCTTGCTGGATGTGGAAGTCTTTCTTTATGATGTTTTGTACGGTGAGTTTGTAGACTCCGTGGTCGACGAGATAGTTTCCGTAGATATGGAACGGGCCGTTGTTGTAGTAGGAGGCGCGTAGTATTCCGCTTCCGTTGAGTGCGATGTAGTCTCCTGTTTCCTCGTCCATGATGACTTTGAGCGTGTTGTTTGTATTGGTGTTGATGAGGAAATTGACATGTAGGTCGCCGCTGATGTTTATGTCTTTGGTGTTTTGGTTAATGTAGGCAGTAGGTAGTTTGGTCGTTTGGGGAGTTGGTTGTTTGGTTGTTTGGTTGTCGTCGTCATTTGTGTGTGTGGCATCGAACCATGTGATGAAGTTGTTTTGGTTTAGGACATCGGGTGTGGAGGCGTTGTAGACGAATGTACTGTTGTTGGTAGGTGTGGCGTGGAAGTCGATGAACATGTCCTTTTCAGTGCCTTCTATGCGGCAAGTTCCGTTGGTGTAGACTTCTCCGCTGAAGGTATTGTTGTGGTAATCAGGGAAGTTGTAGACCTGAAAGTCTTTCATATCGAGTTTGAGGTCGAACTGGAGGTGTCCGAGGTTGCGGTGTCGTATGGTTCCTGCGAGCAGTGCATAGTTGTCGTTGGTGTCGGTGATGGTATCGTTTTGGAATTGGAATGCATAGGGTTGGAAGTCGATTTTACAGTTGTTCATTCGGTAGATGGTACCAAGTGGTTTCATGAGGAAGGAGCCATTGGTTTGCAGTTGGCCGATGAGTCCGATGTCGTTAAGTGGCCCGACGAGGTCTACATGGCCTGTTGCGGTCATGTCTACCTTATCCATAAAGCTTCCGCATAGTTTCTGTAGGAACTCGACGGGTGTGTGTTGCGCGTCGATGGCTAGTAGGATATCGTTGTGTGTTGGTGCGATGAACCCTTGTATGTTTGTTTTATGGAAGGGTCCGTCGTCAGCCTGTGCGTTGATTTCGATGTGGTTGTTTTGGTTATTGAGTTTTGCATTGAGTTTAAGTGTTCCCATTCGTCCTGTTTCGAATTGGAAGTTGTTGACGTTGAGTTGCGCGTTTGCTTCCGGTTTTTCGTAGAGGTGTGCGACTTGTGCCTTGCCGGTTACTTTGCCTCCGAACTGTACGGCATGGAAATTGAGTAGGTTGAGTATGTAGGCTACATCAACATCGTTGAGATCTACAGCGATAGTTTCGTTGCTGTTCCTAGTGGTTTTTCCGTTTATTTTGATGTGCTGGTCGTGGTGGCTGATTTCAAAGTTGTCTATTGTGGCGGCGTTTTTGTTGTAGACGATGTTGGCGGGGTGTACTTTCCAGAGGCTGTCTTCGATGGTGATGTCGGACGGCAGCACCTGAATGTTGGCTGTCGGGAGTTGGTTCTCGTCTTGGCTGAATGTGGAGAGCGTGTGTATTTCGCCTTTGATGCCTTTGAGTTGGTTGCTTTGGAAGGCTAGGTTTGCCTTGAGTTGGTTGTTTTCGGCTGTGGCTTGTACCTCCCACTGGCTGTTTTTCCCGTTTTCGTGCAGCTGCTTGAGTTGTATGTCGGTACTGATACGGCTGTTTTTCGCCGTGATGTGTACGAGTCCGTCTTTGTAATGCCTGTTGTTGTAGTACAGTTCAGGTAGTGTTAGGTCGAGCTCGAGTCTATTGTCGGTACCATCGATAGTACCGTCGATGGTGGCAGGTAATTTTATGTTGAGCGGTAAGCCTGTAACTTTTTGTATGAACCTGGTGTCTGCGATTTTTCCGTTTACTTGGAATTGGCTGTTTGTGGCTTTCGCATTTGGTAGTCCTGGCATTGTCGGCAAGCTTGCTGCCACGATGCTGGCGAGGGTGGAGGTCAGGTCGCCCATGTTGGTGTTTCCCTTAACCTGGATGTTTCCGAAATCGGCGTTGATGCTAGCCTGTTGGTAGTCGGCCTCGTGGTTGATGTCGAGTCTTATGCGCCTCATGCGTATTTCCTCGTCGTCGACGAAAGCCTTGATGTTATCGATTTGCAGGAAGCCGTTTTTGGGGTCTTTGTTGAGGTTGCTGGTGAGATCGAGGCTGTAGATACCGTCCTTGAGTGCATTGGTGAGGCGTAGTGCCTTGAAGTTTGCGTTGTCCACATGTGCCTTGATACCGTCGTTGTTGATGTCGGCTTGTGCCTGTATGTTTGGGTCGTCGACGGTGATTTGTCCTTCGAAAGCGTTGGAGAGGAGTCCTTCAAGGGTAACATCCCTGTAGTCATAGTTTCGGAATGCGATGTGTTCCAACTCTGCCTTGAGGGCTTGCTGGTTGCTGTGTGGGATGTATGTGAGTTCTGCCTGTCCGGCCAGTGTTCCGAGTTGGCTGTTCTGCAGCAGCCGCCCTATGTTGAGTTGGGTGGTGGTTACATGTGCGATTTGCTGGCTTGCATTGGTGTTGTACTGTATATTGGCGTTGCCGGCGTCACTGTCAAGGTTGGCTGTCAGTTCCCAGTTACCGTTCTTTCCGGCGGCTGTTCCACTGGCATGGGTGCTGCCCAGTCGCATCAGTTCTTCTGGTATGTTGGCAAAGGGTTGGATTGTTTTTGCCAGTGGTTGCCATCCTGCGGCATCCACTCTCATGTTCTCGCACACGGCCTGCCATCCGGTGGGTCGGTTGCTTCCGCTGCCTTCGATGTAGAAAAGGCCGTTGGCATCTGCCAGTGTGATGTGCTCGATGTTCAGATGGTGTGTGTCGGCCTTGTCGCCGCTGAGTGCGAGCGATAGTTTCAGCTGTCGGTTGCTGTCTTTCAGTTTGGGTTCGACGCGTTGGAAGTCGGCTGGTGTGGCATCTCCTTGGATTCTGGCGTGGAATTGGTCTCGGTCGATGGTGGCGTCGCCGTTGAGTGTTGAGTGTGGGAGTTGGAAGGATGCGTTTTCCAGTTTCACGGTATCGCCGTTCCTGATGAGGCGGAATGTGGCGTCGTTGAGGGTGAATCCCTTTGCTTCCTTGAGTGCGAGGTGTCGTGTGTTGAGTCGTAGCGTGCTGTCGGTGAGTTCTTTTATGGAGAGTTGTGCCTGTATGTCGGTGAGTAGCCAGTGTTCGGTCTTGTCCTTGAGTGAGAGTTTTCCGTTGTTGACTTTCAGGTTGGCGATTTTCAGGTCGGTGTGGGTTGGTTTGTCGTTGTCCTGTTTGCTCAGTGCGTCGATGAGGAACTGGTAGTTGGGTGTTTCTTCGTCGGTGTAGAGTTGCAGTTGTGGCTGGTCCATCACGGCAGCGTAGATGCGTATGTTTCCCTTGAGCATTTCTACGAGACTGAGCCTTGCACCGATTTGCCGTGCGGTGAGCATGGGTCGATGCTGTTGGTCGCTGACCTTGATGCCTTTCAGTTTCAGGTCAAGGAGTCCGTCGATGCAGACTTCTTCGATGGCGACTTCGGTGTTCCAGTCTTTGGATAGTTGTGCTGCGATTTCCTTTCCGAGGAAGTGCTTCACGCCTTCGGTTTTCGGCAGCCAGTAGGCCAGCGCCAGCAATATTGCCAGCGTGAGGAGTAGGCAGCGGAATATGATTCTGGCGCGTTTCAATGTGTTTCGTGCGATTAAAAAACACAAATGTTTTTTTTCGTGGGGCTAAAATTACGAAAAGGGTGGCAATCGGGAAAGAAAAGCGACTGATTTTTGTCACTTGCGTTTCCAGCGGAAGAATTCCTCCATCAGTTCAATCTTGCCACGGTTGGGCACCGTGATGAGTGCCGTTCCCTGGTCGGTGAAGTGCATGACGGTCTTGGTGTCTTTCTCGTAGACGGGCCATTGCTGCAAGCCTTCGCCGTTGGGGTCGCCGGTCTTTATGAAGTTTGTCCAGTAGCGGACCATGAGTTCGGAGACATGCCGGTCGTCGTCGGTCAGTTGCTGGAGGAAAGGATGGTTGAATACATAGGGCAGGTCGAAGGCGTGTCCTGCTCCTCGTGCTTTCAGTTCTTTCGGTCCGAACCACACTTTCTGTGAGACATCGAAGTAGTAGAGGTAGACCGGATGCTTTCCTGTCTGCCGTTGTAGGTTGGCCCATGCGTAGGTCGGCCATGCGAAGGCCGCCTCGCGGAAGATGTCGGCCTGTGCGTAGTAGGCTTCCACCTCGTTGGTGGCGGGGTATTCGTGCAGCACTTTTCCTGCATAGGGGCCGAAGAGGTTGGTGACGGTAGCCTCGTATTCGGCTACCGGGCAGGGCTGTACGAACATGGAGCCCTCGTCCGAGTTGGTGCCTATGAGGATGTTCACATCGTTGTAGTCGCCGCTTTCGTAGAGTTTGTACTGGTCGTCGGTGATGACATATCCGTCAACGCATGGCCAGAATCCGTTCATGCCGTTGCCGATGGAGTCGTCCAGCCATTTTTCGTAGGGCATTTCGCGCAGTTCAGCAATATTTTTTGCCCCCATGCGCTGCATGAAGGCCTCGCCGAACTCCTCTGCCATCTGCAGGTTTCTTATGCTTGTGTTGCTCACCTTGACGGTGTCGACGGGGCAGAAGGCACCTCCGCTCTGCGAGATGGCCCCGCGGAAGAGTCCCTTTGCCAGGGGGGAGGCGCATAGCATGCTCACACTGATGGCACCTGCCGACTCTCCCAGGATGGTCACTTTCTTCGGGTCGCCGCCGAATGCAGCGATGTTGTCCTGCACCCAGTGCAGTCCGAGCAACTGGTCCATGAGCCCGTAGTTGCCCGAAAGGCCGCGCTCCGACTCTGCGGAGAGCTCGGGATGAGCCAGGAAGCCGAGCGCTCCCGTTCGGTACTCTATGCACACATAGACCAGTCCCTGCCGTGCAAAGTTGTCGCCTGGCAGCCCGATGGCACTTCCTCCAGAGAAACTTCCGCCGTGGATCCACACTATGACGGGCAGTCGGTCGTCGGCAGAGTGGGCGGGCGTGATGATGTTGAGATAGAGGCAGTCTTCGCCTATGCCGGGCATTCCCTCTTCGGGTTGTGATTTTACCTTCTGTACGGGGTTGGCACGGTAGGTGTCGGCCTTGAAGGTCCCTTCCCACGGCTTTGCCGGCACAGGTGCCTTCCAACGCATTTTTCCTACGGGCGGTTCTGCATAGGGCACTCCTTTGAAATAGGCCAGCCCGTCGGCTTCCACACCTTCAATCTTTCCTTGTGCCACCACCGTCTGTGTCAGCGGTTGTGCAACTGTTGCTGCCGTACCGAAAAGCAGGGCCAGCAGCATGAGTATGGTCTTGTTCATGTTTTCCTGCTGTTTAGGTTTATTGCAAAATTATACTTTTTTTCGCAAATGCAGCACGCTTTCATCAATAATCTTCTACTCATTATTTTGTCCATAACTGAGCGAAGCATCTTCCGTAGAATCGATTATTTGCGACAGGCAAGGCATTCGGAGGCAAATGATGCCGTATTTTGACGATTTGTGCAACTGCTTGTCTTACAGATGGTTGCGCCGTTTTTACTCCTTGCAGGCCCGTGATTGCATTCCGTTTAGGCTCCAAACGGAATGCGTTTGGGCTTCAGTTGCAGGGCGAATGGATGGGAGTTGCAGTGCAAAACAGTTGCTTTTGGAAGGACAAAAGCCGCATTTTCCTGCTGAAAAAGGTAGAAAATGATGGGTGAAAGATGAAGTATGGGGGTGAAAAGGGCAGTTTTAACATTTCCTTTGTGCTTTTCCAGAGTGCGTTTTTCGTAATGCCTATGCCGTTTTGTTAGAGTTTTTTACAGCGAAGCGGACTTAACTGCCTGGCCCGATTACCATTAACAATAAACAATGGCCAATAAACATTAAAGCGACCGAAGTCCTATTCAGGGCTTCGGTCGCTTGATGGCTTGGGTATTATACACTTTCCCAGCCCTTCGGGAGGGGCTGGGGCAGGTACGATTGTTTATTCGTCGAGTTGTACGGCGAAGTATCCTCGCTTGCCGGTAGGCCACACGCCCTTGATGTAGAGTGCGGGGTCACGGCTGGTGGATGCCTGCTTGACAATGTCTTGGAGTGCCTCTACGGTCTTCACGGGCTTGTCGTTGATCTCACGGATGATGAATCCCTTGCCGATTCCGGCCTCCTTGAAGGCGCCAGCCGACACTTTCACCACCTCAAGGCCGTACCCGATGTTGAGCTGCGTCTTCTGGTCTTCGGTTATTTCTCGGAAGTTGGCTCCGAGGATGTCGAGGTCTGCTTCCTTGACAACCTTGGTGTTGCCCTGTGCGTTCTTGAGCGTGACGGTCTTGGTCACCTGCTTCTTGTTGTGCAGATAGGTGATGTTGATCTTGTCGCCGGGGCGTTTGCCTGCGAGCAACTCCTGCAGTTCGGCCATCTTGGTGACCTTCTTGCCGTCGACATAGGTGATGACGTCGCCCTTCTGCAGGTTGGCGTCTTCGCCAGCGCTGCCTTCCTGTACTTCCTGTACATAGATGCCCTCGTTGGTTCCGAGGTCAAGTTCCTTTCCTTCTTCCTTCTGCTGGTCGAGCCAGTTGTGCACATCGCCGCCAGTGATGCCCAGCAGGGCGCGCTGTACGGTACCGTATTGCTTCAGGTCGTCGACCACTTTATTCATGATGGTGGTAGGAATGGCAAATCCGTAGCCGCTGTACGAACCGGTGCGGGAGTAGAGCATGGCATTGATACCCACGAGCTCGCCCTTGGTGTTGACCAGTGCGCCACCCGAGTTGCCTGCGTTGATGGCTGCGTCTGTCTGGATGAACGACTCCACGCCGTTGGCTCCCATGGAGCGGGCCTTGGCACTTACGATGCCGGCAGTTACCGTACTGTTCAGGTTATAGGGGTTGCCCACAGCCAGCACCCATTCGCCCACGCGGAGCTTGTCGCTGTCGCCGATGGGCAGGGTGGGGAGGTCGCGCCCGTTCACCTTGATAAGTGCAAGGTCGGTGGTCTCGTCGGTGCCGATAATCTTGGCAGAGAACTCACGGTTGTCGTTGAGAGTTACGGTAAGTTGGTCGGCTCCTGCCACCACATGATTGTTGGTAACGATGTATCCGTCGCTTGAAATAATCACGCCGCTGCCGGTCGCCTCCTTCTTGGGAGTCTGGATCTGGCGCTTCTGGGTGCCGCCCTGTCCCTGTCCGGGTGAGCCGAAGAATCCGAACGGATCGAAGAAATCCTCGAAGGGATTGCTCTGCACCTCTACGGTCTGTACCTTGGAGTTCTGTACATATTTAATGTGTACTACGGCCGGAAGAGCCTTCTCTGCGGCATAGGTAAGGTCGACGGGTTGTCCTGCCGCCACGGGTTCAGGACTGTTTGCGTTGACTTTCATGAATGTGCCGGCCGACAGTGCCACTGCAGCCAGGCAAAGTGATACCATAAAAAACTTTCCTAGATTTTTCATATGCATAAGTGTTTTGCTGTTTCAGCGTTTCTACTGCAAATTTAGACGCTAATTGTGGTATGTCGTCAATTTGGCAGTCAATCTTTATTCCTATTTAACATTTAGGGAGTTTAGTCGTTAAAGGGAGTTAACGGGAATGCGTGGGGTGAGCATCTTGAATAAAAAGGACAAGTGTCTCTATAAGCCGAGTTCTGTACTTGCAGTGCAAGCGTCTGTCATTTATCTGCGCCGTCAATTGCTTGCCGGCAGAAGCGTTCTACCCTCCGTCGCCAGACGAGTCTGTTTGGGCAGGCTACCCTCAGTCGACGGTATACGCGAACTTGCAGCCTCCAGGGGACACAGCCCGTTGATCACCCAACGGCTGGTGGTCTCTTACACCACCTTCTCACCCTTACCACGCAGGTGGCGGTTGTTTTCTTCTGCCCTTCCTTGCTGTCGCCAACAACTTCTCTTTCAGAAGTGGAGTGCCTTTTGCTGCCCGGACTTTCCTCTCACGCATGGTGAGCGACAGACCGAGACACTTGTCCTGCCTGCAAAAGTAGTGTAAACTGCGCAAAACTGAAAATTTAGGTGCGTTTTTTTATAGAAACGGATATGGGACACGGCTAATATGTGTCCCATATCCGTTAAGTTTGTATGCCGTTATTAATCCCACAGGGAGAAGTCGGAATGTGCCGTAGTAGGGTCTTCTTCGTGATCCCTTTCTCGTCTAGGTGCATCGAGACGGCCGCCGTCGTCGATGGTGCCTCCGCTGCCGGTGCTCTGCTGAATGGTGTCCATCAAATGCTCATCGCCAAGGATGATGAATGCCGCTGTAGGCTCTTCGTAGTGCTTTTTCATGTGTTTCATACCTTTTCCGATGTTTATTTGATGATTACTTTCTTTCCGCTCATGATGTAGATGCCCTTGGGCAGTTGTGCGGCATCGGTGCCCATGTATGTTCCGGAGAGGGAATATATTTTGGAGGTGGAAGGCTGGAGGTGGAAGGTTGAAGGTGTGATACCCGTGGTTTCGTCGTCGCCGGTGATGAGGTTCTTCGGTGCGTTTGCCGCGGCTGAGGTCTGGAAGTAGGCGCGGTAGGGGCTGATGGTGGCTCCGCCGGTGCTTCCCACCTTGACGAACGAGCCGTTGCTGTAGCCGTAGTAGGTAACGGACGAGTTGGACTTGAGCAGGCTCTCGGTGGTGGAGCCCTTGAAGGTGAAAGCCCCTTTGGTGACGCTCTGTGCCGTTCCTGACTGTATGAGTTTGTCGCTGAAGCCCTCGAGGCTCTTCTTGGTGGTGCCAGTGACGAAGATGTAGGGCACGAATGGCTCAACGGCTGTCACGCTGGTGAAGTAGAGGTCTACGCCGCTGGCACTGGTGAACGCATAGAAATTGCCGCCGGTTGACTGTATTTCAGCCTCTGTGAGTGCGAAAGGCAGGCATACGGTGTTGCGGTTTCCGGCCGTGAAAGTACGGTCGAAGATGACGGAATTGCTTATTACAGTGGTCTGCGAGGCCAGCTTGTAGTGTCCGCTGTCGTCTTTGCTAGACGACAGGAGGTAGCGGGCGCCGTTGCTGAAGGTGAGGTCAACACTTTGATTAGAGCCATCGTTGAAGATGATTCCTGTCGGGGTGGTGGCAGATGTCCACTTGAACACACGTCCACCGCTGCTGCTTATGCCGCAGAAAGTCAGGTCATTTTTCGATCCGGGCCAGGAAGAATAGAGGTTTCCGCTGGCGTTCCAAGCCCAAGAGTAGATGTCGTCGCCCCATCCGAGGCTGGAAGGTATCTCCACATAGCAGTAGGCTGCCTTGTCCTGATTGGCGTGGCTGGCGGTCATGTCGTAGTAATAGGTGGAGCCGTCGTAGAAAAGGTATCGGTCGCCGTCTATGTTCTCGATGTCCGAGGTCTTGTTTCCGTTACCGTCGTTAAGCACGATATTGATGACGGTCTGGTTGGTGAAGGTCTTTTTCCACCAGCGAGTTCCGTCAATACCGGTCACCGTTTCGGACATTGTCGTGCCCGACCAGGAACCGTTGAGTTCTGTACCGTCCGACTTTTTCCAGGCGTAGAGTTTCGGTGCTGAGGAGGAGGCGACATAGATGGTGATGTCTTTCTCGCTCTCGTCGATGTCTATATCTTCGATGTAGAAGGCGTAGTTGGGATTGTCGACGGTGCCGCAGGATACCATTTCGTAGCCGGTGGTGTTGAGGTCGTTGTAGTATCCAGCCACGAACATGACTTTCTTGTTGGTTCCCTGTACCTTCATGTAATAGGCGTTGCCGTTATATCCTTCTTCCACTACGGAGCTTGTGTTGGTGATTCCGGCTTCCTTGCGTGCGGCTATCATCTTCTTCAGTTCGGCCTTGTAGTTCTTCCAGTGTGGCAGGAAGATGCAGGGGGTGCCCGGCAGTGCCAGTATGAAGGCGTTGGCGGCCAGCACATTGTTGCTCAGCACATTGGAGTCGCCGTAGGTGTCGTGGTTGTCGATGAAGGTAACGGAGTAGCGTGGCATGCCTCCTGTGAGCCCCTTGTTGGAGAAGGCGCCCTCGGAGAAGTTTCCGCCGCCGAACGCACTGTTGATAATGCTGTACTTCAGGGGGAAGTCGAACGATGCGGACTGGATGGTACCGTTGTAGATTGCGGTCTCGTTTATCCAGTTGCTGACGAGGTCGTAGTTTCCGTCGAAGTATTCGCCGACGCTGAATGTGGGGTTGCACGAGGAGTTGTACATGCCTGTGTAGTAGGCGGGATAGCCCTTGGTCATGTCCAGTCGGAATCCGCTGTAGCCCATATCGTTCAGCAGGAAGTCGAGATACCACTTGATGTTCTGCTGAACATTGGAGGACTGATGGTTCAAGTCGCGCGACCCGTTGAAGTCTTCCCTTTCATCGGCAGCGCCGCCCGTGGTGCCGCCCATGTACTGTCCCCAATATGCGCGGTCGGCATCGCAGTCGGGATTGCTAAAGTATTCGTCGCTGCTACAGATGTCGGTCATGTACCACTTCAGGGTATGCCCGTTCCAAGTCTCGGTAGGGAAGTCCACCCATGAGGTGGCTCCGCTGCGGTGGTTCAGCACAACATCGGCAATGATGCCCGTGCCTTTGGCGTTGAATGCGGAAATCATGGCGCGCAACTGTGCTTCGGTGCCGAACGCACTCTTCTGGTCGAACCAGTAGACAGGGGTGTAGCCCATGCTGTAGTCGCTGTTGCAATAGCCCGACTGGGGCACCCATATCAGGTCGAAGTATTCGGAAAGCTCGTCCACTTGACTGGTCAGGTTAGTCCACTTAGTGTCGGAATAGGAATCCCAGTAGAATCCTTGCAGCATCACGCCGCCATAGCCGCTAGGCCAGCCGTCGGCACATACGGTCAATGGGAACAGCAGTGCCAGCAGCAGTGTCTGGATAGTTTTTTTCATTGTTTCGGAAGTTGGTTAGCGGGATTTTCTTGAAGTCCCTGATTTTTAGTTGCTTATGCAAAAGTAGTGTTTTTGTTTGCCTACCGGTTATTGGTTATTGTTTAATGTTTATTGTTTCCATGTGTAAACGATTACATTTCCACTTATTTTCCAATGGATTTGAACTGGTTTTTCGTTTGGGGCTCAAACGGACTTCAAACGAGGCTCAAATGCATGGCGTTTAGGCCCCAAACGGAATGCATTTGGGGCTCTTTTGGAAATGGGAAGTAAGTTCTTGTAAATCAATATGTTGGGAAATCAATAAAATAAAGAGCGCAACACCATTTCGGATGTTGCGCTCTTTCGGGCGAGGTACCTAGCAGAGTCGAACTGCTCTACGCGGTTTTGCAGACCGCTACCTAACCGCTCGGTCAAGGTACCATGCTTAAATGTGGATGCAAAGATAAGGAAAAAAAACGACTGCGCAAATGTTTCGTTGAAAAAAATGAACGAATGGAGTATCAAAAAGCATAAAAAACGGCATCTGCTATTTTCCATATTTATCCTTGCACCCTTCCCGGAAAGGGCATCCCCGGCAGTAGGCGTCCTTTCGCTTCAGCGCAGCCACGATGCGCCAGGCGGCATAGAGTGTGGCAAGTGCCACGCAGAGGATGACCAGGAGGAGTTGCATGGGATTCACTTAACAATAGACAATAGCCAATAACCGTTACAGGTGGAAGAGTGTTCCCATCTGATAGGCGAGGCAACTGACGGCCCATGCCAGACAGGTGGTGTAGAGTGCCGCAAAGAGTGCCCAGCGCCAGCTGCCGCTTTCGTTCCGGATGGCCACGATGGTGGCTATGCATGGGAAGTAGAGCAGTACGAACAGAAGGTAGCAATAGGCCGAGAGGGGCGTTATGCCATCGGCAGTCATCTGCTTGTTCAGTAGGATGTATTTGCCGGTGTCGTCGCTGTAGGAGTCGTCGTCGGCAAAGCTCTCGTCACCGCTGTAGAGCACACCGATGGTCGATGCCACGATTTCCTTTGCTCCCACGCCGGCAAGCAGGCTGATGTCGAGTTTCCAGTTGAATCCCTGCGGACGGAAGACGGGCTCCACCGCCTTGCCCATGCGGCCGATGTAGCTCTGTTCCTGTTGCTCACGCTTGGAAAGCGAGGCATCGTGCGGGAAGTAACCGAGCGCCCAGACAATGATGCTGGCCACCAGGATGATGCCGCCCATCTTCTTGAGGTATTGCTTTCCCTTCTCCCATGTGTGGCGCAGGACGGCCTTTGCCGTGGGGAAACGGTATGGGGGCAACTCCATGACGAAGGGGGTGTCCTCTCCGCGCACCACATAACGGCTGATAATCTTGCTCATGACGACGGCCAGCAGAATGCCGATGACATAGAGCGATATCATGACTGACGAGCGATAGGCCGTGGCGATGAAGGTTCCTATTATCATTATATATATAGGCAGGCGCGCGGAGCAACTCATCAGCGGGAGAATGAGCATGGTGATGAGTCTTGACTTCCGGCTCTCTATGGTGCGGGTGGCCATGACGGCCGGCACATTGCAGCCAAAACCCATGATGAGCGGAATGAACGACTTGCCGTGAAGCCCCATGCGGTGCATCAGTTTGTCCATGATGAAGGCGGCGCGGGCCATGTAGCCGGAGTCTTCCATGAACGAGATGAAAGTATAGAGGATGAGAATCTGCGGCAGGAACACCACAACGGCACCTACACCGCCAACCACTCCGTCGACAAGCATGTCGCGCAGCGGACCTTCGGGGAGCGTGCCGCTGATGAGTTCCCCCAGTTTGTCTACGCCAAGTTCGAGCCAGTCCATAGGGTATTGACCCAACTTGAAGGTTATTTCGAACATGAGCCACAGCAGGAAGAGGAATATCGGGAACCCGAGATACTTGTTGGTAATGATGCGGTCCAGTATCTTTGTAGTCTGATAGGCATTCTCCTGATTGCCCGGCAGGTAGTGTGCTTCGGCCAGGGCGCCGTGTATGAATCCGTATTTGGCATCCATGATGGCTGTCTCGCAGTCCTGCATGGTTTCTTCCTTGACGCGCCCTGCTACGGTGTTGCGTTCCGCAAAAATGGCATCGGCGTGGGGCAGGGAGGATATGAAGGCCTCTGCGTTCTTGTCACCCTCCAGTAGCTTTATGGCAAGATAGCGGGTGGAATACTGGCGTCGGATGTTGTTGTCGGCCTTGAGGATGTCTTGTATGTGGGAAATGCCTGCCTCTATCTCGTGACCGTGGTTGATGTGGATGTGACGCGAGATGTTTCTGGCGGTTTGCTTTCCCTCATATACATCGATGATGGTCTGCAACAGTTGGTCAATGCCCCTTCCCGAGGTGAAGACCGTGGGCACCATGGGCACTCCGAAAAGGGAGGAGAGGGTGGGGATGTCCACCTTGTCGCCGCGGTGTTCCACCTCGTCGAACATGTTCAGGGCACACACCATGCGCAGGTTCATGTCGATGAGCTGCGTGGTAAGGTATAGATTGCGCTCAAGGTTGCTGGTGTCAATGACATTCACCACCACATCGGGCAACTGTTCGACCAAATGCCGGCGCACATAAAGTTCCTCCGGACTATAGGCGGAGAGGGAATAGGTGCCCGGGAGGTCGACAAACTGGAAGGTATAGCCTTGGAAACTGACATGTCCTTCCTTCGCCTCGACCGTCACTCCCGAGTAGTTGCCGACATGCTCGTGGGCTCCTGAGACGAAGTTGAACAGCGATGTCTTGCCGCAATTGGGGTTGCCGACCAGTGCTACGGATACAGTCTTGCCGCGCTTCTCGGCCAGTCTGTGCAGACGCGTGGCAGAGGGGATGTTCGCCTCGAAGTCGGTATTTTCCATAACGGACTGCTGTCCCTCTTCGCGTATGGGGCTCTCTTCGGTTTCCTTCTCACCGACAATCTCAATCATGGCGGCCTCTGAATGACGGAGAGAGACCTCATAGCCCATGATTTTGTACTTGACGGGATCCTCCAGCGGCGCATTCAGCACGGAAACGACTTCCTGCCCTTTGACAAATCCCATCTCAACGATGCGCTTGCGGAAGCTGCCGTGTCCCCGCACCTTGACAATGATGCCACTTTCGCCGGTATGTAGTTCGGAGAGTTTCATGTAGTTGTCGGTTTTATGTTATTCTTTGCAAAGTACGGAGAAAACAAAGAAATACGCAATACCTATTTGTCGGTATATTCCCAACGATGAACAGGTATTACGTATTGTGTGTTGTAAATGGGTAGGTATGGTTAGAGGTTGAAGTAGGCTTCCAGCTCCTGTTCGGTTTCTCCCTTCATGTTGGGCAGGTCGCGGAGCAGTTCGCCGTTCTCGAGGAGTGCTATCCGGTGGCTGACATCGACGGTGTGCTGCAGGTTGTGGCTGCTGATGAGGATGGTTGCACCCGTCTCCCGGTTGTAGTCTTCCAGAAGGTTCTTCAGTATGTTCTGCCCGGACGGGTCGAGAAAGTTGAAGGGCTCGTCCAGAATAACCAGCTTTGGTCTGTTGAATAGGGCGGAAACGATACCTATCTTCTGCTTGTTTCCGGCCGAAAAGTCGCGTATGAGTTTCTTCTGTCCGATGATTTCGCCGGCCATGAACTTCTCAAAATCGGCAATGCGGGCCTCAATCGCCTCCTTGTCCATCCCGCACACCTTACCGATGAAATCGAAATATTCCTCGGGAGTCAGGAAATCGATGAGGAAACCTTCGTCAATGTAGGCACCGGTGTGCTGTTTCCAGTCCTCGGAAAGCGAAGGGTCGATGTCGTCGATGAGCACATTTCCGGTGTCGGCGTCCAGCAGGTCGAGTATAAGTCGGAACAGCGTGGTCTTGCCTGCGCCGTTGTTGCCAACCAACCCCAGTATTTGTCCGTCGGGGATGGATAGTTCTGGGATGTTGACGGCCACTTTCTCGCCGAACGTCTTCTTGATATTGTTGATGGTAATCATGGGCGTTTGTTTTGGTTTTTACGACTTGCTTCGCTCATATAAGCGGGCAGAGCCCGAGCGGTTGAGTCGTTTGGTGTTTTTTCGTGGAAGGCTATCCGGTATCTTTATTGTACCGAGCGACCGTGACATTTCTTGAACTTCTTGCCGCTTCCGCAGGGACATGGGTCGTTCGGGCCGGGCAGTTTGTCCTTGATGATGGGCTGCCGGCGTTGCTGTGCCGTCTCCCGGGTGTCCTGCTGTGCGGCTGCCGCCTGCGCCTGCTGTGCATCTGCCTTCTGTTCGTTATAGCGTTGGCTGCGCTGTTCGGGGGCGGCTTCCTGCACATTCTCCTGTTGTACGATTTGTCCGCGCATCAGGATGCTGCAGATGCGGTTGTTCATGTCGTCGATCATGGAGTCCCAGAGCTTGGCACTCTCCAGCTTGAAGATGAGCAGTGGGTCCTTCTGCTCGTACGAAGCGTTCTGAACACTGTGGCGGAGTTCGTCCAGCTGGCGCAGGTTCTCCTTCCAGTTGTCGTCGATGAAGTGGAGCATCGTGACCTTTTCGAACTGCTTCACCACCGATTTCGACTTGGTGTCGTATGCTTCCTTGAGGTCGCACGGGATGTTGTAGATGTGTCTTCCGTCGGTAATCGGGACGATGATGCGCTCGTATTTGTTGTTGGGATTCTCGTAAACCTGTGTGATTACGGGTTCGGCTATGCGCTGTATGCGTTCCGTTTTCTGTGTGAACGACTCCATTGCGAGTTGGTATGCCTTTTCTTCCAGTTCCTCCCTGGGGGTGTTGAGGAAGTCATATTCGCTGAAGGGAACTTCCATTGCGAAGAGTTTTATGAACTGTTCCTTGCATCCCTCGTAGTCGTTCCGTTCGATGATGTTGATGATTCGGTCCCAGATTATGTTGGCAATGTCCATTCCGATGCGCTCTCCCATGAGTGCATGGCGGCGCTTTTCGTAGATGACCGTACGCTGTTTGTTCATCACATCGTCGTACTCAAGCAGGTGCTTGCGGATGCCGAAGTTGTTTTCCTCTACCTTTTTCTGTGCGTTCTCGATGCTTCTGGAAATCATGGGGGCCTCAATCAGGTCGCCTTCCTTGAACCCCAGCCGGTCCATAATCTTGGCGATGCGTTCCGATGCGAACAGACGCATGAGTTTGTCTTCGAGTGATACGAAGAAGACTGAACTTCCCGGGTCGCCCTGTCGTCCGGAACGGCCTCGCAGCTGTCGGTCCACTCGTCGGCTTTCATGGCGTTCCGTGCCGATGATGGCCAGTCCGCCGGCCTCGCGTACTTTGTCCGAAAGTTTGATGTCCGTACCACGGCCGGCCATGTTGGTGGCGATGGTCACGGCACCGAGCAGTCGCTGTTCTTCCCTGATTTCCCCGTTGGCATAGAGCTCGCGGGCCTTCTTGTCTTGGAGCAGCAGTTCGAAGTATTTGTCGGCGGAGACTTTGTCGCAGAATGCCTTGCCGTCGGGTGCTACCCATGCTGTTCCCATGGTGCTCTGTCCGGCTTGCGCCACGATGTCGGCTTCCTTCTGGTGGAGTTTGGCATTGAGCACCTGGTGCGGTATTTTCCGCATGGAGAGCATGCGTGCGAGCATTTCCGAGATGTCGACCGAAGTGGTTCCGACCAGTGTTGGCCGTCCGTTGGCGCGCATTTCTACTATTTCGTCGATGACGGCCTTGTATTTTTCGCGCTGGGTTTTGTACACGCGGTCGTTCATGTCGTTGCGTGCCACGGGCTTGTTGGTGGGGATTTCCACCACATCGAGCTTGTAGATGTCCCAGAACTCGCCTGCCTCGGTGCTGGCGGTACCGGTCATACCGGCCAGTTTGTGGTACATGCGGAAGTAGTTCTGGAGGGTTATCGATGCGAAGGTTTGCGTCGCAGCCTCGATGGTTACATGCTCCTTGGCCTCGACAGCCTGGTGGAGTCCGTCGCTCCAGCGGCGTCCTTCCATGATGCGGCCGGTCTGTTCGTCAACGATTTTCACCTGTCCGTCGAGCACCACATACTCTTCGTCCTTGAAGAACATGGTGTAGGCCTTGAGCAGTTGCTGCAGTGTATGTACGCGTTCGCTCTGGAGGGCATAGTGTCCGAGCAGTTCGTCCTTCTTGTCAATGCGTTCCTGCTGTGTCAGTTGGGTCTCGTTCTCGAGTGCCGACAGTTCGCTGGTGATGTCGGGCAGCACGAACAGGTCCTTGTCGTTCACCTGCTTGGCGAGCCACTCCGTACCCTTGTCGGTGAGGTCGCAGGAGTTCAGCTTCTCGTCCACCACGAAGTAGAGGGGCTCTATGGCCTTGGGCATTTCGCGGTTGTTGTTCTGCATGTAGTATTCCTCGGTCTTGAGCATTCCCGACTTGATGCCGTCCTCGGAGAGGAACTTGATGAGCGGCTTGTTCTTCGGGAAGGCCTTGTGCGAGCGGAAGAGTGCAAGGAAGCCTTCCTCCATGAGTTTCATGTCCTTGCTTTCCTGTGCCTTCTGTATTTTCTGCCGTGCCTCGCTGAGCAGTTGCGTGGCGAGTTGTCGCTGTACGCCCACGAGTTTCTCCACCAGAGGCTGGTATTCTTCAAACATCTGGTCCTCTCCCTTGGGCACGGGACCTGAGATGATGAGCGGCGTACGGGCGTCGTCTATGAGCACGGAGTCCACCTCGTCGACGATGGCATAGTTGTGTGAACGCTGTACCAGGTCGGCTGGTGAGATGGCCATGTTGTCGCGCAGGTAGTCGAAACCGAACTCGTTGTTGGTTCCGAAGGTGATATCGGCCTCGTAGGCTCTTCTTCGTTCGATGGAGTTGGGGCGGTGCTTGTCGATGCAGTCGACGGTAAGTCCGTTGAACATGTAGAGCGGTCCCATCCATTCTGCGTCACGCTTGGCCAGGTAGTCGTTGACGGTCACCACATGAACGCCGTTGCCTGTGAGGGCGTTGAGGAACACGGGGAGTGTGGCCACGAGGGTCTTTCCCTCTCCCGTTGCCATTTCGGCAATCTTTCCCTGGTGCAGTGCGATACCGCCGAAGAGCTGCACATCGTAGTGTATCATCTCCCATTTGAGGTCGTTGCCGCCGGCCGTCCAGTGGTTCTGGTAGTAGGCCTTGTCGCCCTCGATGCGTATGAAGTCGTTTCCAGGCCGGCCTGCCAGTTCGCGGTCGTAGTCGGTGGCGGTCACCTCGGTTTCTTCGTTCTCGGCAAAGCGGCGTGCGGTGTCCTTGATAATGGCGAAGGCGGTGAAGAGCACCTCGTTCAGTGCAGCCTCATACTTGTCCAGCGCCACGCTTTCCAGCCGGTCTATTTCCTTGAAGATGGCCTCGCGCTCGTCGAGCGGAGTGTCCTCTATGCGGCCTTTCAGTTCTTCTATCTTGCTTTTCTCCTCGGTTGCTGCCGAGCGGACAAATGCTTTTATCTCGTTCGACTTGGCGCGCAGTTCGTCGTTCGACAGTGCTTTGATGGAGGGATAGACCTCCTTTACCTTTTCGACCATGGGTTGGATGAGTTTCATGTCTCGGGTCGACTTGTTGCCGAACAGTGCCTGAAGCAGTTTGATAAAGTTCATTGCTATCTCGTTTTATTTGTTCTTTTCGTGTACTTCTATAATTAATTGGGTGCGAAATTACGCAAAAAAGTGCAAACCTCGGTAAAGGTCCGCAATAATTTTTGTTTTGTTAACTGCAAACACTGTGCCATACGGACTCGGCCAGGTCGCGGATTTAGTAAAAATATTTTACAAATTCAAAATGTGTGCAATCTTCTTACGGGATGAGAACCGGTTACTTTTGCGATGACTTCCATGCATTTCAGAGGCTGTTCTGTCCCTGCCGTTTTCCGTTTGGGCTCCAGTTGCGTTCCCATTTTATGCCATTTGGACATCGGAAGCCACGCTGTTGCTGCATAAAAGAGCCCCTTTCAGAATGTGAAAGAGGCTCTCTTGCAGTCGTGGAAGTAGGGAGGCAAATGGCGGAAATGCGTAACCGGTTCAGTATCAGCGATTTGCCGAAAAACTGATTTTTTGCAGTTTTTTCGCCTGAACGGTCAAGTAGTTGCCGCAAACCGGAAATTTCGGCAATTTGGAAGCAGTGTGCATGTAAAAATATTTTACATTTTTCGCACAGCCTCCGTCAGGCTATTGCATTGTTGTATTCGTCTCGCTCTCGGCCGATGCATCCAAATTGTCGTTCCATAGATACTTCCGTGTCTCTGCCACGAGTACTCCGCTGAGCAGCAACAGCGACAAGAGGTTGGGCAAAGCCATGAGCGCATTCATGATATCGGCCAGGTTCCAGACCACCTGGAGGCTGACAATGCTGCCCAGGAAGACCGCAGCGACATAGAGTATGCGGTAGCATCTCATGGCACGCGTGCCGGAGAGATATTCCACGCAGCGCTCTCCGTAGTAGCACCAACCCAGAAGGGTGCTGAAGGCGAAGGTGAGCAGGCCGAAAGTGAGCAGGGGCAGTCCGATGTATGGAATCTTGCTGAAAGCCGCCTTGGTCAGCGTGGCGCCGTTTTCGATGCTGATGTCGGGATAGGCTATGATGCTGCTGACGATGACCAGCCCGGTAAGTGCACAGATGACTACGGTGTCCCAGAAGGTGGCCGTACCGGAAACGAGTGCCTGACGAACGGGATTGCGCGTCTGTGCGGCTGCTGCCACAATGGGCGCGGAACCCAGTCCCGACTCGTTGGAAAACAATCCGCGGGCAATGCCATACCGGGCGGCGAGCATCACCGCCGAGCCTGCAAGCCCGCCACCGGCCGCCTCGGGCGAGAATGCCGATTGCACGATGGTGCAGAGCGCAGGCCATACATATTGGGCATTGACCGCCAGGATGAAGATGCAGCCTGCCACATAGAGCAATGCCATGAAGGGGACGAACATGCTGCACACGCGGGCAATGCTTTTCACCCCGCCCACTACGACAGCACCCACCAGCAGTGCCACGACGGCTCCTGTCAGAACTGGTGGAACCTGATAGCTCTCGTATGCCAGCGTGGCAATGGCGTTGGCCTGCACGGTGTTGCCGATGCCAAACGCGGCAATGGCGGTAAAGACGGCAAAGAGAATGCCCAGCCACCGCTGGCCTAATCCACGCTCAAGGGCATACATCGGTCCTCCCAGCATTTTTCCGCTGGGAGTCTTCACGCGGTATTTGATGGCCAGGAGTCCCTCGGCATACTTCGTCGCGATACCGAATACACCCGTTATCCAGCACCAGAGAACGGCCCCCGGGCCTCCCAGTGCCACCGCTGTGGCCACACCTATGATGTTGCCGGTGCCGATGGTGGCTGCCAACGCCGTCGCCAGAGTGGCAAACTGCGAGACATCGCCCGTGGAACCCTTGTCGGGACGCAACGAAAGACGGATGGCCCGGAACAGGTAGCGCTGCGGAAAACGCAGGCGGATGGTCAGGAACAGGTGCGTGCCCAGCAGCAGAATAATCATGGGCCAGCCCCAGAAGAGGTCGCTAAGCGTGGAGAGAAATTGGGACATTTTCTGACAGGTTCGTGAAAAACTGACAGCAAAAGTATTGAATTTATAGCAAAATATCAGTTTTTTTGCCATTTTATTCATGATGCAAGTCAAAAATTTGACAAGCGTCAAGAAAATGGATGAAAGATGAAGATGAAGGTGCAAGGTGGAATGTGGATGGTATGAATGTTGTATCTTTGCCTCGTAAACAATGAGAAAAAGGATAACAGGCAGTCGCGGTGGCTGCCGCAAAAGAAAGGTAAAAAGATGAAAAAGTATGGAAACGGACGCGGTAATTCACAGATTTTGAGTTACGCGATAACAGATAACAGTATCAGTATTTTATTGCGCGGCGGTGTGGAATACACCTATACTTATACAAGCGCGGGCGCGGAACATGTCGAACGCATGAAAAGTCTTGCACAGGCAGGTTACGGGCTGGACGAGTACATCCAGCGGAATGTTCGCTCGAAATACAGCATCAGTACTTAGGCGCAAAAAAGCCGGCTTCCATGTGGAAACCGGCTTGTAAAAGAAATCCTGCCGTTTGAGGCATGTCATTGTGCTCCCACGATGTGAACATCGCGCTGTGGGAACGGTATTTCTATATTGTTCTCGTTCAGTGCGTTGTAGATGTTCTCCATGATTTCGCTGATGGCATGGATGCGTGAGTTGACCGGAACCCAGACGAGCACCTTGAAGTTGATGCTGTTGTCGCCAAACTCGGTGAATACCACGCGCACATCTTTCTTCTGGTCGCGGCACTTGAGCCTGCGGACGGTCTTCTCGATGAGATCCTTCACTTCAGTGGCATTGCTGCCATAGGCCACCCCAAATGGAAGTAAAACCTGCTCGAAACCGTGATTCTTCGTAAGGTTGCGGTAGTTCTTCGTAAAGAGTTGGCTGTTCTGGAAGGCAATGACCGACCCGTCGATGGTGTCGAGCAGGGTGCTGGTGTAGTTGATGGAGGAAACATGCCCGCGTATGCCGTCGCATTCGATGAGGTCACCCACCTTGATGCGTCCGGCCATCAGTGAAATGCCGTAGTAGATGTTCTCCAGAATGTCCTTCATGGCAAAGCCGATACCTGTAGACAGGCCTCCGGAAATGACTACGAACCAAGTGTTGTTGATGTGGAAGATGCCGAGGCTGATGAGTAGCCATACGCCCCACACCAGCACTTGGATGATGTTCCGTGCCATGACATTGCGTGTGGCGGCGGTGGAGTGGTCGCTTTTCTCGAAATGGAGGGCGGCGGCAGCCTTTGCCGTACGGTTCAGATAGGCAAAGATGAAATAGAGGGTGGCCACCTGGCAGATGGCAAATATGCTCAGTTTGATGTATTTTGTATCTATGAACCTTGTCGTGAAGGCGTTCTTGATGGTGTCGCTGAGGTTAAAGATGTCGGCTGCCCAATAGATGGAAACGACCACTGAGAGTACGCCCATAATGGGTATGACCACTGCCCGCAGGGCATCGTAGAACCATGTCTCGCTGATAGGCCGCTTGTCCATATCGTGGTTCTCTCCGTATTTTTCCAGCCATCCGGCCAGACATGCGATGGTCAGGATGCAGGTGAGTTGCATGATCCACCAGATGAGCAGTTGTACGCTGAAGAGTGTGTAGCCCATCCAGGAGCAAACAACCGAACCGAGAAAGATAGCAAGCGAGAAATAGCTGAATGCGGCATCGCTTCGCGGAACCTGGTTGCGGTGTTTCCTCACCACGCGCCACTGCCAGACGGCGCAGATGAGCAGGATGGGTGGGAAAATCAGGTTGACCAGTCCGTTGGGAACGAGGATGATGCGGAAACTGATGACCACGAATCCCATGACGACGAGTGGCATGTAGATGCGGAACACGCTGCTGAGTTGCCTGTTGTCGATGCGGAGGAGTAGTGAGATGAGGATTGCGCCGAGGAGCCAGGCAAATTCAACCAGCAGATTGCTGGCCATGATGAAGAAGTTCTGGCTGATGGAGATGCGCAGTATTCCCAGAAGGAGCGCAAATGTGAGCACCGTCGTTGCGAGCACGATGTACCACTGGCGCACCTTGAAACCGCTTTCAAGGTGTTTCAATCGCCCGAGACTGAGCAGTTTCCTTACCACCACTTTCATGAGGAATAGGTTGATGAAGAAGGCGACAACTGCATAGAATGCAATGAAGAGGAATAGTCCGACAATCATCCGGCTGTCCCACTGGGAGTGCACCTTATGCTGCGGTTTGTACTTCTCTGTAACAATGTCGGAGGTGCTTTTCAGAGCCTTGTCTATGTTGGCAAGGATGGCGAGATAGTTTTCCCCCTCGTTGCTGAAGATGCTTGTCTGTATGTCGTAATAGCGTTTGTTTGCGTAGTCGTTGAGGTATTTTAGCCTTTCCTCGGCCATCTGGTAATAGCCAATGTACTCTTGCAGTTGGTCGGTGTTGTCCTGGAGTGTGTGTCGGATATTGGTGGCAAGTGCGAGGCAAACGCTCCTGTCTGTCTTGCTCTTTTCGTCAAGTTGTGACGGTCGTATGTGGCTGAGTGATGTGATGAGGCTGTCGTAGCGGGCCATCTCGCTGTCGTTACGCATCACATAGGAATTGAACGGCAGCACTGTTTTCCTGAACTCGCGATATTGTTCCGTGGCTTCGTGGCAAGCATAGGTCAGGTCGAAAATATAGTCTGGCTTCTGGGAGTAAAGCATCAGTGCATTCTGGTTGCTTCGGCTCAGCACGCTGAAGATGTTTCTGCCCACTTTCTCGCGCTGCGCTTTCATGAACCCGGACTGGTGTTCCAGTTCCTGGTAATAGTCGGTCAGTTCAGCACGGAGGATGGTCAGGGTGCTTTTCAGGTCTTTCTCTTTCAGGACGGCATGTGACGGTAGCAGCGCAAAGGAGCACATCGTCAACAGGACGAGAAGTCTTTTCATATATATGTATTTAGATTTCATTGCTTCTTTTGCTGCAAAAATAAAAATAAATTGTATTCTTGTATGCATCTTGCCCAAAAAAACATTATTTTTGCTCCTCGAACGCATTCCAGCACTGGACATCTGAGCGTAAATCGTAAATCCGAACTCGCAACGCGCTTCGCGCAGCAAAGAAATTATAAAATCCGTAAATCTAATGATGCTTATTGCCGACAGTGGCGCCACCAAGACAGACTGGGCGCTTATCCATGCAGATGGCACCGCCCAATACCTCACCACGCAGGGGCTGTCGCCTGTGCATGCCAGTGAATCGCAGTTGTCAACTGTTATTGCCGAAGAATTGTTGCCGCAGTTGTCAGCCACATCACCAGCGACCATACACCGTATCCATTTTTATGGTGCAGGCTGCTCGGGTCACTACGCCGATGATATGCATGCCTTGCTCCAGAGAAATTTCCCCGGCGCTTCCATCGAGGTTAACTCCGATTTGCTTGGTGCAGCGCATGCCCTCTGTGGTGAGGATTCAGGGCTTGTGTGCATTCTCGGTACGGGTTCGAATTCTTGCCTATACGACGGCCAGCGGATTGTTTGTCGAATACCTCCGCTTGGCTATATTCTCGGCGATGAGGGGAGTGGCGCAGTTTTGGGGAGGATGCTGCTCAATAGACTATTGAAAGATCCTTCTTGTGTCCAGCTGCGCGATAAGTTGTTTCAGGCTTATTCTCTCACTTATGAGGACATTATCGACCGTGTCTATTGTCAGCCCCAGGCCAATCGTTTTCTTGCTTCGTTAGTGCCCTTTGTGTTGGAAAACATTGGCGAACCGGCTATCCTACAACTTGTCCTTGACAACTTCCGTCAGTTCTTCCGGAACAATCTCTGCCACTATGCTGCAACTCATCAGGACATTTATGCTGTTGGCGGTGTGGCCCATGTTTTTCGCAGTCAGTTGGAAAGAGTTTGTGAGGAATTCGGTATGCGTTTGTGTCGTGTACTTCCTCGTCCCATAGAGGGTTTGGTGGAATGTGGAAGGTGGAATGTGGTCGTTTAGTCGTTTGGTCGTTTGGTCGTTTGGGTGTTTGGTGGTTTGGTCGTTTGGAATGTTGGGTGAGAATTTTTCGAAAAGCGTTTTGTGTTGTTTTGTTTTTTGTGTAACTTCGCCCCCGATTTCTTGCTGTGCAAGCGCGTAGCGAGTGAACTGAACGAGAACTAAACAATTTTATATCTATGAGTTTACTGTTAATTACGGTGTTCCTGACGGGTGTGACGCTGGTGCTTGGCGCCTATGTTGTTGCGAAGCTGTTAGGCCCCCGTTCCTATGCCCCCATGAAGGGTGAGGCTTATGAGTGCGGAATACCCACTCGTGGCTCTTCGTGGTTGCCGTTGAGTGTGGGCTATTATTTATTTGCGATTCTGTTTTTGATGTTCGACATTGAGACGGTGTTGCTGTACCCCTGGGCTGTGAGTGTGCATCACTTTGGCGTTTGGGCTTTGGCAACGATTGGCGGATTTTTGTTTGTGTTAGTGCTGGGTCTTGCCTATGCCTGGAAGAAAGGAGCGTTGGAATGGGAATGAGGAGACCTAAGATTAAGAACATTGCCTATGGCGAGTTCAAGGACAACGCGTGCCTTGAGGAGCAGATAGCCGACTTGCGTCGTGGCGGAGTGAACCTTGTTGTGGGCTCATTGGACGCTGCGATAAACTGGGGTCGTGCGAACTCGCTATGGTCGCTGACTTTTGCGACCTCTTGTTGTGGTATAGAATTCATGGCTGTTGGTTGTGCGCGTTATGACTTTGCTCGTTTCGGCTTTGAGGTGACGCGTAACTCCCCCCGTCAGGCTGACTTGATTATGTGTGCAGGTACGATTACGCATAAGATGGCCCCTGCGTTGAAGCGTCTTTACGATGAGATGGCTGAGCCGAAGTATGTGATTGCTGTTGGCGGCTGTGCGATTTCGGGCGGTCCGTTCAAGTCGAGCTATCATGTGGTGAAGGGTATAGAGGAAATCCTTCCGGTGGATGTGTTCATTCCCGGCTGCCCCCCTCGTCCCGAGGCGATTCTGTATGGCATGATGCAGTTGCAGCGTAAGGTGAAGGCTGAGCGTTTCTTCGGTGGCGCAAACCACAAGCAGTCGAAGGAAGAGGCTTTGCAAGGAGTGAGCAATGAGGTTCTTGCCTGTGGCAAGCGCAGTAGCGAGCGGCAGCGTCGTGCCCCTATTGTGATTGAGCATGTTCCGGAAGATTTTTCCGCAGCAGTGAACCCGGAAACAGAAAACGAATAAGAGAGGAGTCACCATGAAACTGAATTCTATTGTATTATCTTTCGATGATTTTGCCTCTGTAATGGCAAGGTTGAAGAATGAGTCGCACTATGATTTCCTTGTGACCATTATTGGTGAGGACTTCGGTGCGGAAGGCCTGGGGTGTATATATATTCTTGAGAACACGGCGACGCACGAGCGAACGAGTGTGAAGACGCTGGCCAAGCAGGTGGGAGAAGAGTGTGTTGTTGCTTCGGTGACATCCCTTTGGCCGGGTGCGAATCTGTTGGAACGGGAGGTTTACGACTTCTTCGGCATTAAGTTCCTTGGTCACCCTGACCTGCGCCGTCTTTTCCTGCGGAACGACTTCAAGGGCTATCCCCTGCGCAAGGACTGGGAGGGTGAGGACGGTTATTCGCTGACGGACGATGAGGAACCGAACTATGGTTGTGAATACTTCCTTGACAAGAACGGGAAACTGGGCTGCAAGCAAAATTTACTGTTCACGGACGATGACTTCGTGGTGAACATTGGTCCCCAGCATCCGTCGACGCATGGTGTTCTTCGCTTGCAAACGGTTCTTGACGGCGAACGCGTGAAACGCATTTATCCTCATCTTGGCTATATTCACCGTGGTATTGAGAAGATGTGCGAGAGTTACACCTATCCGCAGACTTTGGCTCTTACCGACCGCCTGAACTATCTCTCGGCGATGATGCACCGCCATGCGCTGGTAGGTGTGATAGAGGAGGCTATGGAAATAGAACTTACGGACCGCATCAAGTATGTCCGTACGATCATGGACGAGTTGCAGCGACTGGACAGTCACTTGCTCTACTGCGGCTGCTGTGCCCAGGACCTGGGTGCACTGACGGCTTTCCTGTATTGTATGCGCGACAGGGAGCATGTACTCAATGTGATGGAGGAGACCACTGGCGGCCGACTGATACAGAACTACTACCGCATAGGTGGTCTGCAGGCAGACATAGACGAGCATTTTGTGGAGAATGTAAAGGCTCTGTGCCGTTATCTTCGTCCGATGATTCAGGAGTATATGGATGTGTTCGGCGATAATGTCATCACGCATAATCGCCTGGAAGGTGTCGGTCCGATGGATGCAGCGTCCTGTGTCGCCTATGGTGTGACGGGTCCTGCAGGAAGGGCGGCAGGTTGGTGCAACGATGTCCGTAAGAACCATCCTTACGCCATGTATGACAAAGTGGAGTGGAAGCAGATCACACTGACGGGTGCCGACTCGATGGACCGTTATCTTGTGCACATCGAGGAGATGTACCAGAGCCTGGACATCATAGAACAACTTATAGACAATATTCCGGAGGGTGATTACTATGTGAAGCAGAAGCCAATCATCAAGGTTCCGGAGGGTCAGTGGTACTTCTCTGTTGAGGGTGCAAGTGGTGAGTTTGGGGTCTATTTGGACTCTCGCGGCGACAAGAGCCCCTACCGTTTAAAATTGCGTCCGATGGGTTTGAGCCTTGTGGGCGCTTTGGATCCGATGCTTCGCGGGCAGAAGGTTGCCGATCTCGTGGCAGCAGGTGCGGCCATCGATTTCGTAATCCCTGATATAGACAGGTAATAAACAATTTCTTTGCTATGCAAAGCGCGTAGCGAGTTCTGATTAACAATAACCAATATGTTTGATTTTTCATTAGTAACAAAATGGTTTGAAGGGTTGCTGCTGGAAACGCTTGGCTTGAGCAACGGTGTGGCTGTTTTGATTGAGTGTGTGCTGGTAGGCGTCCTCATTCTGACGGCCTATGCGCTGATAGCGATGCTCATGATCTACATGGAGCGCAAGGTGTGTGCATTTTTCCAGTGCCGTGTGGGTCCCACCCGCGTCGGCCCTTGGGGTATTTTCCAGATTGTAGCCGATGTGCTTAAGATGCTGATAAAGGAAATCTTCATCGTCGACCGCGCTGACAAGTTTCTCTATTGCCTTGCTCCCTTCCTTGTTGTAATAGCCTCTGTCGGCACTTTCTCGTTCCTTCCTTGGAACAAGGGTGCTGAGGTATTGGACTTCAATGTAGGCGTATTTCTGATTACTGCGATTTCTTCGATAGGCGTTGTGGGAATCTTTCTCGCCGGTTGGGGCAGTAACAACAAGTACAGCGTCGTATCTGCCATGCGCGGTGCAGTGCAGATGATATCGTATGAGATGTCGTTGGGCCTTACACTCGTGGCAATGGTCATCCTGACGGGCACGATGCAGGTGAGCACAATTGTCGAGCAGCAGACGGGGCCTTGGAACTGGCTCATCGTACAGGGACACATTCCAGCCCTGATAGCCTTCATCACCTTCCTCATTGCCGGCAATGCAGAAGCCAACCGTGGTCCTTTCGACTTGGCAGAGGCCGAGAGTGAATTGACGGCAGGCTATCATACCGAATACTCAGGTATGGGCTTTGGTTTCTATTACCTGGCAGAGTTCATGAACTTGTTTGTTATTTCTGGTATTGCCGTGACTATCTTCCTCGGTGGCTGGGCTCCCATCAACATTGGCTCGGAGGGCTTCGACACCGTGATGAACTGTATTCCCGGCATCGTTTGGTTCATGGGGAAGACGCTGGCTGTTGTCTGGCTGCTGATGTGGGTGCGTTGGACCTATCCGCGACTCCGCATAGACCAGATATTGAAGTTGGAATGGAAATACCTGATGCCACTGGCACTGATCAATATCATATTGATGACGGTGATTGTTGCATTCGGTTGGACACTTTAATGCTATAGAATAATATGGAAAACAAGCAATCATATTTCAGTGAACTCGGCAGTGGCATAAAGACCCTGGCCGTGGGCTTGAAGGTTACCTTGAAGGAGTTCTTCACCAAGAAGTCGACGGAACAATATCCCGAGAACCGCAAGACGACCCTTCATGTATCGAAGCGTCACCGTGGCCGTCTGGCATTTGTGCGCAACGAAGACGGGTCATACAACTGTACGGCATGTACCTTGTGCGAAAAGGCATGCCCCAACGGAACCATCACCATACTCTCCGAGATGCAGGAGGACCCCGAAACGGGCAAGAAGAAGCGCGTGTTGCTCGACTACAAATACGATTTGGGCGACTGCATGTTCTGTCAGTTGTGTACCAATGCATGCAACTTCAACGCCATCCATTTCACCAACGACTTCGAGAACAGTGTCTTCGACCGTGAGAGTCTGGTGCTGCATCTGGACAAGGAAGTCTATGATGGCGGCTCGCTTCCCAACTTGATTGATGGTGGCGCCCCTTTGACAATAGGAAAGTTTAACACCAAAACAAAATAATCGATATGACGAATTTGATCATTTTTTGCATGCTGGCAGTAGTCATACTCGGTTCTGCCATCATGTGTGTGACCACCAAGCGAATCATGCGGGCTGCGACATTCCTGTTGTTCGTCCTCTTTGGCGTGGCGGGCATCTATTTCCTGCTCGACTACACCTTCCTTGGTGCTGCCCAGATAAGCATATACGCCGGTGGTATAACCATGCTATATGTATTTGCCATCCAGTTGGTTAACAAGAAAACGCTCCAGGGAATCCAAGAGAATCTCAAGTTGAAGAATGTCCTCTGTGGTCTTCTTCTTTCAGTGCTTGGATTTGCCACGGTTGTTTTCGTGTTAGTAAAGAATAATGTATTTGACAAACTTACCACCATGGCGGGCGATGAAGTCGGCATGGATTATGTCGGAGAGACCCTCATGGGGGCCGAGAAGTACCAGTATGTGCTTCCCTTCGAGTTCATCTCGTTGTTTCTCCTGGCATGTATCATCGGTGGTATAATGATTGCAAGAAAGGAGGAGAAAGAATGATACCTGCAGGCTATTATTTCGTATTCAGTGCATTGCTGTTCTTCATCGGTGTGTTTGGTTTCGTCACCCGTCGCAACCTGATTGCCATGCTCATCTCCGTGGAACTCATTCTGAATGCCGTTGACATGAACTTTGCGCTGTTCAACCGCATCATCTATCCTCATCATGAGTTCTTCGAGGGTTTCTTCTTTACGCTATTCTCTATTGGTGTGAGCGCAGCCGAGACCGCTGTGGCCATTGCTATTATTATAAATGTATACCGTAATTTCAAGAGCGATCAGGTTGATCGAATTCAAGAAATGAAGAATTAATAAACAGTTTCAGACTATGGATTATTCATTCACATTATTGATCCTTCTTCTTCCTGCATTCTCTTTCCTGCTTCTTGGACTTGCCGGGATGAAGATGTCACATAGGACAGCTGGCCTGATTGGCACGACCGTGCTCGGTGCCGTTACCGTACTGTCCTATCTGACGGCCTACACCTATTTCACCTCACCGCGTGGAGCCGACGGCACTTTCTCAACAATCGTGCCCTTTAACTTCACCTGGTTGCCGCTGGGTAACCTTCACTTTGACCTTGGCATCCTTCTGGATCCCATTTCCGTGGTGATGCTCATTGTCATCTCCACGGTATCGCTCATGGTGCACATCTATTCGTTCGGATATATGCACGGCGAGAAAGGATTCCAGCGCTACTATGCCTTCCTGTCGCTCTTCACCATGTCCATGCTGGGACTGGTCGTGGCAACCAACATCTTCCAGATGTACCTCTTCTGGGAGTTGGTGGGTGTGAGTTCCTATCTTTTAATCGGATTCTACTATCCGTTGCACGCTGCGGTGGCAGCCTCGAAGAAGGCTTTCATCGTAACGCGTTTTGCCGATATGTTCTTCCTCATCGGTATACTTATCTTCGGCTACTACACCGATTCGTTCAGTTTCTCGTTCATCGACAATGTCGTGATGGGCGAAGGAGCAGCCCCGTTTGTTGCCGGTAGTGCAGCAAAGGCCGTTGCCGCAGGAGCCTTTATCCTTCCTACGGCATTGGTGCTGATGTTCATCGGTGGTGCCGGTAAGAGTGCAATGTTCCCGCTTCACATCTGGCTGCCCGACGCAATGGAAGGTCCCACACCGGTGTCGGCACTGATTCACGCCGCCACGATGGTGGTTGCAGGTGTGTTCCAGGTAGCACGCATGTTCCCGTTGTGGATAGAATACGCCCCGCAGGCCATGGGCATCATCGTCTGGGTGGGAGTATTCACCGCTTTCTATGCCGCAGCCGTTGCCTGTGCACAGAGCGACATCAAGCGCGTATTGGCATTCTCCACCATCTCGCAGATAGCCTTTATGATGGTGGCACTCGGCGTTTGCCTGCCGGGAGGACACGGTGCCGTGCTTGACAACCATGCACAGCTGGGCTACATGGCAGGTATGTTCCATTTGTTCACCCATGCCATGTTCAAGGCTTGTCTCTTCTTGTGTGCCGGTTGCATCATCCACGCAGTTCATTCCAACGAGATGTCCATGATGGGCGGTTTGCGCAAGTACATGCCCATCACCCACATCACCTTCCTCATCAGTTGTTTGGCCATTGCTGGCATACCTCCCTTCTCAGGCTTCTTCTCTAAGGATGAAATTCTGACGGCAGCCATGCAATACAGCCCTTGGGTGGGTTGGATCATGACCGGTGTGGCAGCCATGACGGCCTTCTATATGTTCCGTCTCTATTACGGCATTTTCTGGGGAACTGAAAACAAGGAGGCGCATGCCCATCACACCCCGCACGAGGCGCCTTGGACCATGACCTTCCCCTTGATATTCCTCTCCGTGGTGACCATCGTGGGCGGTTTCATCCCCTTCGGCCATTTCGTCAGTGCCAGTGGGCAGGCCTACGACATCCATCTCGACTGGACTGTTGCCGGCACATCCATTGTGGTGGCCGTGCTGAGCATTGCCCTTGCCACATATATATATAAAGGTGAGCGTCAGCCCATTGCCGACAAGTTGTATGCAACATTCCCGCGTCTGCACCGTGCAGCCTACAAGCGCTTCTATCAGGACGAGATTTGGCAGTTCATGACCCACAAGGTCATCTTCCGTTTCGTCTCCATGCCCATAGCCTGGTTCGACCGTCACATCATCGACGGCACCTTCAACTTTGTTGCCTGGGGTACCCGCGAGGCTGGCGAGAGCATCCGGCCGTGGCAGAGTGGCGATGTACGCAAGTATGCTGTCTGGTTCCTTACGGGAGCCGTGGCACTCACCCTAGTTTTGTTAAGCATCTAAGAAAGGAGGCATAAACTATGAATATACTTACATTATTTGTTGTCATTCCCGTTGTAATGCTGCTGTTCTTGTGGCTGGCGCGCAACCTCAATCAGGTGCGTGCGGTCATGGTGGCAGGCTCGTCCTGTCTGTTGGCACTGTCCGTTTGGCTGACATTCTATTTCGTGCAGCAACGCAACGCAGGCGTCACCGACACCATGCTCCTCACCTACAGTGTAGAGTGGTTTGCTCCGCTGAACATCCACTATGCCATCGGTGTCGACGGCATCTCGGTTGTCATGCTCCTGCTCTCCAGCATCATCGTGTTCACCGGTACCTTTGCCTCCTGGCAGTTGAAGCCCCTCACCAAGGAGTACTTCCTGTGGTTCACCCTGTTGTCAACAGGCGTATACGGGTTCTTCATCTCCATCGACCTCTTCACCATGTTCATGTTCTACGAGGTGGCGCTCATCCCCATGTACCTGCTCATCGGCGTGTGGGGTAGTGGAGCCAAGGAGTATTCTGCCATGAAGCTCACCCTCATGCTCATGGGAGGTTCGGCACTGCTCATCCTGGGCATCCTGGGCATCTATTTCTTCAGCGGTGCCCAGACCATGAACATCATCGAGATAGCCAACCTGCACAACATTCCGGTAGAAATCCAGAAGATATTCTTCCCCTTCATATTCATCGGTTTCGGTGTGCTTGGAGCCATGTTCCCGTTCCACACATGGTCACCCGACGGTCATGCCTCGGCACCCACTGCCGTGTCCATGCTCCACGCCGGTGTGCTGATGAAACTCGGAGGCTACGGCTGTTTCCGCGTGGCAATGTATCTCTTGCCCGAAGCCGCTCAGGAACTTGCCTGGATATTCCTCATCCTGACCACGATATCCGTAGTCTACGGTGCCCTCAGTGCCTGTGTGCAGACAGACTTGAAATACATCAATGCCTACTCTTCGGTGAGCCATTGCGGCCTCGTGCTCTTTGCATTGCTCATGATGACACAAACAGCCTGCTCGGGAGCCATCTTGCAGATGCTCTCCCACGGTCTGATGACGGCACTCTTCTTTGCTCTCATCGGTATGATTTATGGTCGTACCCACACCCGTGATGTCCGCCGTCTGGGCGGTCTCATGAAGATAATGCCCTTCCTGGCAGTAGGCTATCTCATAGCCGGCCTTGCCAACCTCGGACTCCCCGGCTTCTCCGGTTTCACAGCCGAGATGACCATCTTCGTCGGTTCGTTCGAGAACAACGATGTATTCCACCGCGTATGCACCATCATTGCCTGTACTTCCATCGTGGTGACCGCAGTCTACATCCTGCGTGTTGCCGGCAAGATACTCATGGGCAAGGTGTCCGACCCGCACTACGAGCATCTGACCGATGCCACCTGGGACGAGCGCGTGGCAGTGGCATGCCTCATCTTCTGCGTGGCAGGACTGGGTGCAACACCGTTCATCTTCAAGCCCATCATCGACAATGCCCTCGTGCCGATTCTTTCCGTCATCAATCCAGCAGTTGCTGCCCTTTAACATAGGAGAATGAAACATGAATTACAGTCAATTTCTTAATATGATTCCCGAGGCAGCGCTCGTAGCAGTCCTGCTCATTCTTTTCGTTGCCGACTTCTGTTCTTCGAAGACAGCCGCACGCCGTTGGTTCCATCCGCTGGCCGTGACGCTCATGGCGCTCCAGTTGCTGCCATGTCTCTTGGCAGAACCGGCATCAGCCTTTGGCGAGATGTATGTATCTACCGTCGCTGCCAATGCGATGAAGGTCATCCTCACCGGCGGTACGCTCATCGTACTCATCATGTCCCGTGCATGGCTGAACGACGAGCGCGTCCGCAAATACGAGGGTGAGTACAACATGCTCATCGTCTCGACGCTGCTGGGTATGTACATGATGGTGTCCAGCGGCCACTTTCTCCTCTTCTTCCTCGGCCTTGAAATGGCCAGCGTGCCAATGGCATGCCTGGTTGCCATGAACAAGTGGAAGAAAATCTCGGCTGAGGCCGGGGCCAAATATGTGCTTATGGCGGTGTTCTCTTCGGGTGTGATGCTCTACGGCCTGTCGTTCATCTACGGCTCTACCACCACCTTGTATTTCAGCGATGTTGCCGCCCAGCTTGTCAAGTCGCCCATGACCATCCTCGGTCTGGTGTTCTTCTTCGCAGGGCTTGGATTCAAGCTTTCGCTCGTTCCCTTCCATTTCTGGACAGCCGATACCTATCAAGGAGCCCCCACGCCCGTCACCGGCTACCTGTCGGTCATTTCCAAGGGTGCGGCAGCCTTTGCCCTCTGTACCATCTTTATCCATGTTTTTGGAAGCATGATTCACCATTGGGAGGCCCTGCTCTATATCGCCATCGTACTCTCCATCACCGTGGGTAACCTCTTTGCCATCCGCCAGAGCGAACTGAAGCGCTTCATGGCGTTCAGTTCTATCTCGCAGGCAGGCTACATCATGCTGGCCGTGGTGGGCGCATCGGCAGCAGGACTCACCTCGCTGATGTACTACACGCTCATCTATGTAGTGGCCAACATGGCCGTCTTTACCGTCATCAGCGTAGTGGAGCAGAACAACGGCGGCAAGACAGAGATAGACCACTACAACGGCTTCTACCAGACCAACCCGCGCCTGTCGTTCCTCATGACGCTGGCACTCTTCTCCTTGGCAGGCATCCCGCCGTTTGCAGGCATGTTCTCCAAGTTCTTCGTATTCATGGCAGCCGCCGAGCATGGCAGCGTATGGGCCTACGCCGTGGTCTTCATCGCACTGTTGAACACTGTGGTGTCGCTCTACTACTACCTGCTCATTGTTAAGGCCATGTACATCAAGAAGTCGGACAACCCGCTTCCCGCTTTCCGCAGCGACTGCAGCACTCGCTTGGCACTGGCCCTCTGCACGGTGGGCATCGTCCTCTTCGGAGTCTGTTCGTTCGTCTATCAGTGGCTGTTCAACGCAGCAAGCATATAAGAAGAAAGGGAAGTTCCAGCGAGCTTCCCTTTCTTTTATTTTACCCTAGGCCCTCCTAGGCTCTCCTAGATTTTCCTATTGCTTCCCTTCCGGTGGAAGGCTCTGGAAGTGCCGCGTGCAGAAGGTCTGCAGCAGATACACGCCCGAAAGCAGTATACCCACCTTATAGGGTGCCGTCGCATCTGTTGCCTCGAAAAGCCATCCGGACAGCATCATTACCGCCAGTGGGGAGATGAACTGCCCCAGATAGAGTGCTGCCGAGAGCAGCGGCATGACGGTGGTGGCCGAGTTGCGACCCCCTTTTATGCTGGCAATGGTATTCAGATAGGGCACTCCCACACCCGTGGCAATACCGATAAAGGCAGATCCCAGTACAATGGCTGGCAGTGACGGCTGCAGATAGGCAGCATAGCCTCCCAGGAAGAACAACGGGGCAAAATATTTCACAGCTTTTCTGTAGTGGTTCATAATCTTCCCGAACATCAGTCCGGCAAAGAATGCCACCATGTCGAGCCCCACCATGACGATGGTTACGGTCTCTGTCGAAAGTCCTGCCTGCTTACCGGCAATGATGGCGAAGTTGGTCGGGAAGATGAAGAATATCATCATCAGCAGGAGCATACCCGTCACCGATGGGTGGAACTTCAGCAGTTGCCGTGGCTGGAAGGGTACGCCACGCTTGTTGGCCGACCCCAACTGCTCGTCGGGGAGCCAGCGCCAGACCATGATCAGTGCAATCATTCCAAGCAGATACACCAGAAAGGCATAGTTCCATGCAATGGTGGCCAGCAGTCCGGCCAGCAGTGTCGCCACCACGCCACCCATCTGGTTCATGGCAGCCGATAGTCCCATCAGCCTGGCTTGTTCCTCCGGTGGGAAATAGTAGGCCAGCAATCCTGTAGAGAGCGGCATGATAAGTCCTACGCTGATGCCGAGCACAGCCCGCAGCAGAAGCATCAGGACAATGTTGTCGGCAAAAAAGCATCCGGCTCCAGCCGTCACATACAGCACAAGTCCGGTGGTGGCAATAGCACGGATGTGCAGCAGTCGGCTGAGCGGAAGGAAAAAGAGGTTGGTAACGATGATGAACAGTGCCGGCAGGCTTACAATAAATTGCACGAGCAGTGCCGGTGCACTGGCAAAGTGAGCCTTGATAATTCCCAGTGCGGGTGCAATGGCGGCTCCGGCCATTACGGTGAGCAGCGACATGGAGAGAATGGTGGCTGTCACTCTTCTTGAAACGGTGTTGTTTGTCATAAGTTCAAGTGGAGTTTTGAGGATGCTTGTCCTCCACAGCTCTACCAGGCTGCTTCAAATAAATCGGTGCAAAGGTAAGAAAAATTTTTGAAAAGAACGCACTTCCTGGAATATCCTAGGCTTCCCAAGGCATTCCTAGGCATTCCTAGGGTCTCCTATGCATTCCTAGGCTCCCTAGGACTTCCTATAGCTCTCCAGCTGGTTCTCCAGCTCCTCGATGCGCTTTCTCAGCAGCTGGTTCTCTTTTTCCAGCGCTTCAATGCGTTTGTCCTGCTCGTTGCGGTAGCCGGTGCGTGCGGCATACATCCGTTCTTTAATGCCACCTTCCTTTACAAAGCGCTCTTCCAGTTTCTCTATGTAGGCACACATCATCTTGTCAGTCTGGTGACAGAGCGTGAGCAACAGGTTGGCAAACTCCTCATCGTTCATCTTTTCGGCCAAATCGGCATAGTCGCAGTAGTCGTTGTGGGAGTGACAGAAGTCGCGCAGGCGTAGCAGGCGTTCGTTGTCGTTGTCCCAAATGGGAAGGCTATGTGTATTGAGGTAGTCGCAATAGTCGGCTTGCAGTTCCTGAAGGCTGCCACGGGCAACATTCAGCAGCTTGATTTCCATTTCCGAACTGCTCTGTCCGTCTTCGCTGCCTTCCACAATGTTCTGCTTGCCGGAGCGTGCCGCCTGGATCATCTGGTTCACCGTGCGGTCGCCGTGGGCAGGGAGGAAACGCCGGCAGAACGCCACGGTCAGTTGGTAGATGGCATCGCTCTTGCGGTAGAAATACAAGTCTTTCCACACAACAGCCTTCTTCAATACACGCGCTTTCTTCTTCTCCATGGGATGCAAGCTTTAGAAAACAAAAATAGCGGAAAAGAAGGAAAAACAAAAAGATTATTGTTTTTTTTCTTCAAAAAGTCCTAGGTACCCCTAGGAAAAACCGAGGAGCACCTAGGACCGCCTAGGCTCCTTAGAATATCCTATCTTCCATTTGAGCCCCAAACGCACTGCAACTGCCGCCCAAACGCAAGCCGTTTTGGCCTCAAACGCCCTCCGTTTGGGGCCAAAATGGAAAACGGTTTTCCTCCGCGCAAGCCGGAATGTGTGTTAACGATTGATAATCAGCGGCTTGTGTAAGTTGGTTGAGGTTTCTCTTCATCTCTTTCCACGACTTTGTCATTCGCAAAAAATCAATTTTGCAGCGGTAAATTTTTCAGAATGAAAGAGTGAAGAGTTTTTGATGATACAGATACCAAGGATTTGTGTATAATAAAAAACCTCCACCGAGGCGGAGGTATAGGTTTTACCCTTCGGCCACTACGGCCTTATTGTGATAAGATGTAGAAAATCTTATGCTGCAAATTTAATGGTTTTTATTCTTTGCACAAATTATTTTTGCTAATTTTGAAAGAAAATTACTACTATGGAAAAGGTATTAGGTATAGACACTGGTACGAACAGTTTGGGTTGGGCAATAGTAGAGCGAAGTGAAAATGGCTGTCGTTTGCTTGACCGCGGTACAAATATTTTTGAAGAAGGTGTTAAAATCGAGAAGGGGAATGAAAGTTCCCGGGCAGCAGAGCGAACAGAATATCGCCACCAGCGGCGGCATTATTGGCGGAGAAAGGTTAGGAAGATTCGATTGCTTACCGTTCTGGCTGAAGTTCATTTATGCCCGCCTGTCAGCAAGGAAGAACTGCGTAGATGGCGCAATGAAAATCAATATCCCGGGCGCAAAGACTTTATAGACTGGCAAAGGACTGACGATGACCGGAACATCAATCCTTACCGTTTCCGGCATATTTGCCTGACGCAGAAGTTAGACTTAACCGATTTGACTCAGCGTTATATCCTGGGACGGGCTTTGTACCATCTGAATCAACGCCGTGGATTCTTGAGTAATCGTAAGGAAACAACCAAGGAGTCTGACGGACAGGTAATGGAGAGCATCCATGACCTGGATGTAAAGATGAAAGAGGCTGGATGTGATTATCTTGGTGAGTATTTCTTCCAACTCTACGAGCGTGGAGAGAAAATCCGTAACAAGTATACATCTCGGAAAGAACATTACCTGAAAGAGTTTCATGCTATTTGTGACAAGCAGGGCTTATCCGAAGATTTGCGAAGAAAACTTGAACATGCCATTTTCTTCCAGCGTCCCTTGAAATCCCAGAAGCATTTGGTCGGTTCATGTAAATTTGAGAAGGGGAAACCGCGTTGTCCGGTGTCACATCCGTTGTTCGAGGATTTCCGAATGTATCAGTTCATCAACAACATCAAGATACAGACTCCTGCCGATGAAATGCTCCGTCCTTTGACCGCAGAAGAGCGTGCGCAAATCATTCCCTGTTTCATGCGGAAGTCTGACTTCGAGTTCAAAGTCATTGCCAAGGTCTTGTCTGGGGGAAAGAAAAATTCTTTCGGTTATTATAAGGATGGCGTAGACTACCCCTATAAATTCAATTTTCAGATGGACACAACCCTCAGTGCAAGTCCTGTGAACAATGCCCTGACGGAAATCTTCGGTCAGGATTGGCTCTCGGCAGTTTGTGAGGTTTACACCTTGGCAGGAAAGAAAACGCGCAGTCAGGTAATGAACGACATTTGGCATGTGCTGTTTTCTTTCGATGACGACGAGAAATTAAAGGATTTTGCCCGTGAGCGCTTGCAACTGGATGAGGAGAACGCAGATAAGTTCAGTCAAATCCGCATGAAATCCGACTATGCCGCCCTTAGCCTAAAAGCCATCAGGAAGATTCTTTATTTTCTAAAAAACTATGGGGTGATTTATAGCGATGCTGTTCTGTTAGCAAACTTATCTGAGGTCTTGCCAAAACAGGACTGGAACCTCAAGGAAACTCGTGAGGCCGCCATTGAGAACATCATTGAGTATCTGGCAGATTTCAACCCTGGTCTGGGCAATGCTAAAATAGAAGATTACCTGAAAGATTATCTCCAGAGTAGATACCACTTAGATGAGAAAACTGTAGGCAAGTTGTGGCATCATTCCGATTTGGAACTTTATCCCAAAGCAGGGGAAAATCAGTTGGGCTCACCACGCACAGACAGTGTGCGCAATCCCATGGCCATGCATTCCCTCTTCCGCATTCGAAAGGTGGTCAACCTTTTGCTGCAGCAAGGGAAGATTGATGAAGACACTATTGTGAACATAGAATTCTCACGCGACCTTAACGATGCAAACCGCCGCAAGGCAATTCAAGCGTGGAATAGGGAAAATGAGAAAGCAAATACTGCCGCAGAAAAGAAGATACAGGAGTTCTACAAGGATAAATATGGAGTTGAGCGTCAGTCTGTTTCGAAGGACGATATCCTCAAATATCGGTTGTGGGAAGAACAAGGCCACAACAACCTTTATGGTGAAGGAGAAAAAATAGGATTGGAAGATTTTCTTGGTCCTAATCCTACTTACGACATAGAGCATACCATTCCGCGCAGTCGTGGTGGTGATACCACGATGGAGAACCTCACTCTCTGCAACAGTGTGTACAATCGAGATGTCAAGAAGGCAAAACTGCCGTCAGAGTTGCCCAATCACGAGAGCATATTACAGCGCATAGAGTCATGGAAAGAAAAGTATTTAGCCTTTGACCAGCAATACCGAAAACTTCGCCGGGGAGCAGATGCTACAAAAGAAGACCGCGACCGCCGTATCCAGCGCAAGCATTTGGCGATGATCCAGCGTGATTATTGGAAGCATAAATACGAGCGTTTTACCATGACCGAGGTTCCCGATGGCTTTGCACGACGGCAGGGACACGACAATTCGGTTATTGCACGGTATGCACGTATGTATTTGAAGTCATTGTTCAAACGCGTATATATTGTAAAAGGTATCGCCACTTCCGACTTCCGTAAACTGTGGGGCATTCAGGAAGAATATGAAAAGAAGTCGCGCATAAATCATGTTCACCATTGCATCGATGCCATCACCATTGCATGTATCGGCAAGACAGAATACGACAAACTTGCACAACAGCGCCATACCGATTCAGACAGGGTATGGCTCAAGGCTATACAAAAGGACATACCAAAGCCTTGGCCAACCTTTACTGAAGATATGAAGCATCTGCAAAATGAACTTCTGATTGCCCATTACACCAAGGATAAACTTCCGAAGCAAACCAGAAAGAAGATTCGCGACAAAAATGGCCGTGTTGTCTATCTTACCGGCGACACTGCACGCGGAGCCCTGCACGAGCAAACCTATTATGGGGCAATCGAACGTGAGGGAGGAATACGATATGTTGTCCGTAAGTCTTTGGATTCGTTGGAAGAGAAACAGTGCGAGAACATTGTCGATGATGAAGTGAAACGCATTGTCAAGGATGCCATCTTGAACCATGGGAGCCTGGCAAAGGCAGTGGAAGCAGGCATTTGGATGAATGAGGAGAAGCGGATTCCCATCAGGAAAGTTCGCATTTACACCCGATTGACCCGTCCGTTATCCTTCGACAAGAAGAAACCTCGCGACAAATCTGTGCATGAATACAAGCGGAATTATTATGTAAACAACGACCGTAACTATCTGATGGCCATCTATCGTGGCAAGGATGCAAAAGGCAAGGAGAAATCTTCCTTTGAACTGGTAAATGCTCTTGCGGCAGCCGAATTCTATCGGAAGAGTAACGACCGTATCGGCGTTGGGAACCAATTAGTACCAAACGAGAAAGATGGATTGCCTCTCCAGTATCTCCTAAAGGTAGGAACAATGGTGCTGGTTTATGAGAATTCCCCGGAAGAGGTATGGGACTTAAGTCCTGAAAATCTGCAAAAACGATTGTATAAGATAACAGGGTTGTCGTCAATGATATTACAGAAAAAATATGAATACGGAACGCTCGAATTGCTTCATCATCAAGATGCTCGGATGAGTAAAGACATAAAATCAACTAATGGAGTATTTAAAGAAACGGATGAGTTCAGGGCAAAAATGACAATGTTACATACTCAATTCCATGCATTGGTAGAAGGAGTGGATTTTGAAATCAACGACCTCGGAGAATTAAAACGATTGATATGATAAAACAGACCTTGCTTTTTCAGACTCCAGTGTCACTTTCGCTGCATTACAACCAGTTGGTCATTACCAATCGGGAGAATGGTGCGAAAACCACACGCCCCATAGAAGATGTTGGGGTAGTGGTGGTGGAGCACCCGCAAGTACGCATGACGGTACCTTTGCTCAACATGCTGGCTGACAACAATGTGAGTGTAGTGTTCTGCGATGAACGGAAGATGCCAAAGTCTATGCTGATGTCGTTAGAAGGTAACACGACTTTGCAAGAAAGTTATACCAGTCAGGTTGAAGCATCTGATGCCATGAAGCGGCAAGTATGGAAACAACTTGTTGAAAGTAAAATCCGAAACCAAAGTTTTTTGCTTGATAATGTCGGTAAGGACGGTCGTGTGCTTCGCCCGTTCTATCAGAATGTGAAATCGGGCGACAGTGACAACCGCGAGGGTGCGGCAGCACGGACATATTGGTCTTTGCTGTTTGGGGCAGATTTCCGGAGAAACCGCGATGGAGCCCCACCAAACAATTTGTTGAACTACGGCTATTCCATTCTCCGGGCGGCAGTAGCCCGTGCACTCATTTCCAGTGGTCTTTATCCGGCATTCGGAGTCTTTCATCGCAATCGCTATAATGCCTTTCCACTTGCGGACGATGTCATGGAGCCCTATCGCCCTTTCGTCGATGAAATTGTTTATAGGCTATATTATGACAGTGCGGAAAATGAGTTGAACGAATTTACCAAACCTTATCTCTTACGCCTCTTGGTAGCAGATGTGCGCATGGACCAGATTACACGCCCTTTGCAGGTCGCACTCTCCATGACAACCGCATCGTTGGCAAAATTCTACAAGAAACAAACCAACACGCTCTCTTTACCCACATTTCTATGAGTGAACTCCGATTTAATGCCTATCACATTATGTGGCTGTTCGTATTGTTTGATCTCCCTGTCGAGACAAAGAAACAGCGCAAGGAAGCTGCACTGTTTCGTAAAAACCTCATTAAGGACGGATTCGTGATGATGCAGTTCTCTGTCTATATCCGTCATTGTGCTTCGTACGAAAGCCAGCAAGTGCATATTAAACGCATAAGATCGTTTGTCCCTGTTTCAGGGCATGTAAGCATATTGTCTGTAACAGATAAACAATATGGAAACATCATAAATGTTTGGGGGGCCGATAAAAAGAAAACGATATCCGAGCCTTTGCAATTAGAATTTTTTTGATATATTTGCGCAAGGAACCACCAACATAAGCCACTTCCTAGGCAAAGGCATCGCTGTAACGCATTTATAAACAGCAAAATACATCTCTTAGGTTGTGGTTTGATGTAGAAACAATATAAGAAACACCACCATTCATCATTTCATAGACCGTTTGCCAGTTGTGGTTTGATGTAGAAACAATATAAGAAACACCCATTGTCCAGCGTTAAGACGTATGCAGCGGTTGTGGTTTGATGTAGAAACAATATAAGAAACACCTCAACGCAGCGCATGCCGTTCCCGTTGGTTGTTGTGGTTTGATGTAGAAACAATATAAGAAACACCACCTCTACGACCCTGTCACAGGAGAGATGGTTGTGGTTTGATGTAGAAACAATATAAGAAACACCGCTTGACTATACCGACTATTGATGTTTTCAGTTGTGGTTTGATGTAGAAACAATATAAGAAACACCTAACCACAGGTCGAATGAAATTGAGGAAGTGTTGTGGTTTGATGTAGAAACAATATAAGAAACACCCGGAATGGCCAGTTTCTCGTCGTCGACAAGTTGTGGTTTGATGTAGAAACAATATAAGAAACACCGTGTGTGGGACAACTATCCGCAGTTGCATGTTGTGGTTTGATGTAGAAACAATATAAGAAACACCATGCCGCCAGCCTGCTCGTGCCCTTGTAGAGTTGTGGTTTGATGTAGAAACAATATAAGAAACACCTGGGTCAATTTCTGCGCAAAACTGGTTGAAGTTGTGGTTTGATGTAGAAACAATATAAGAAACACCACGGATGCAGGTTAGAACAGCCATAGCAAGTTGTGGTTTGATGTAGAAACAATATAAGAAACACCATGGATGAATTGGAATGGGTGTCTGCGAAGTTGTGGTTTGATGTAGAAACAATATAAGAAACACCTAAACTGTTTTAATATGGGAAAAATGACAAGTTGTGGTTTGATGTAGAAACAATATAAGAAACACCAGCGGTTCACTAACACCGAAAACAGGGGGGGGTGTGGTTTGATGTAGAAACAATATAAGAAACACCGCTGGCATCCGCAAAGGACAACGGTTGACGGTTGTGGTTTGATGTAGAAACAATATAAGAAACACCCTGCTGTCAGCATCGCCGACAACAAGACAAGTTGTGGTTTGATGTAGAAACAATATAAGAAACACCAAAAGACTGGGCGGAAACGCCCAGCCCAAAGTTGTGGTTTGATGTAGAAACAATATAAGAAACACCTCTATAACGAATTACAAAATAGCGACCTAGTTGTGGTTTGATGTAGAAACAATATAAGAAACACCCTTAAATAACAAAACAAATAACAAACAAAAGTTGTGGTTTGATGTAGAAACAATATAAGAAACACCCTGCCTTGCACCCATCCGTTTGTCTCGTAGGTTGTGGTTTGATGTAGAAACAATATAAGAAACACCAAGACTCCAACATCTAACATCTTCAGGAAAGTTGTGGTTTGATGTAGAAACAATATAAGAAACACCGCAGAGTTATTCAGGGATAAACAATATTCAGTTGTGGTTTGATGTAGAAACAATATAAGAAACACCATTGTTTCAATTCAAATTCAAATTATTATGTTGTGGTTTGATGTAGAAACAATATAAGAAACACCTGGTGGTGCAAGACTACATCGACAACATTAGTTGTGGTTTGATGTAGAAACAATATAAGAAACACCGCGATTATGGAAGATCGCACGCTGGAGCAGTTGTGGTTTGATGTAGAAGCAATATAAGAAAGACTAACGATATTTTGTATTGACCACGGATAGAAAAACGAAAAAACTGGGTTGATTTCTTTGTGTAGCGGCGGCTTATTTGTAACTTCGTGCCCATGAAGAAATTGACATACCTCTGTTTGTTGGCCGTGACCGTATCGATGATGGCGGCCTGCGGGGCATCGTATAAGGAAAAACAGGCTGAGCGTGACTCGCTGAACACGGAAAAGATGCGCAAGGAAAAGAAGGCGCTGAAGATTGCCGTGCTACCCACCATGGACTGCCTGCCCGTATGGGTGGCGGTGGATGCCGGATATTTCAAGGACATCCCCGACAGTTTCTTGGTAAAGCCGTTGAAGTCGCAGATTGACATTGAACATGCACTGCTGGACAAGTCGGTGGATGTCGGTGCCAGCGATACCATGCGCATCGACTTCGTGAACAGCAAGGAGCCGCTGTTGGCTGCCATGGGAAACACCGAACTGTACTGGTTGCTTATCACGAATAAGGGCACGCGTGTATCGGACCCGAAGAACCTGGGCGACAAGTTGGTGGCGATGACACGCTATTCTGCCACCGACTGGCTGACCGACCAAGTGCTGGCGGCGCATCCTTCCTCTGCAACGACCTTCAAAATACAGGTGAACGATGTGGAGATACGCTTGCAGATGCTCCAGAACAATGCCATGGACGCCATGTGGCTGCCAGAGCCACAGGCCACGATGGCACTCATGGGCGGACACAAGAGCATCGCCGACAGCAGGAAGATGAAAACCTATTTGTCGACCTTTGCCATGCGGACCGCCGATAAGGAAGATGCTCGCAGGAATCGTCAGGTGGGTGTCTTCGTGAAGGGGTATAACCGGGCGTGTGACTCCCTGAACAAACACGGTCTGAAAGCCTATGCTCCGCTGCTCAAGGAGCACCTCGGCGTGGACGAGAAGACTTTGCCGCGCCTGCCGAAGTTCAAGTTCGGAAAAATTAGTAATTAGTTCTTCGCAAGCGAAGCGCTTAGCGAGCGGACAAGTATTTCCACCTTCCTCCTTCACCATGTTTAACAGCATAAAATCATCGGAACTGTACAAGGCCCTTGTTGTGGAGAAACAATTGGGGCAGTCGCTTGCGCTATTGAAGCAATACCTTGACGCACATCACCTGCCGAACAGGGGAGATGCCATTGCCGCCATAGATGCCAACTACGGACGGATGAAGGCCTTCATGCTGAAAGGCTACGCAGATGAGAAACAGGCGGAAATATATGGGCAAATGCTGACCCAGGTGTACTGGGCGGCCTGCAATGCCTTCAGGGAGGTGGAACAAAGCCAGACTCCATATTACAAGGTGGTGTATTCGCACATGCAGTTGCACGACTTTTCCGACGAGACGGTCGTGGCAACGCTGCGCCGATATGTGGAGGATATCTCCTTGCTGTCGTTGGAGCAGGGGAACACCGATGAAAAAGCCAGGCACATATCTGCACGGCATCATAGTTATATCAACGCCCTCTTTGAATGGGTGACCCTCTCGGAACAATGGACCGACAGCAAAAGGGTATTCTATACGCAACTGTTGTTGGACCCGACCATCGATGTGACCGACCGGCTGCTGCTGATAAGTGCCGTCACGCTGGGGTGCCTCAATGTGTTTGACGCCAACAAAGAGCAAACACTCATGACGGTGTACGAACAGTCGGTTGATGCCGACTGCCGTAAGCGGGCCTTCGTGGGTATGATTATAGCAACCGACATGGCTGTGGAACTCTATCCGCAGTTGGCAGAGCGGCTCCATACACTTGTGGGGAGGAACAAGAACGCTTTCTACGAACTGCTGCGACTCATGGTGCTGGCTGCCAATGCCGACCGGGATATGCAGAAGATAAAGCAAGACATACTCCCGACGCTGCTTGATAACCAAGCCCTGATAAAGGAAATGTTTGCCGACGACATGGAGGACAGGTCGGTTGAGGAAGTGCTCCGCCAAGAGGAGACCGAGCAGGCCATGGACGAACTGGAGGAACATCTCTCGCAGATGCAGGACATGATCAGGGAGGGAGCCGACATCTATTTCGGCGGAATGGCACAGACTAAGCGGCATCCGTTCTTCATGGCATACGACAATACCTGTAACTGGCTGCTGCCGTTCGATGCCGACCATTCCGAACTGAACAGAAACAAGACGCCAGAGCGGCAGGCACTGCTGAAAGCACTGGCACGGACGGATGCCTTCTGCGACTCGGACAAATACTCGCTGGCGCTGAACCTGGATGCGCTCATCAGTCAGTTGCCGCCCAACATGTTGGATGCCCTTTCGGACGCTTCGGCCTTTGGGCCGCAGGTGAACTACCGTAGTGATATAACCGACTATATGCAGCCGGGCTACATTAAGGATTTATACCGTTTCTACAGATTCGGTCAGTTCCAGAGTGCATTCTGCAATCCTTTCGATGTGGCGCAGCCATCGTCGGCATTGGACGGTGTGTGCCGTTTCTTTGTGAAAGATACAGACGAGGGACTGAAAGAATGTCTGAAGTTCCTTTTCAAGCATCAGTACACAGAATACCTTGAAATGATGTTCCGCAACTTGCCGCACGGCGTGGACACGGGAACAGCCTTGCTCCATGCCCGCCACCTCCTGCTCAAAGGGGAATACCTTCAGGCACAGCTCTTGCTGGAAAACCTCTATGAGGACAATCCCATGCATTGGGGAGTGACCGTGGCACTGGCACGCTGCTATTATCTCAGCAGGCAGTATGGGCGTTCGGCAACCTTGTACAGTGAGTTGTATCAGCAAAGACCTTTTTCCCAGCGCGTGGCTCAGGCACTTGCTTCGGCACTGCTGGCAGACGGCCGGGCAAAGGAGGCATCGGACCTGCTGTTCAAATTATATTATACCCAGCCGGAGGAAATGAACATCCAGCGGGATTTGGCACATGCCCTGTTACTCCAAGGAAAGGCAGATGCGGCCCGGCCGATTGCAGAGAAGCTCATGGCGGTTGCCGAACCTACTGACACGGACAGACTGCTCATGTGCTATGTGCTGGCGGCAGCCCACGACATGGAAGCGGCTACGGCGTTGATAAAGGAATGTGAGGGGTCTGTGATGGCATCCATCCAGAAGGACAGGCCGCTGTTGATGGCCAACGGACTGACAGAGACGGAAATACATATCCTGGCAGATTGGAAAAACGAATAAATGGAGATACGAAAAAAGGAGCCCTGCGAAGGACTCCTTTTTGCTGTTTATGAGTTCATGGATAGTAGGAACTCATCGTTGTCTTTTGTATGGAGAATTCGGTCGTGAATGGTATTCATGGCTTCCACGGCTGTCATGTCGGCAATGTGCTTGCGGAGAATCCACATTCGGTCGAGTGTGGTCCGGTCTTGCAGCAGTTCGTCCCTTCGTGTGCTGGAGGCAACTAAGTTGACAGCCGGGAAGATACGCTTGTTGGAAAGGGTGCGGTCTAGCTGCAGTTCCATGTTGCCCGTTCCCTTGAATTCTTCGAAGATGACCTCGTCCATCTTGGAGCCAGTGTCGATGAGTGCCGTGGCGATGATGGTGAGCGAACCTCCGTTCTCGATGTTTCGTGCTGCTCCGAAGAAGCGCTTGGGCTTCTGTAGCGCGTTGGCATCGACACCACCGGTGAGCACTTTCCCGCTAGCCGGCGACACCGTGTTGTAGGCACGGGCCAGACGGGTGATGGAATCGAGGAAGATGACTACATCGTGTCCGCATTCAACCAACCGCTTTGCTTTCTCAAGGACAATACCGGCAATCTTCACATGTTTGTCGGCCGGCTCGTCGAAAGTCGATGCTATGACTTCGGCATTGACGGTGCGTGCCATGTCGGTAACCTCTTCAGGGCGCTCGTCGATGAGGAGCATCATGAGATAGGCCTCGGGATGGTTAGATGCAATGGCGTTGGCAATGTCTTTCATTAGCAGCGTCTTACCAGTCTTGGGTTGGGCTACGATAAGTGCGCGCTGGCCTTTGCCAATGGGGGAGAAGAGGTCTACAATCCGAGTGGAGAGGTTGGTGGTCGCTGGTGTGGAACATAGGTCGAATTTCTCGTCAGGGAACAGAGGGGTGAGATGCTCGAAGGCAATACGGTCGCGGATGGCTTCAGGTGCACGGCCATTGATTTTCTGGATGCTGGTCAGTGCAAAATACTTTTCACCTTCCATTGGCGGACGGACACGGCCTTCAATGACATCGCCGATTTTCAGTCCGTATTGCCTGATTTGTGTGTTGGAGACAAACACATCGTCGGGTGAAGACAGGTAGTTGTAGTCGCTGGAACGGATGAAACCGAAACTGTTGTTGCCGTCGGCAGAGATTTCCAACACTCCGTTCACTTCCACGATGTTGTCGAAATTGAACCTGGACGGTTTCCCATCGAGGGCTGTTTTCTCAGTTGTTTCATTGGCTTCGATGTCAACGGGATTATCCAGCATATCGTAATTGGGCAGTGCCTCAATGTCTTCAATGGCAATATCGACAACGGGGATAAAATCAGTCCCGTCGGCTGGGTCGTCCGCCCAAACTTCCGGTTGGGCAACTTCAGCCTGTGAATCGGCAACATCGTTCTGTCGGTTCATTTTCTCCTGAAGTTGACTAATCAGGTTAGGTGCGTCAGCAGTCTTTGGGGACGGTGACGGTTCGGCTGAAGGTTTATCGGTTTCGTAATTGGAAGTTTCGGTAAAGAGGTCTCTGTCAAGGGCCACTTTTTTCGATGTCGTATTGACAGTGTCTTCGGATGTTGTTTGGGCTATATCGCCAGTTTCTTTCATCTTCCTTGTTCTACGCTTGGGCTCTTTCGGTTCACTCTTAGCAACTTCTTCTGCAATCGCAACTTCTTCAGTAGTTTCCTTGGTGGAATGCTTTATTCTTGTTCTTTTCTTAGGGGCAGTCTGGGGCTTGTTACTTTGATCAATGGCTTGTTGGTCCAGAATGTCGTAGGCAATATTCTCCTTGGTGGAGTTGCTTTTGATTTTCAGTCCTAATTCTTTTGCCAATTGTTTCAACTCTGTCACGGTCTTGGACATGAGTTCGTCTTTAGTGTATATCATATAATAGTATTGTTTTGGCCTGTTCATGCAGTTGCATCTGCACAGCATCGCTTATGAAAGCGAGTCAGGCCTTAGTTATTGTACTTATTGATTGTTAGAAAAGTTTCCTTGTCGGAAACATAAACATAAAAGGAACTATTTTCCTTTACGCTGGCAAAATTAGGTGTTTTCTGTAAAATAACAAAAAAAAGCTCGCAAAAAATGCGAGCTTTTAATCTGCTTTTATGGTTAGGGTATTATTCTCCTTGTTCCATTTTTGCCTTGAGGTCGGCCAGAACATCAAGGTCACCCAACGATGTGCTGGCTGCAACATTGTTCACTTGTGGTGCATCAGCCTTCTTTGCAGGAGTCTTCTTTGCCGGTTTCGGCTCTTCCTTGACATCCTCGAAAGTGCGGCTGTGGGAAAGGATGATGCGCTTGGTGTCCTTTACGAACTCAATAACCTTGAACGGGAGTTCTTCACCTTGCTGTGCCTGTGAACCGTCTTCCTTAACCAGGTGCTTCGGAGTGGCAAATCCTTCACCACCTTCGTTCAGAGCGATGACGGCTCCCTTGTCCATAAGCTCAGCAACCTTGCCAGTATGAATGGTTCCTGGAACATACAGTGTTTCATAAGCATCCCAAGGATTTTCTTCCAATTGCTTGTGACCGAGGCTGAGACGACGGTTCTCCTTGTCAATTTCAAGAACAACAACATCAATTTCAGCACCAACCTGTGTGAATTCTGACGGATGCTTTACGCGCTGTGTCCAAGAAAGGTCGCTGATGTGGATGAGTCCGTCTACACCTTCTTCAAGTTCTACGAAGATACCGAAGTTGGTGAAGTTACGTACTTTGGCAGTATGCTTGCTTCCAACGGGATATTTCTCTTCGATGGTTTCCCATGGGTCGGCCTTGAGTTGCTTGATGCCCAGGCTCATCTTGCGGTCTTCGCGTTCGAGAGTGAGGATAACAGCTTCAACTTCGTCGCCTACATTGAGGAATTCCTGTGCACTGCGCAGATGCTGGCTCCAGGACATTTCTGATACATGAATCAGTCCTTCTACGCCAGGGGCAACCTCAACAAATGCGCCGTAGTCGGCAATGACAACTACTTTTCCTTTTACATGGTCGCCTACCTTGAGTTCCTTGTCCAGTGCATCCCATGGATGCGGTGTCAGTTGCTTGTGACCTAAGGCGATGCGCTGCTTCTCGTTGTCGAAGTCGAGAATGACAACCTGAATCTTGTCGTCGAGAGCAACGACTTCGTGTGGATCACTTACGCGGCCCCAAGAAAGGTCTGTGATATGGATGAGTCCGTCAACGCCACCGAGGTCAACGAATACACCGTAGCTAACGATATTCTTAACGGTACCTTCAAGGATCTGACCCTTTTCAAGGCGACCGATGATTTCTTTCTTCTGAGCTTCCAACTCAGCTTCGATAAGAGCCTTGTGGGAAACAACAACATTGCGATACTCCTGGTTGATCTTCACGATGCGGAACTCCATGGTCTTTCCTACGAATACATCGTAGTCGCGGATGGGGTGTACATCAATCTGACTGCCGGGAAGGAATGCCTCGATGCCAAACACATCGACAATCATGCCACCCTTGGTGCGGCACTTGATGAAACCTTGTACAACCTCTTCTTTCTCCAAGGCTGCATTTACGCGATCCCAACTCTTGCTCATGCGGGCTTTCTTGTGTGAGAGGATGAGTTGGCCTTTCTTGTCCTCTTGGTTTTCAACATAAACTTCTACAATGTCACCTACTTTCAAATCGGGATTGTAGCGGAATTCTGAGGCGGGAATTACACCGTCGCTCTTGTAACCGATGTTGATGATAACTTCTTTCTTGTCGACTGAAATAACTTTTCCGTCAACAACCTGATGCTCACTGACCTTGTTAAGGGTTTCTTCGTAAGCCTTTTCAACTTCTTCTTTAGCCACCTCTGATGTAGTGCCTTGTTCAAACTGTTCCCAGTTGAATTCAGCCAGCGGCTCAACATTTTTAAAGTTTGACATAATTGTTAATAATTGAAATTTATAGAATAAGACTTTATCTTAATCTGGTGGAATAACTCCAGCCAGAAATCGAGCGCAAAATTACTACTTTCGCCTCTATATGCGCGCGCATAATATTATAAGGTATGTGAGATTTATGTTTTTTTAACAAACGATGCTGCCTAACACTTGTCTTCAGAGCAAATACTTCCTTTATTTTTTGTATCTTCGCTCCCGATATAGACAAGGATTATAGAGGCAAAACACATATGGACGAAAAATTTATTTTCAGTGCTCAGAACCCATTAATTAAGCGGTTGTTGTCCCTGCAGCAGAAGTCGTCTGCCCGTCGGCAGCACAAGTTGTTTGTGGTGGAGGGCGTGCGTGAGGTAACCCATTGCCTGGAGGGCGGATTTTGCATGGATACCCTTTTCGTTTGTGATGCCCTGTTACCCCCTTCTGCCACACCATTGTTTTTGCAGGCTCGTGAGGTAATCAAGGTTTCACAGCCTTTATACGAGAAAATTGCCTATCGTGGGACTACCGAAGGTATTGTGGCAACCGTTTGTATGTGTCAGAAATCCTTGGCCGACCTGCATTTGACCGAGTCCCCCTTTGTGGTAGTCCTTGAGGGGGTTGAAAAGCCAGGCAACCTTGGAGCAGTCCTTCGCAGTGCCGATGCGGCAAAGGTTGATGCCGTAATTGTCTGTGACCCACTGACAGACCTGTATAATCCGAACCTCATCCGGAGCTCGCTCGGTGCAGTTTTTACAGTGCCTGTCGTAGCATGCACCTCGCAGGAGTGTCTGGATTTTCTTCAGGTCCGCCACATCAATATATTAACAGCCCAGTTGCAGGACTCAAAGTTCTATTATGATACCGATATGACACAACCCACGGCCATCGTCATGGGAACGGAGTCGACAGGATTGACACAATCATGGCGGGATGCCGCAACGGCACATATAAAGATTCCTATGCTGGGATGGCTGGATTCGCTCAATGTCTCGGTCAGTGCGGCCATCCTGATGTTCGAGGGTGTCAGGCAAAGACAAGGAAAGTAACGAATATGGAGCAGCATTTTTCTTCAACCATCCTGCAATGGTTTTCCAAACATGGGCGTCATTTGCCATGGCGGGAAACTACAGACCCCTATGCCATTTGGTTGAGCGAGATTATCCTCCAGCAGACCCGCGTGGAGCAGGGGAGGGCCTATTGGGAACGCTTCATAAAAGAATACCCGACTGTGTGGCTGTTAGCAGAAGCATCCGAAGACGATGTCCTCCGTCTGTGGCAAGGGCTTGGCTATTATAGCAGGGCACGCAATCTTCACCATGCGGCAAGGCGAATTTGTGAACAGGGCGCGTTTCCGGTCACCTATGCAGAGATTCGTAAGCTAAAAGGGGTTGGCGACTACACGGCGGCAGCCATAGCTTCGCTGGCTTTCAATCTTCCATACGCTGTGGTCGACGGAAATGTCTATCGTGTCTTGGCACGCTACTTCGGCATGGATGTACCCATAGACAATACCGAAGGTAAAAAATTCTTTGCAGCTCTCGCTCAGGAACTGTTGCCCACCAATCGGGCTGCAGACTATAATCAGGGCATTATGGACTTCGGTGCCCTCTGTTGTGTACCACAGCATCCCCAATGTGGCAGTTGCCCGTTGGCAGACTCCTGTGTTGCCTACCGCGAGAACCTCACCCATCAATTGCCGGTAAAATCGAAGACGCTGAAAATCAGACAACGGAAATTCACCTATGTATATCTGTCGGTTCGCGGATACACCGCTTTTCGTCGCCGTTCGGCCGGTGACATCTGGCAAGGACTGTGGGAACCTTTTATGACAGAGAATGGGTCTCTTCCGAATTTTAACGGAACCTGGACCATGCTGGCGTCCGGTGTAAAGCATGTACTCACACATCAGACCATCATTGCCGACTTCTATCTGCTTGAAACGAATCGCCGTCCGGAATTGCCGTCCGGATATAAGTGGATAAAGGAAAAGGCCGTCTGCGATATTGCTATTTCTCGCTTGGTCGAACGACTGCTGGAATACCTGCCTGTAGAGAAATAAAAAGCCCGATGTTACTTGCATCGGGCTTTTTTATTTTCTATGAAATAATTCTTTATGCTTCTGTATCGGGGATAACGGAAACAACGCTCTTGTCATGACGGCCACGATGGAAATTTACGGTTCCGTCTACCAATGCGTAGAGTGTGTCGTCCTTGCCAATACCTACATTCTTGCCAGGGTTGTGCTTCGTGCCGCGCTGGCGAACGATGATGTTGCCTGCAATGGCTTTCTGGCCACCCCAAATCTTAACACCAAGTCTTTGTGCTGCAGATTCGCGTCCGTTCTTAGAACTACCTACACCTTTTTTATGTGCCATATTAAATTCCTCCTTGAATTAGCCAATAACTTGTTTAACTTCTACTTGTGTGAACTGCTGGCGATGACCGTTCTTCTTGCGATAGTCTTTGCGGCGCTTCATCTTGAAAACAATGACCTTGTCGCCTTTAACCAGAGGTTTCACAACTTCCACTACTACTTTTGCTCCTTCTACGGTAGGTGCTCCTACGGTAATGGCACCTTCGTTGTCAACGAGAAGCACTTTCTCAAATTCTACGGTCTGGCCTTCCTCAACCTCTTTCAGGTGGTTTACGAAAAGTTTCTGACCGGCTTCAGCCTTAAATTGCTGACCGTTGATTTCTACAATTGCGTACATTTTAATTATTATAAACGGTTATTTCGCGAGGCGAGACAATGCGCTTTGTCTGCTTCTACGAGCCTCTACGAACTCAAATCGGGTGCAAAATTAATAAAATTAATTCTTATCCAGTCCCTATGCTCTGATTTGTTTGCCGGAATTAACAATCATTAACTATATTGGTGCGGGGAAAAGAAAAAAGCGATGAGCTTCACAGCCAACCGCTTCAAATCTTCAATAGGTATTAGTCTTTTAAGGTAAAAAGATTGTTTTCAGGATAACGCTGCAAAGATATTACTATTTTTCGTTCCGCCAAATATTTTTACACTTTTTTCACAAAATAGTACCTTTTCTTTGTTTATATCAGACTTCAAGACGGACAATACAACCTTTCTCCACAAAAAAGGATGTTACATTTTGTTTTACATTTGTTTTTCATTACATTTGCATCAATATCCTGAAGTGCTAACTAAGTCATATTAGAAAATGAAAAACTTGTTTTTGTGGATGTTTGGAGCCTTGTTGTTCCTCCCTCAGTCCTTCTTCGCACAAAATAGGCAAAGCCGGGAATTGTCGCAGTGGGAGTTTTCCCGTGATCAGGTTAATTACGAGGCTGTGACCGTTCCGCACGACTGGGCTGTCAGCGGCCCCTTCGACAAGAAGTGGGACTTGCAGAATGTTGCTATTGTACAGAATGGGGAAACGGAGAAGACGGAGAAATCCGGGCGTTCTGGCTCTCTCCCTTGGCTGGGCAAAGGCTTCTATCGCACCACCGTCACCGTCGACAATCTGCCTGAGTATGCCGAACTGCTTTTCGACGGTGCCATGAGCGATGCCCATGTCTATGTGAATGGCAAGGAAACGGGGCACTGGCCCTACGGCTACAACGCCTTCAAAGTGGACATTACCGAGGCGCTGCAGAAAGGCGACAACCTTATCGAAGTGCATTTGAACAACATTGAGGAGAGCAGTCGCTGGTACCCGGGTGGCGGCTTGTATCGTCCAGTGACGCTGATTTGTGCTCCCAAGGTTCATTTTGACCCGTGGAACACCCAAATCATTACGGAACCTTTGACGCGGAAGGATGGAACTCCAATGGAGAAAAACGGCCGCAAAATCTGGAATGCAGTATTCTCGACCCGACTGCAGGGGACTGCCGATGCCGCAAAGGAAGGCTATAGGATACGGGCAGATATGTACAGTCCCGATGGAAAACTTGTCGAGACTATCGACAATCCTCTGGACTTTCCCATAAGGAAAGACAGCGAATGGAAGGTAAAGGTCGCATTCTTCAACCCTCAGTTGTGGACGCCTGAAACCCCCTCACTCTACGAGGTGGTATTCCAACTGTATAAAGAACAGGAGCTCGTGGACGCCTATACACAGAAGTTTGGTGTACGCACCGTAAAAGTCTCGAAAGAAGGAGGTTTCCAACTCAACGGCACCACGCGTAAGATAAAAGGAGTCTGCCTCCACCACGACCTGGGACCGCTTGGGGCAGCCGTCAACAAGGCGGCACTCATCCGTCAGGTGAAAATCCTGAAGGACATGGGCTGCGATGCCATCCGTACCAGTCACAACATGCCCTCAACCATGCAGATGGAAGTGTACGACTCGTTGGGCATGATGGTCATGGGCGAGAGCTTCGACATGTGGATATATCCCAAATGCAAGAACGGATATGCCCGTTTCTTCAACGAGTGGGCCGACAAGGACATTACCAATCTGCTGCTGAATCACCGCAATCATCCGTCGTTGGTGATGTGGTCGATTGGAAACGAGATTCCCGAGCAGTGGAGCGTAGAGGGACTTGCCATTTCGGAGCACCTGCAGAACCTCTGTCACAAGCTTGACCCAACCCGGCCTGTCACGCAGGGCATGGACAATGCCTACGGTGCCATCCACTCTGGAGTGGCGCAGGCCATGGATGTACCTGGTTTCAACTATCGTGTGCACCGCTACGCCGATATTATCCATCATCTCCCGCAGGGATTCCTGCTGGGCTCGGAAACGGCCTCCACGGTCAGCTCACGCGGTGTGTACAAGTTCCCGGTACGCGTGACGAACCATGGTGTCTACGACGATGGGCAGTGCTCTTCCTTCGATACGGAGTATTGTTCTTGGAGTAACATCCCCGACGACGACTTCATGCTGCAGGACGACAATGAATGGGCAATAGGTCAGTTCGTCTGGACGGGCTTCGACTATCTCGGCGAGCCTACTCCCTATGACGAGTATTGGCCTTCGCGCAGTTCCTATTTTGGAATCTGCGACCTGGCAGGCCTGCCCAAGGATCGTTACTATCTGTACCGTTCGGTATGGAACTCCGACGCCCACACCATCCACCTGCTGCCGCACTGGACATGGCCTGAAAGGGTGGGGCAGGTGACACCGGTCTACTGCTACACCGACTATCCTTCGGCCGAACTCTTTATTAACGGGAAGAGCCAGGGTAGGCGGTACAAGAACACCGATGCACACACCATTATGTGCAACCACGACAAAAAAGACCTCGACCTGACGGCGCTCGACCGCTACCGTCTGCGTTGGAACGATGTGGTGTACGAGCCGGGAGAAGTGCGCGTGGTTGTCTACGATAAGGACAACCGCAGAGCCGGTGAAAAGACCATCCGTACGGCTGGTGCAGCCGCTGCTGTCAAGCTGGAGAGCGACCGTACCGTGCTCAAGGCCGATGGCAACGACTTGGCCTATGTGACGGTATCGCTCATTGACAAGAAGGGAACGGAACTTCCCACGGCCACCGACCAGATGGAGTTTGAGGTTTCGGGTGCTGGCAAGTTCCGTGCCGTCTGCAACGGTGATGCCACTTCGCTCGAAGTGTTCACCGCCCCTACCATGAAGCTCTTCAGCGGAAAACTGGTGGTGACTGTCCAGGCCGGAACGAAGCCGGGAAATCTCATCCTGCGTGTGAAAGACAAGACCAACGCCCGTCTGAAGGCTACGCTGTCCATTCCGGTTAAATAGCCTTTATTGCGGAATGCTTATAATGAAAGGGGACTTGAGCTGCGGATCGAGTCCCCTTTTGTTGTAGTCTAGCTAAATGTCAGTTCGTCTTTCTTCGGGTGCTTCTTCACATGGATGGTGTCGCCCGTGCTGAGTTTGCCTTCAAGCATGAGTTCGCACACCCCGTCTTCTATGTATGTCTGGATGGCCCGCTTCAAAGGTCTTGCCCCATACTGCACATCGTAGCCTTTTTCGGCGACGAACTCTTTTGCCTTGTCGCCTATTTCAAGGTGATAGCCGAGTTCCTCGACGCGCTGGTGGAGGTCCTTCAGTTCAATGTCGATGATTTGCTTGATGGCATCCATATCCAACTGGTCGAAGGTAATAATGTCGTCGAGCCTGTTCAGAAATTCCGGCGAGAACTGCTTGCTCAGGGCCTTTTGGATGATGGAACGGGCGTGTGCCTTATCTTCTTCGTTGCCGCTGAGGCCCAGATTGCCGGCCGAGGCAAATCCCACACCTCGCCCAAATTCCTTGAGTTGTTTGGTTCCGGCATTCGATGTCATGATGATAACTGTGTTCCGGAAGTCCACCAGTCGGCCATTGCCGTCGGTCAGCCTGCCTTCGTCAAGCACTTGCAACAGCATGTTGAAGATGTTGCCGTGAGCCTTTTCAATCTCGTCGAGCAGCACGATGGAGTAGGGCTTCCTCCTGACTTGCTCGGTCAGTTGGCCGCCTTCCTCGTAGCCTACATAGCCCGGAGGTGCTCCGATGAGCCTGGAGGCATTGAAACTTTCAGTGTATTCGCTCATGTCTATGCGGATGAGGGCATCGTCGGCACCGAACAGTTCCTCTGCCAGCTTCTTCGCCAGGAAGGTTTTGCCCACTCCTGTCGGCCCGAGGAACATGAAGGCTCCTACCGGACGGTTGGGGGCCTTCAGCCCCATGCGATTGCGGAGGATGGCTTTCACCACCTTGTCAATGGCAGTGTCCTGGGCAATGACGGCACCTTTCAGCCGTTGGCTCATGTTCCGAAGTTTCTCGTGCTCGCTCTCGGCAACACGCTGCACGGGGATGCCCGACATGACAGAAACCACATTGGCTACATCTTCAGCCGTTACCTCTTCTTTCCAGTTGCTTTCGTCGGCCATCCACTCGCGGTTCCAGTCGGCCAGTTCTTTGCTCAGTGTGGCCTGTTGATCGCGGTAGCTGGCTGCCAGTTCGTAGTTCTGCTGCTGTACGGCCTGTTTCTCGTTGTCGATGGTGGTCTTCAGCAGTTGTTCCTTTTCTATGATTTCCGTTGGAATCCTTGCCGAGCGGAGGCGTACGCGGCTGCCAGTCTCGTCAAGGGCGTCAATGGCCTTGTCGGGGAAGCGGCGGTCGGTGATGTATTTGCCCGTAAGGGTCACGCAGGCTTTTACGGCCTCGTCCGTATAGCTGACATGGTGGTGGGCTTCGTAGCGTTCCTTTATGTTGTGCAGGATTTGCAGGGTCTCCTCTTCGGTATTCTCGTCGATGAGCACTTTCTGGAAACGTCTTTCCAGTGCACCGTCCTTCTCGATGGAGTTACGGTATTCGTCGAGTGTGGTGGAGCCGATGCACTGTATCACTCCGCGGGCCAGGGCGGGCTTGAGCATGTTGGCGGCGTCCATACTGCCGGGAGCCCCTCCTGCACCTACCATGGTGTGAATCTCGTCGATGAAGACAATGATGTCAGTCCTGCCTTCCAGTTCCTTGATGAGGGCGCGGATTCGTTCCTCAAACTGTCCTCTGTACTTCGTGCCTGCCACCATCGCAGCCATGTCGAGATTGACCACTCGCTTGCCGAAGAGCATGGGCGATGTCTGCCTTTTCACGATGCGTTGGGCAAGGCCTTCCACGATGGCGGTCTTTCCCACGCCGGGTTCACCGATGAGTATGGGGTTGTTCTTTTTCCTGCGACCGAGTATTTCAATGAGCCGCTGTATCTCTCTGTCCCTGCCCACCACGGGATCCAGTTTGCCTTCGTGGGCGACCTTTGTCAGGTCGATGGAGAACCTGTCCAGCACGGGGGTGTCGCTGTCCGTGCCTTTCTTTGCAGGCTTTGACTTGTAGACGGCCTGACGGTTCCTGCCGTTGCCCTCGCCGGACGGCTCGAAGAAGGCATCTTCCTCGTCCTCGTCAGGGCGTCCCGTCTCATTGCCGGCTACGGCCTGCTCGAAGAGGGATTCCTTCTGCGGATAGTTCTGCACATCCTCGTAGGAGAGGTGCTGGCTCTTGAGCACATTTTTCGAGTAGTGGTCGAACTTGTTGTTCAGCAAGGCTTGCAACAGGTGGATGGTTTCGACGGTGCGCTTGTTCTGCAGGCGCGCCTCAAGCACCGATAACCTGACAATGTTGCCTGCCAGCATGTCCATGGAGACATCCTCTACCGACAGCGACTCCTCGGTCCTGTGCTGTTCCATCTGTTGCTCAAGGTGCCTGACAACGATGTCGAAATTGCCGCCGTTGACAGCAAGCAGTTTCGTCATGTCGTCGGAATAACTGCGCATAATGGCCAGCAGCAGGTGCTCCGGACCTATATTCTTGTTGTGATGCGCCAATGCTTCGTTCCGGCTTTGTGCCAGTATGAAAGCAACGGCGGGCGAAAATTCGTTGATAATCATTTTTACCTTTTCCTATGTTTGTACAACCAACTCACTGCAAACATTGTGCCATACTTTCAATGACGATTATTTTAAGGGAGTAATCTCCGCTAAGTTTTCCCTCTTACGGTAAGAGGGAGTAAGTGAGTTATGATTAAAGTGCCAGATC
>CALFJA010000054.1 GCA_937877605.1 uncultured Prevotellaceae bacterium | reverse complement strand
TTACCTTCAGCGGCGGCAGCGCCACACTGAAGATTGAAGAAGGACAGGCCAGCGACCCCATCAGCGTTGAACTGCCCGAAATAGCCACCTATGTTGACGGCTATCAGTTCTGCTACTTCGAGAAACCGGACAGTTACAGCAACACCATCAATGTCTGGGCATGGAGTGGCAGTGGTGCAAGTGCCAAGAACCTCTATTCAGCTTGGCCAGGCTCTTCTGCCGATGTTACCTATGTTGGCAACACCCCGACCGTGAGCAGCGCCCCGCAAAGAGTGGAAGGCATCCAACTTGCAGCCGTAGGTTCCAACAAGCGACTCTATCGCTGGGTGAACCCCAATGCCACATCAGTTACAGGCAAGCAAATCGAATACATCATCTTCAACGACGGTTCACACCAGACAGCTGACCTCGTATTCGAGAACGGTGCCTACTATCAGGGCAATACCAAGCTCGGTGTGGTGAGCGAGACGACCGGCATTACCAACATCAACACCGAAACCGAAGATGTCAAGGGCAATGTCTACACCATCGACGGCCGCATGGTCAACGATAGCAACCTGCCCAAGGGCATTTATGTCCGCAACGGAAAGAAATTCGTTGTAAGATAACAACCTCTCCTATGGCTTCCGCAGCGACCTGCGGAAGCCATACCTTTTATATATTACTGCATCTATTCTTTATAACTATCATTCAATTCATTAACTAAAGCCTATGAAAAAGCTATTTACGCTAATGCTGATGCTCATTGCTTGCATCGGTATTCAGGCAGCAGCGCCAAACAATCTTTACATCTTTGGCAATGCGCCCTTTGGCGATTGGGCTTACAATCCCATCGCATCGGGTAAAGCCACTCAGATGACTAAGAGCGGAAGTACCTTCACTTGGTCCGGTACTATCTCAGGTACATGCTACTTCGCATTCTGTACTCAAGACGGTACAAGCTGGGACAACCTGAACAACACTTACCGCTATTCAGCAACAACACAGGCCATTTCATTGAACACCTCCTACAACCTTTCAACAGGCGACCGCTCAATGAAACTAAATGCTGGTGATTACACCATCACCGTCGACTGGTCTGGAACTACTCCTAAAATGACCGTTACAGGTTACACTCCAGAGATTGTCATCACCGGCTACAGTGTTCTTGGTGCGAAAGAATTATTTGGTGGTGAAGGCTGGGAAGCATCGGAGGTTGATATGACTGAAACATCCACCGGTGTCTACACCGCAACGCTCTCCAGTGTTGCCTTGGTTGCTGGATCCTACGAGTACAAGAGCCGCGCAAATCACGAATGGGGTATTTCCGAGTATCCGGAATCTGGCAACAACACGCTGGCCATTGAAGAAGACGGCACCTACAACATTGTCTTCACGCTGAGCACAACAGCCGGAACCCTCGAGGCCGTTGCCACGAAAGTCGGCGACGAGGCACCCGAAGTTACCGACCTGTACCTCATCGGCGAGTTCAACGACTGGACCCAGTTCGACGAGAATTACCACTTCAGCCCGCTCCCAACCGGCGCATTCACCTTCACCGCCGAGGGCGTACCCGCCAATGTACAGTTCAAGTTCTTCGACAACAACGGCACCTATTATGGAAGTGCCACCTGGGAAAACGAAGAATTAAACCAGGACAACTGGCAGAACATTGCACTTGTAAAGGGTGGCGTGGACAACAACTTCTACGCCGGTATGGCCGGCAACTTCGTCTTCACAGTCGACATTAACAACATGGTCTTCACCGTAGAGCCTGTCGAAGAGGAAGTGGCTGCTCCCGAGCACCTCTACATCCTCGGCGATGTACAGGGATGGGATCCGTCCAGCGGAGCTGCCGAGATGACCCGCACACAGATTTCCGACGGCAAATATAAATATGAATTTACCGGCACCTTCCCCGCGGGCTATGAAGGCAATACCTACTTCAGTTTCACCTCTGCACTGGCAAGTTCATCCGACGCATGGGACGAAATTGCAAGCAACCGCTACGGTGCCTACAATGTCGACGAAGCAATCACTGCCGACAACACCGACCCGTACGACCTGAAGGCCGGAACCAATGCGTTCGTACTTCCTGCCGGAACCTATCGCATCGAACTGAACTGGAAGGAAGACGGTCCGGACCTTAACATGTGGGTACACACCGAAGAAGCTCCCGAAATCACCGACCTCTATCTGATCGGTTCGTTCTGCGGTTGGGAAGGTGGCGTAGCCATGACCAAGAACGGAGAAGGCAAGTATGAACTCGAGCAGGCACTCTCTGCCGAAGACGAGTTCAAGTTTGTCGACAACCTCGGCAACTGGTACGGTGCCAATGCCGACGGCGATCTCTTCTGGATCACTGCCGACGCACACGAGGGCATCGACCTGAACAACACGACAGCAGGCAAGAACTTCTACATGCCTAACGCAGGTACCTATACCTTCACTGTTGACCTCAACAACCTGAAACTCGATGTTGCCGGTGACTTCAGCGGCGGCGGAGAAGTAAATGCACCGGAGAACCTCTACATCCTGGGAACCTGCCAAGGATGGGATCCAAGTCTTGATATTGCTATGAACAAGGAAGGAAACACCTTCACATTCGATGGCTGGTTTGCTGATGCTGGCGACGGCTACTCTTACTTCAGCTTCACCTCTGCACTGGCAAGTTCAGCAGATGCTTGGGACGAGATTGCCGACTACCGCTACGGAGCAAACAGCGAAGCCGACCTGGAAGTAGCTGCAGGCACCTACGACCTCGTGAAGGGTACGACTGCCTTCAAGATCCTTGCAGGAGAATACACACTCACCGTCAACTTCACCGAGACAGGCGCTACCCTGACCATCAGCGGCGAAGGCGGTGAGCAACCCGATGTAGATCTCTACCTCGTTGGTGCTTTCAACGACTGGACACCACTGGACGACAACTACAAGTTCAGCAAGAATGCCGAAGGCAAGTTTGAATTCACTTACACCGGCTATGTTGCCAACCAGCAGTTCAAGTTTGTTGACAGCAACTCTGTATGGTACGGAAGTGCTACCGGTGCAAACGAAGAAATCGGCCAGGACAACCACTCCAACATTGCTTTGGCTACCGGCGGAATTGACGACAACTTCTTCGCCACTGTAGGAGGCGACTTCAAATTCGTTGTCGACCTTGCTAACATGAAGTACGATGTAGAGCCTGTAGGCGACGAGCCCGTTGTAGCAGCTCCCGAGCATCTCTACATCCTTGGTAATCTCCAGGGTTGGGATCCATCGAACGGCGTTGCCGAGATGACCCGCACACTGATTTCCGAAGGAAAGTACAAGTATGAGTACACCGGAACCTTCCCCGAAGCAAATGAAGG
>CALFJA010000053.1 GCA_937877605.1 uncultured Prevotellaceae bacterium | reverse complement strand
AAAAGCAGCTTAAACTCTATGTTTTTGCCGATTTTGAGCCTACCTGGGGCTTTTGTTACCTTAACAAATGTTAATTACGTTAAAAATGCGATTTTTGGAAGTTATTTTGAGCAGTTTTCGCACTTTTCTATCGTTTAACACCTAACTATCTGATAATCAACGATGTTTATTTCCTGCGTGGGAAAGTAGATTTAGCGTGGGAAAATGACACCTTATAAACAAGAGGAGCATAGGTTCGATATTCTTACCTCAAGAATGCACATTTCCCGGAAAATACTTACCTTTGTAACGGATTTTTACCCGGATACGGTTTATCACCCTCCGGCAGCAATACAAATACAAATATGAGAACTATCAAACTTTTCCTGCTGATAGGTGCGGCATTGATAGCATGCAGGGCAACCGCACAGTGTAAGGCCAATACGGGAACTGACGACAACAGCGATTTTGTTACAATCACGGATGTGGTGCCCGATGTGATTCTGGAGATTCGCTACTACGGAACCTATAACTTCGTAGGTTCGCGCATAAACGGCTATCTTGAGCCGACGGCACTGCTCACCAAGAGGGCCGCAGACAGCCTTCTGGCTGTGAGCAACGATGTAAAGGCCCTGGGCTACCGCCTGAAAATATACGATGCCTACCGCCCGCAGTGTGCCGTCGACCACTTCGTACGCTGGTCGAAAGACACGGATGCCACCGAGATGAAACCCTATTTCTATCCCAACCTTGAAAAGGATGTACTCTTTCCGCAGGAATACATCTGCGAACGGAGCGGGCACACCAGAGGCTCCACGCTGGACCTTACACTCTTCGACATGGCCAGCGAGAAGGAGCTGGACATGGGGGGCACCTTCGACTGGTTCGGACCAGAAAGCCATCCTGACTTCGGAGGAAACCCAGAAACAGGGGAGTATACGCCCAACGACCGCATCAGCGAAACGCAGTTCAAGAACCGGCTGATACTGCGCAATGCCATGATGCGCCACGGGTTCAACCCTTTCTCCATCGAATGGTGGCACTTCACCCTGAAGGACGAACCCTATCCTGACACCTATTTCACCTTCCCCGTGAAGCAGACAAATCCAGCATGCCATCATGCAGGCAACGGTTGCAAGCACAAGCAAGGGAAGAACAAGGAGAATTGTAAAGAGAATATTTGTACATCTGAAATTCCTTAACACGACATGGATTGGCTCACTAACTTATTTTCCAATACAGACTCTGTAGCACACATCGTACTACTCTACTCCGTAGTCATCTCCATAGGCGTCATGCTGGGCAAGTTAAAGGTGGCAGGCATCAGCCTCGGAGTCACTTTCGTACTGTTTGCAGGCATTGTTGCCGGCCATGTAGGATTCACCGGCACCATGGCAACGCTTAACTTTATTCAGGAGTTCGGTCTGGTGCTGTTTGTATTCTGCATCGGTCTGCAGGTAGGTCCTGGTTTCTTTGAGACCTTCCGTGCCGGTGGTGTCAAACTCAACGGACTTGCCTGCCTCGCAATCCTGCTCAACATTGCCGTGATGCTGGGCTGCTACTATGCTTTCTTCGACACAACAGACCGCAACAACCTGCCGATGATGATCGGAACGCTTTACGGCGCGGTGACCAACACCCCCGGTCTGGGAGCCGCCAACGAGGCACTCAGCGCCTCCATGGGCGACAGTGCTCCCTCCATCGCTTCGGGCTATGCCTGCGCCTACCCCCTGGGCGTCATCGGAATCATCCTGTCGATGGTGGCCATCAAGCACATCTGCAAGATTGATTTGAAAAAAGAAGAGGCAGACCTGCAGGCGGCCGAGGCCGACAATCCGCACGCCAAGCCCTTCACCATGCGCCTGAAGGTGACCAACGAATTTCTGGTAGGCCGCACGCTGATGGAAGTGAACGAATTTCTGAAGCGTGACATTGTCTGCACCCGTGTCCTCCACGAAGGCAACATACTCATTCCAAACAGGGACACCGCCCTTTTCGTAGGCGACGAACTGCTCGTGGTGTGCGCAGAAGCAGATGCCGAGGCCATTCAGACCTTTATCGGTCCGGTAATAGAGGAACCCTGGAAGATTGAAGACGAGAAGATGCCGATGGTGTCTAAGCGTATCATCGTGACCAATCCGAAGATGAATGGCAAGACACTGGGCAAGATGCACTTCTCAAGCATCTACGGGGTGAACATCACCCGCATCACTCGCCACGGCATAGAACTGTTTGCCAGTCGCAACCATCACTTCCATGTGGGCGACCGCATCATGGTTATCGGTCCGGAAGACAATGTAAACCGCGTGGCAGAACTGATGGGCAACTCCGTAAACAGGCTAAACGCTCCCAATATTGCCACCATCTTCATCGGCATCATCGTGGGTATCATATTCGGGAGCATCCCGTTTGCCATCCCAGGCCTGCCAGTGCCGTTGAAACTGGGCATCGCCGGCGGTCCGCTTATCATTGCCATACTCATTGGACGCTTCGGACATTTCATGAAATTGGTGACCTACACCACGACGAGTGCCAACATGATGCTACGCGAAATCGGGCTGGTGCTGTTCCTTGCCAGTGTTGGCATCAAGGCCGGGGCAGGTTTCTGGGACACCGTGATAGCCGGCGACGGACTGAAATATGTCTGGACCGGTGCTCTGATAACGGTCATTCCCATCCTCATCGTAGGCTGTCTGGCACGCTGGAGATACAAGTTCAACTATTTTACCATTATGGGTATGATTGCCGGTTCGTACACCGACCCGCCAGCACTGGCCTACGCCAACGGCGAATGCAGCAAGAGCGCACCTTCGACCAGTTATTCGACGGTGTATCCACTGACCATGTTCTTGCGCATATTCACGGCACAATTGCTTGTCCTGCTCTGTGGATGAACTCGAGAATAAATAAAAATAAAAATCCGATGGCCGGCCGGCTATCGGATTTTTATTTGCCCCTCATGGTTGACTAGGATGTCTGCCGTATAGTTGATGGACGACGGTGGAATGACCAGATAGGCTATGAAGTGAAAACCTTCGCCGTCAACCTTCTGATAGAGGATGTCACTCAGTACGCTTTTCTTCAGGACATCGTCCGGCACCAGCCCGCTGAAGTGCGACTTGAGGAAGTCGCTGGAAAACAATTTGCGCGTTCCCTGGAAAATGTGTATGTTCAAGATGTTCTCATAGTAGACATTGTCGATGGCAATTCCGCCCTCGGCATAGGTGGTGTTCACCACGCGGTAAGTCGTAGGATTGACCTGCACATAGATGTGATAGCGCGCATTGTCGTAGGAAATAACCGTGTCCCGCCTTATCAATTCCCGCTGGTGGAGCACGGCCGGTGCTGAATGGGAGAAATAGACGGAGTCGAAGGGTTCAGTACTTTTATACAGTTTCAGCGGTTCTCCGTACTGGTTCTGGACCACAAAGCGGTTGGCAGTCTGTTTCAGGATGGGATATGCCTGCAAAGTCGAGGCGTGTATGTAGAAAGTATCCTTGATAATCTGGAACGAAAGCGGCATGGCCGTCGTGTCGGGATAGAACACTGAATCGCCTACTATCTGGAAGAAAGGTGCATCGTCGTCACTGTTCCGCCAGACACCTTGCAGCAGTCGCTTCGCCACGGTGTCCTCCTGCGGTTCCCCGTCCCTACCGGACAGGTGCAAGTCGCACGATGCCATCGAGAGCAACAATACTGCCGATACTATATATAGTAGGTTTTTCATCTTTCAGTTATTTGCAGTCTGCAGTTAATCAAAACAAGCAGCCTCGGCGAAGGGCCTTCCTTCCAGGTCACGCCGGGCCTGCACAAGAGGCACATCGACGGATGGCCACTCGATGTTCAGTTGAGAATCGTTCCAAAGGATGGTCTCCTCAGAGGCCGCATTGTAATAGTTGTCCACCTTATAGGTGAAAATCACCTCTTCGCTCAGTGCTATGAAACCATGTGCAAAGCCTCTGGGGATGAACAACTGACGGTGGTTTTCGCCGCTGAGCTCCACAGCCACATACTCCCCGAAGGTGGAAGACGACCTGCGACAGTCGACGGCGACATCCACGACCGTGCCCTTAACGACACGCACCAACTTTGCCTGAGCATGCTCCCCACGCTGGTAGTGGAGGCCACGGAGCACACCCTTGAACGACTTGGATTCGTTCTCCTGTACAAAGTGAACGGCACCGATGTGTGCTTTGAATTCGTCCTCACGCCAGGACTCGAAGAAATAACCGCGTGAATCACCCAGCACTTTGGGCTGGATAATCCAGATATCTGGAATGGATGTCTGTATGAACTGCATATATGGTAAGTTTTTGTTTCAGTATTTCCGTTGGGAATCCATGTCCCTGGCTTGCTGTCAGATTTTCACCGAGGAGATATCGACCAGATTGTTCACGATAGCATAGATAGTCAATCCTGCCGGTGAGTGTATCTGTAACTTTCGTGCGATGTTCCGACGGTGGGTGATGACGGTGTTAATGGCGATGGAGAGGTGGTCGGCAATTTCCTTGTTGGTCATTCCCTGGACCACACCGACAATGACTTCCTTCTCCCGCTGGCTCAGCGAATCGCTGTCGCTGCCCTTCGATATCATGTTGGATATCTTCATCGAGACATCGTTCTGCCGTGTCTGCTGTTCGAGGTGGCGTATGGCAGGAATGAAAATCTCGTCCTCGACCCTCGCATGCTGGCTGAGCCATTCCTCGCAGTTGTAGATGTCGTAGAGGGTGGCGCTGAGCTGGTTGTTGCGTAGTCCGCTTGAAGGCAAATACTTGATGATGATGTTCTTCAGTTCCTTGAGTTTCTGACCGGTCTGCCCGTGATGTTTGGAAAAGGTTTCAATGCCGTAGTCGCCCTGCACTTCATTGTCCAGCAGGGAGCGTACATAGGGGAACACCGTCTTCTCCTCGTATTTCATGTGCTGCCGGATGCTGCGGGCATACTCGTCGTACAGTTTCATGATGAGCACCGCCAAGTTGTCGTCCATGTCGAGTGCTTCGGACAGTTCACGCCTGATGAAGGGCAATTCGAAATCCAGATAGTAAGCGTGCGAGGCCTGCAGGTACTGCAGCAGTGTAGGGATGGAGAGTTGCTTTATCTGGTCGGCGTTTTTGTAGCCATTGATTGTAAAATTGACCACGGCCAAGAAAGTGCCGGTATCCACTCCCTGGCTTTTGCACACCTCGTTGACGGTATTGTCGCCGAAGCCCAGATTGATGCCGAACGAGCCAAGACTCTGCAGGATGTTGTAGTTGTCGCTGATGATGGTTATCATCTTGTCGTCGGCCTCGTACATTTTCTGGTTTTTCATTGCTCTTTTATCTATGGGCAACACCCTCAACACGCCTTGCGTAAGAAAGCCGTTGAGGGTGCAGCATGTCTGTTCTTGTTTGCTTTATTTGGCGAATGCTACGGACCGTGTTTCCCTGATGACTGTTATCTTCACCTGTCCGGGATAGGTCATCTCGTTCTGAATCTTCGTAGCAATCTCTCCACTGAGTTTCTCGGTCTGCACATCGTCGATCTGGTCGGCTCCCACGATGACGCGGAGTTCCCTTCCGGCCTGGATGGCATAGGTCTTGGTCACACCCGGATAACTCATGGCGATGGCCTCAAGGTCGTTCAGTCGCTTGATGTATGCCTCCACGATTTCGCGGCGAGCACCGGGCCTTGCACCCGAGATGGCATCGCACACCTGCACGATGGGAGCCAGCAGGGTGTTCATTTCCATTTCGTCATGGTGGGCACCGATGGCATTGCAGATATCTGGTTTCTCCTTATATTTCTCTGCAATCTTGGCTCCGTAGAGTGCGTGGGGCAGTTCACTCTCCTCGTCGGGCACTTTCCCGATGTCGTGGAGGAGTCCGGCACGCTTTGCCTTTTTGGGGTTCAGTCCGAGTTCGGATGCCATGACGGCGCAGAGATTGGCTGTCTCGCGTGCATGCTGCAGGAGGTTCTGCCCGTAGCTGCTGCGGTATTTCATCTTTCCGATGATACGGATGAGGTCGGGATGGAGGCCGTGTATGCCAAGGTCGATGGCTGTGCGCTTGCCGGTTTCTATCACTTCGTTGTCGAGTTGCTTCTTCACCTTTGCCACGACTTCCTCGATGCGTGCCGGGTGGATGCGTCCGTCGGCCACAAGCTGGTGCAGTGCGAGTCGGCATACCTCACGGCGGAGGGGGTCGAAGGCACTGATGACGATGGCTTCCGGTGTGTCGTCGACGACGATTTCCACGCCTGCGGCAGCCTCGAGGGCACGGATGTTACGGCCTTCGCGTCCGATGATGCGGCCTTTTATCTCGTCGTTGTCGATGTGGAAGACGCTGACGGAGTTCTCGATGGCTGTTTCCGTTGCCACGCGCTGGATGGTCTGGATGACAATTTTCCTTGCCTGTGCATTGGCATTGAGCTTGGCCTCGTCCATGATTTCGTTGATGTAGCTGGCAGCAGCAGTGCGGGCTTCGTCCTTCAGGCTGTCGACCAGCCGGCTCTTGGCTTCCTCGGCACTGAGTCCGGAGAGTTCTTCCAGTTTGGCACGCTCCTGGCTCTGCATTTTCTCGAGTTCGTCCTGCTTCATGTTAAGCAGTTTCTTCTCGTTTTCAAGGCGTTGCTGCGTCTGGTCCAGGTCCTGCTTGCGCCGGCCTATTTCCTCCTGGCGTTGGTTGAGCGATATTTCGCGCTGGCGAAGGTGGTTCTCGCTCTGCTGGATTTTGTGGTTGCGCTGCTGCACTTCCTTTTCCAGTTCGCTCTTCTTGTTAAGGAATGTTTCCTTCACTTCGAGCAGTTTCTTCTCCTTGATGACCGAAGCCTCTTTCTCGGCAGCGGCCATCATTTCCTTATATTTGCCTGTGATAATATACCTGAACAGCAAATATCCCAGGAAGCATCCTACCAGGAGTGCTCCCAAGCATATCAAAATGGTTGTTGACATAGGTGTTTATGGTTTGTTTAATGAAAATTCCTGACTTTACTTGCTGAGTGCTTCTTCTATTTCACCAGTCAACTTGTCCAGGATTTCACTAAACGGCCCTGTGTCGTTACGGCGTGCCTCACGCTCTAGCGACACAGCTATATCGAGCATTACAGCAAACAATATCTCCTTTTCCGACCTTCGTCCGTTAAGGATTTCGTTGTAGGTGTTCACCTTGGAGTTGATAACCTTTTCCGCCCGGCGGTAGAGTTCCTCTTCGTCGCGGGGCACTTTAACGGCTATTTTCACTCCATGGAGATTTACCGATATATTCTGTTTTGGTTGTCCTTCTGGCATTGTGCTGGTTATTTTTCACTCAGCAGCGTGATACATTTGTTCACATCGCGGATGAGCTTGGCTATCTTCTTCTGTGCGGTGTCCACCTCTGCATCAGTTACCTCGAGCATCTTCGCAAGTTTCAGGCTGGTAAAGTTGGTCTGCGACTGCGTCAACATGGCCTTGAGGTCTTCAATCTTGGCTTCCTGCTGGGCCACGGTGGCCTGCAGGGAGTCAATCTGCTGCTTTGCCTCCGAGTAGTTCAGGATGAGCTGGCGGATGCGGGTGGTGAAGAGATTTAATTTCTGCTCGTTCGTTGACATAACGCTACTTTGTCCGACAAATTTAGCTTTTAATCTGCAATTGGCAAAATAAAATGGCCGGTTTTTTCATTTTTCGCAGAAAGAGAGCCTTTTTAAGCCTCTTCCTTTTTGCGCGGTTCCTTCTTGGCCAGCATCACAATCTGATAGACGAAGTCGGTGGTCCAGCGCTGCGAGAAACCCAGCCGGGCATTGTACTTGCGGAGGTCGGCAACGGTCTTGGCAACGGCAGGATCGTCGAAGGCGCTCTTCGTGAAGATGTCGGTCATGGTCTTCTCGGTCATGGCATAGATGGTGCGCTTGAAGATGGAGGGCACACGAAGTTTGAACTTCATCAGATTGCCGGTGAGCATCATCAGGCTCTGCGTGAAATTGTTGAACTGCAGCAGATAGACCTGCACATCCTGCAATTTCCGGCAATTCTTCCGGATGCTCGTGTCGATTTCCTTGAAGAAGCTATCGTCGGTTTTGTAAAGTTCTTTTACCATTTTCTTGCATCGTGCCTTCTCGTTAACGCCCAGCCGATTGTTCAGTGTCGGGATATGAAGCGACGACTTGAAAAGCCGCAAGTCGGGAAGAGCAGATAAATTATTGATTCCCACTTCATTGGCTATTGATGCCTGAAAATAAACTCTAATCAGTGTCATGTAGTCTTCCATGCCACGCTTTGACTGTGAAGACTGATTGCGCTTGAATATTCCTGAAAAGATTCCCATATACTTTTTGTAAAGATTTTTTAATGGTTTTACTACTTGGAAATTATGTATTTCTGCGCAAAATTACTACTTTCCCGACTTCCGTCAAAAATTATTTCGCAGAATTTGTCGGATTGCGTGGTTTTCGCTTGTTCGGCAATGGGCACAGACAAGAATTGCCCCTACCCGAAAAACGGCATAGAGGCAAGTTCGCTTAAAAGCGTTGTAAACAGTTGAAAGACAACGACTTGTAAGCATTCGGAGGCTATCGGCCGGGATATGTTTTCCGTTTTGGCTCCAAACGGAATGCAATTGACGCCCAAACGCACTCCGTTTGAGCCTCACTCGGCTTGCGTTTGGGCTCTACTTGGAAATTCACTGTCGGACAATGGCTGCAAATCCACCCTAATACATTGTACGACAGTGGCTTACATGAATTATTTCAGGTAGGAGCGTTGTAACTATTTTACATAATTATGCCGAATTGTTTTTGCAGTAAGAAAAATTGTTCGTATTTTTGTGCCCCGATAATATAATAATATATTATAACACGCCAGACATGAAACAGTACGCCAAAGGTAATGACATGATACGCTACTCGGTGATTGCGTTGGACTTTCTCCTCGTAAATCTGCTGTTGGTGGTGTTCTATAAGTTAACCACAATGGTGCCCATCACATTCCGCATCGAACGGAACTATGTGCTGCTTTCCACCAACTTCGCCATGCTCGTGGCGCAGTATTTCTATTCAAACCTCATCTACTATCGCAGGCAAAACATCCGCCTTATCATCGTGCGCGTACTGAAACTCACCATCATGCATGGCATACTCATGTTCCTTCTTATAAAGCTGGCCGTGGGCGGAGGCGGGCTCTTCAAGGTGATGCTGCTGTTCGTCATTGCCGAATATGCCCTGCTGCTGATTTCGCGGCTGATAGAAATAAGGGTGGTCAAGCACCTCCGGCAGATGGGACGCAACCAGCGCCATGTCGTGTTCGTAGGAAGCGACCCCGCCAATCTCCTCATATACAACGACATGATATCCGATGCCTCTACGGGCTACAAGGTGCTGGGCTACTACAGCGACGCCCCCATTGCCGACTGCCCTTCAAGACTGGAGCATCTGGGCAGCCTCGAGCAACTGAAACAGGAAATGGAGGACGCCAACGGTCGGCTCAACAATGTGGATGAACTCTATTGCAGCCTCTCACACAGCCTCTCCGATACAATCGTAGGCATCATGCGATTCTGCGACGAGAACATTATCCACTTCAGATATGTTCCCCGGCAGTTCGGCAACTTCCGCCTGAACCTCAAACCGGAGCAATATGGCGAGATGACCATCTTCACCAACCACAAGGAGCCCCTCTCGCTGATTGAGAACCGAGTGCTGAAGCGTGCTTTCGACATTGTGTTCAGCCTCGCCGTCTGCATCTGCCTGCTCCCGCTCTTACCCATATTCGCCCTTATCATCAAACGCCAAAGCCCGGGTTCCCTCTTCTTCGTACAGGAACGCACGGGACTGAACGGTGAGACCTTCAAATGCTACAAGTTCCGCTCCATGCACATGAACAAGGACGCCGACACCCTGCAGGCCACCAAGGAAGACCCGCGGAAGTTCGGCTTCGGAAACTTCATGCGGAAGACCAACATCGACGAACTGCCGCAGTTCTTCAATGTGCTCCGCGGCGACATGAGCGTCGTCGGACCGCGCCCGCACATGCTGCGCCATACGGAAATCTATGGAAAACTCATCGACAAATACATGGTGCGCCACTTCTGCAAGCCAGGAGTAACAGGCTGGGCACAAGTGACGGGATTCCGCGGAGAGACCAAGGAGCAATGGCAGATGGAAGGACGCGTGGAGCGCGACATCTGGTATTTGGAGAACTGGAGCTTCCTGCTCGACATCGAAATTATCTTCAAGACCGTCGGCTCCGTTTTCATTCCCGACAAGAAAGCATATTGACAATTAACGACAACCGATAGACAATAGCCATTACACTTAAGGCAACCAAGCAAATAAAATGAAAGGAATAGTACTGGCAGGCGGATCCGGCACACGCCTCTACCCCATAACGAAGGGAATAAGCAAACAGCTCATCCCGATCTTCGACAAGCCGATGATCTACTACCCCATCTCCGTTCTGATGCAGGCGGGGATTCGTGACATACTCATCATCTCCACGCCCTACGACCTGCCGGGGTTCAAGCGCCTGCTGGGCAACGGCGACGACTACGGCGTAAGATTTGAATACGCCGAGCAGCCCAGCCCCGACGGACTGGCACAGGCTTTCATCATCGGAGAAGAATTCATCGGCGACGACAATGTATGTCTCGTGCTGGGCGACAACATCTTCGCAGGCTCCGGATTCAGCAAGATGCTGAACGAAGCCGTGAAGAACACCGACAGCAACCAGGCCACCATCTTTGGCTACTATGTCAACGACCCGCAGCGGTACGGCGTTGCTGAGTTCGACAATGAAGGCAACTGCCTCAGCATAGAGGAAAAGCCCGAACACCCGAAGAGCAACTATGCCGTGGTGGGACTCTACTTCTACCCCAACAGCGTGGTGGAAATCGCAAAAAGCATCAAGCCCAGCAAGAGAGGCGAACTGGAAATAACCAGCGTCAACCAGGAATACCTGGAACGCCGGCAGCTGAAAGTGCAGGTGCTGCAACGCGGCTTTGCATGGCTCGATACCGGCACACACGACAGCCTCAGCGAGGCCAGCACATTCATCGAAGTGATTGAAAAACGACAGGGACTGAAGATTGCCTGTCTGGAAGAAATAGCCCTGCACCAGGGCTGGATAACTCCGGAGAAAGTCGTAGAACTGGCAAAGCCCATGCAAAAGAATGCCTACGGACAATACCTCCTGCAGATAGCAAACACGAAAAACAAACAATAACAAAATAAAAAACACAAAAACAAAAAAATGGAAGACATTAAAAAGAACTACAATGTAGAAGGCCAAGAGCAGGAAGAACAGTCGCTGTTTAACTTCCAAGCCATCTACACAGCACTCGTACTGAACTGGAAATGGTTCGTACTGTCGCTCATCATCTGCCTGAGTCTTGCAGCCATCTACCTCCGCTACAAGACACCTGTGTACCAAACCTATGCCAAGCTCCTTATCAAAGAGGAGGAGAACTCACGCAGTTCCCGCAATAGCCTGATGTATGCGTCCAACCTCGGTACGATGACCAACTCCAGCGGTATCGACAACGAGATGGAAATCCTGAAGTCAAAGACCCTTGCCGAAAAGGCGGTTAAAGACCTCAAGATCTATGTTACCTATAAAAAGTCGGGAAAGATTAAGGACCGCACCATCTACAAAACACAGGAAATCAATGCCGACCTGGACGAGGAAAGCCTAGATAACCTCTACTACCCCATCAGCCTTGAGGTTAAGCACACCAAGAGCGGCTACAAGGTGACTGGCCAGTACACCACACCCCAGATGGAAGAATGTACCATCAATGCCACCTACAAGAACCTGCCCATTCAAATCCGCACCAAAGTCGGATTTGTCAAACTGGCACAAAACGGAAACAGAATACTTGAAGAAGGAGATCATATTAAAATTATCATCTCCTCACCCAAGTCGATGGGAGGTCTCTATTCTGGTTTGCTGGGCGTTTCGCAGACTTCGCCGACAACAACCATAGCACAGTTGACCCTTCCAAACGAAATTCCATCGCGAGGAATAGACTACCTCAAACAACTCGTAGTGTGCTACAACCGCCAGGCCAACGAAGACAAGAACGAGATTGCCCTCCGTACGGAGAAGTTCATCAACGGCCGTCTGGAGAAGATTAACGCCGAACTCGGACAGACCGAAGGAGAACTCGAGAACTACAAGAGAAACCAAAACCTCGTGGAACTGCGTCTTAATGCCGCCCAGAACATCGAGAGTTCCGACGAATACAAGCAGAAACTGGTGGAAGCCGAGATTCAGGTCGAACTGCTGAACAGCATCGCCAACTACATGCGCCAGCCGGAAAACAAGTACCAGCCCCTGCCATCCAATGTGGGACTGACCGACAATTCGGCAATCGCCCTTATCAACAAGTACAACGAGATTGCCATCGAGCGTAACCATCTGCTTCGCTCCGCTTCTGAGGCCAGTCCGACCGTGGCACCGCTCACAGCACAGCTCAACGACCTGGAGGCCAGCATCAAGCGCGCCATGGCACAGTCGAAGAAGAACATGCAACTGCAGCGCGACGCCGTAAAACGCCAGTACAATGAATATACGAGCGACATCCGCCAGACACCTTCCCAGGAAAGAGTGCTCACACAGATTGCACGCCAACAGGAAGTGAAGTCCGGTCTGTACCTCATGCTGCTCCAGAAGAGAGAGGAAAACTCTATCTCACTGGCAGCAACTGCCGACAAGGGACGACTCATTGACGAGCCTCTGTACGGCGGAAAGATAAGTCCGCGCTCATCGCTCTACCTCTTGCTGGCTCTGCTTGCAGGTTTGCTCATCCCAGCCGTTATCCTCTTCCTCAACGAGTTCTTCAGATATCGTATCGAAGGACATGACGATGTGGCCAAACACACCACCCTGCCCATCATCGCCGATGTAGCAGTAGCTAATGAATCTGCCAAGACAAAAGCCGATATCGTTGTACACGAGAACAAGAACAGCACGATGGAAGAAATCTTCCGCTCCATGCGTACCAATTTGCAGTTCATGCTTAAGGAAGACGAAAAGATTATCCTCTTCACCTCTTCTACTTCAGGTGAAGGCAAAACATTCAACGCTGCCAACCTCGCCGTGAGTTTCGCACTGCTCGACAAGAAGGTAATCCTTGTCGGTCTTGACATCCGTAAGCCCCGTCTGGCCGAGTTGTTCGAAATCAACGACCACCACCACGGAATAACTCCATTGCTGACTCACGACAATCCAGAATGGGACGAAATCCAAAAGCAAATCATTCCTTCCGGTATTCACCGCAAACTGGAACTTCTCCTGGCTGGTCCTATCCCACCAAACCCGTCAGAGTTGGTTTCGCGCCAAGCACTTGACAATATATTTGCACAGTTGCGTGACCACTACGACTACATTCTCATAGACACAGCACCCGTCGGACTGGTCACCGATACCCTGCAGATTGGTCGCGTGGCTGATGCAACCGTATTCGTATGCCGTGCTGACTACACGCCGAAGGAATGCTTTAACCTCATCAATTCAATTGCTGGCGAAGGTAAATTGCCGAAGATGTCGATTGTTATCAACGGCATTGACATGTCAAAGAAGAAATACGGCTACTACTATGGCTACGGTAAGTACGGCAAGTATGGTCGATATGGACGCTATACCAAATACGGAAGTGCCGGTGGTTATGGTTCATACGGAACTTATGGTGCCTATGGCAACAGCAACTATGGCGACACCAAGGATAACTCCGTAAAACTCTAATTCACTAAAGCATCTGCAAGGAACCCTCAACAGACACTCATCCAACTATGGTAATAGCAGTAGATTTCGACGGAACGATTGTTGAAAACCGTTATCCAAAAATTGGTGACGAACTCCCCTTTGCGTGCGAAACACTTAAGATGTTGCAGAAAGACCAGCACCATCTCATCCTATGGACCGTTCGCGAAGGGGTAGCCCTTGAAGAAGCCGTTGAATGGTGTCGTAAACGCGGGGTCGTGTTCTATGCAATCAATAAGGACTACCCTGAAGAATCCGATACGAAAAGCGAGTATTTCTCCCGCAAGATCAAGGCAGACATCTTCATTGACGACCGTCAGGTGGGCGGACTGCCCGACTGGGGACAAATCTATCACATGATTCGGGACAACAAGACCATCAAACAGCTCATCCGAGAAGAAAGCCGTTCGCAGGTAGACCGCCGCGAGACAACAAAGAAGAAGCACTGGTGGAGCAAGTGAGAACATGAAAAAGGAAAACTTGCGCATAGTATTCATGGGAACTCCTGCGTTTGCCGTGGCTTCGCTTGCAGCACTCGTCGACGGTGGATACCATGTGGTAGGGGTTGTTACCCAGCCCGACAAGCCAGTAGGGCGGCACGGTTCGCTGTTGCAGGCGCCACCGGTGAAACAATATGCCTTGTCAAAAGGGTTGCCAATACTGCAGCCCGAGAAGATGAAGGATGCGGATTTCCAGCATGCCCTTGCCCAAATGAATGCAGATGTGCAGGTAGTCGTGGCCTACAGGATGCTCCCCAAGGAAGTCTGGAGCATGCCACGCTTCGGCACATTCAATGTTCACGCATCGCTGCTGCCACAGTACCGCGGTGCAGCTCCTATCAACTGGGCCGTCATCAACGGCGAGACGGAAACCGGCATAACCACCTTCTTCCTGGACGAACAGATTGATACAGGGCGCATGATCCTGCGTCAGTCCATCCCCATTGCCGACGATGCCGATGCCGGACAGGTATATGATGACCTGATGGACCTCGGTGCCAAGTTGTGCCTGCGTACCGTCGATTTGCTGCTGGAAACTGACGGCAATGTCCCCTCACTCGACCAAAAGGACTTCATCAGTGAAACCACATTGCTGAAGCCTGCCCCGAAGATTTTCAAGGAGACCTGTCAGATTGACTGGTCCCAGCCTGCCAAGCGGGTCTACGACTTCATCCGGGGCCTGAGTCCCTATCCAGGGGCCTGGGGGAAAGTAGAAGCGGCCGAGCAGATGGAACTGAAAATCTTCAAAGCTTCCAAGACAGGACAGCCCTGCACAGCAGCACCCGGACGACTCATGACCGACAAGCAGCGCCTGTATGTTGCCACGGCGGATGAATGGCTCAGCATAGAAATGCTCCAGCAAGCCGGTAAGCGCAGGATGGATGCCGCAGACTTCCTCAACGGGATGCGCCAGAAACTTTAACCTATAGACGCTCCATGACGCGCGAAGAAGACATTCGACAGGCTGTGGCTACGCTACGAAAAGGTGGAGTCATACTCTATCCCACCGACACTATCTGGGGAATAGGCTGCGATGCCACCAACCCGGATGCCGTACAAAGAGTGTACGAGATAAAACATCGTACCAATTCCAAGGCGCTTATCTGCCTGATTGACTCCGATGTGCGTCTGCAGCGCTATGTCCGCAATGTGCCCGATGTGGCATGGGACCTCATGGAGTATGCCACGCGTCCCACCACGCTCATCCTCGACCATGCAGTCAATGTGGCACCGAACCTTGTCGCCGACGACGGTTCGCTCGGCATACGCATCACCAGAGAGCCTTTTTCCAAGGAACTTTGCTATCGTTTTCAGAAGCCTCTTGTCAGCACAAGTGCCAACATAAGCGGAGAGCCGGCACCACAGAACTACGCCGACATTGCCGAAGAGGTGAAACAGGCGGTCGACTATGTCTGCTGGAGCCGCCGCCAGGAGCACAAGCCGCACGATCCCAGTTGCATCATCAAGTTGAAAGAAAACGGCGAGGTTACCATTATCCGCAAATAGCATCCCCAAAATCATTCACATGAGCCGAATCGACCGAATAGCCCAATGGCGTCAGGAGCACATCTCCGACAGGAATGCCACGCTGATACTGGCTTTCTTCATTGGACTGTTTGCGTCGCTGGCAGCCTATGTGCTGCATTCACTCATCAGGCTGATACAATATTTCCTAACGGAAGAATTCTCCATCAGCACCTACAACTGGCTCTATCTGCTCTTTCCAATAGTCGGCATCATTCTGACCACGCTCTTTGTCAAGTACATCGTCAAGGACGAAATATCCCACGGCATCACCCGCATCCTCTATGCAATCTCCTCAAAGCAGAGCCATCTGAGGGGACACAACTGCTGGACATCGGTCGTGGCATCGGCCATCACCATCGGTTTCGGCGGTTCTGTAGGTGCCGAGGCTCCCATTGTGCTGACAGGTTCGGCCATTGGCAGCAAACTGGGACAGCTCTTCAACCTGGAGAAAAAGACCCTCTTGCTCCTGGTGGGCTGTGGAGGTGCCGCCGCCATAGCCGGCATTTTCAAGGCACCCATAGCCGGACTGGTGTTCACCCTGGAGGTGCTCATGGTCGACCTCTCCATGGCTTCACTCCTTCCCATCCTGACATCGTGCGTCACAGCTACCTGTTTCACCTATATCCTGACAGGCACCTCCTCGTTCTTTGCCTTCGAGCTGGAGACCGACTGGGCACTGAGCCATATTCCGGCATGTGTCCTTCTGGGCATGTTCTGCGGACTGCTGAGTCTCTATTTCATGCGGACGATGTCGGCCTGTGAGAATATCTTTGCCCGATTGCGCAACAGCGCCATTACGAAACTGCTGCTCGGAGCCACCATATTAAGTACGCTCATCTTCGTTTTCCCCTCACTCTACGGCGAAGGCTATGAAGCCATCAACATTCTTCTAAGCGGCAAATTCCCGTCTGAATGGGAAACGCTGATGGACAACTCCATGTTCTACGGTCACGGCAACCTGCTCCTGCTCTATGTGGCAGGTGTCATGCTCACAAAGGTGTTCGCCACTTCGGCAACAAACGGTGCCGGCGGTGTGGGCGGAACCTTTGCGCCGTCGCTGTTCATCGGAGCCTTTGCCGGTTTCTTCTTCTCCCGCCTGTGGAATCAGGAGGGGGTGGGCGTCTACCTTCCTGAACGCAACTTCGCGCTGCTGGGCATGGCAGGCGTGATGGCTGCCGTGATGCATGCGCCGCTGACGGGCATATTCCTCATTGCAGAGCTCACCGGAGGCTACGGGCTGTTCATTCCGCTCATCATTGTGAGCCTGTGCGCCGTCATGGTCATCAGCCTCTTCGAGCCGCACAGCATCTATGCCGTCCGGCTTGCTCGCGAGGGGAAACTGCTGACCCATCATACCGACCGGTCGGTGCTCACCCTTATGTCGATGGACAGCCTTATCCAACGCGACTACTCCATCCTGCGCACCAACGACACACTGGGAAAACTGGTCCGCACCATCAGCAACAGCGAAACGAGCTTCCTTCCCGTCACGGGTACCGACGGCACGCTGCTGGGCATTGTCGACATCACACAGATACGCCATCTGATGTTCCGTTCCGAACTGTACCAGCGGTTCACGGTGGCACAGGCCATGCAGGCGCCCAATTCGACGGTGCGCACTTCCGACCCCATGAGTGCCGTGATGCAGACCTTCGAGGACAATCCGACGGAATACCTGCCTGTCATCGACATGGAAAACAAGCTGGTGGGATACATCTCGCGCACGCGTACCTTTAATCTATATAGGAAACTCGTGGCAGACTACTCCACCGAATAAGCCGCGAAAAACACAAGACAGGATGAAAAACAAGCATATTGCCGTAATCGGTGCGGCCAACATCGACATCATTGCCACCCCCGAAAGCGAATACATCCCGGCCGATTCCAACCCCAGCGTGGTGCAGATTGACTACGGCGGCGTGGGGCGCAACATTGCCCACAACCTCTGCCTCATGGGCATGGAGGTGAGCTTCATTACGGCTTTCGGCGACGATGCCATGGCCGATGCGCTCCGCAGCCATTGCAAAACGGTTGGGATGGACACCAGCCGGTCGCTCATCATTCCCGGCACTCGCAGCAACTACTTCATCTGCGTGAACAACCACAAGGGCGAGATGGTGGCAGGCGCATCCGACATGCAGCTCATGCAGCAGCTCGACCCGCACCACATCATGTCGCAGATGGACTTTCTCAACAGCCTCGATGCCGTCGTGGCCGACTGCAACCTGAACACAGACACGCTGCAGGCCATCGTTTCTCACTGCAAGATTCCCGTCTACATCGATGCCACCTCGGCTCCCAAGTCGCGGAAGATAGCCGCACTGCTTTCCCTACCCCACAAGGCTCCCGTCATCCTCAAGCTGAACCGTGCCGAAGCAGCTGCCCTTGCCAGCGGCTGCAACATCGTGGAGGAACAGGCCGACTGGTTCATACGGCAGGGCATCAGCCATCTCTACATCACCCTTGGCAGCCAGGGAGTCTACTTCACCGACGGCATCGACCACTGCCTGCTCCCCGCCCACAAGGCTACCGTGGTGAACACCACCGGCGCAGGCGATGCCTTCATGGCCGGAGTGGTCTGGGCCGAGCTCTCCCAGCTGCCCATGCGGAGTGCCGCCGCCATCGGGCTGGAAACGGCGCAGCTGGCGTTGCAGAGTCCTTCGGCAGTGAACGAACATGTAAAGGAAATCACAAGAAACACACAAAATACATCATTATGAATCCCTATTTAGTCATTTCAGAAGAAGTTAAGGCAGCCCTGCGTGAGGGCAAGCCCATTGTCGCACTCGAGTCTACCATCATATCGCACGGCATGCCCTATCCGCAGAATATGGAAACCGCCCTTGCCGTTGAGCAGACCATCCGCGACAACGGCGCCACACCAGCCACCATTGCCATCATCGGCGGCAAGCTCAAGGCCGGCTGTACCCCCGAGGAAATAGAATACCTGGGCAAGAAAGGCCAAGCCGTGACCAAGGCATCGCGACGCGACCTGCCGGTGCTCATCGCACGCGGCGAAGACGGCGCCACAACCGTGACCACCACCATGATCATTGCCGCCATGGCAGGCATACATGTCTTTGCCACGGGAGGCATCGGAGGCGTACACCGCGGTGCGGAAACCACCATGGACATCTCTGCCGACCTGGAAGAACTGGCCCACACACCCGTAATGGTCATCTGCGCCGGCGCCAAATCCATCCTCGACCTGCAGCTGACACTCGAATACCTCGAAACTAAAGGTGTTCCCGTCATCGGCTACGGAACGGAAGAACTGCCCGCTTTCTACACCCGTGAGAGCGGTCTGAAAGTCGACTACCGCATCGACACCCCGGAGGAACTGGCTGCTGCCTTCCGCGCAAAGATGGAAATGGGGCTTGAGGGCGGCATGCTCGTCACCAACCCCATACCTGAGGAGTATTCGCTCGATGCCCGCTACATCAACGAAGCCATCGACCGTGCCATCGAAAAGAGCAAGGCCCTCGGCATCAAGGGCAAGCAGACCACACCTTTCCTGCTGGCAGAGATTAAGAGCATCACCGACGGAACCAGCCTCGATGCCAACATCCAGCTCGTCCTGAACAATGCCCGCCTGGCAGCAAAGACTGCCGCCGCCCTTGCCGGAAAATAACACTTGGAAAAAATCTGCCTGACAGGCATTTTGCAAAAGGGGCTCAGTTGCATTGCAACCGGGCCCCTTTCGTCATACATTTAGGCCCCAGTTGCAGTCCAACTGGGGCCTAAACAAAATACGATTATATACTTCTGGAAATCAATGCATTAGAGGGGTGTAAGAAAACAGTCCTGTACAATCCGATCAGATTTCCCATCCCACAGCCGAGGCGCCCAGCACCGCTGCCGAAGCACCGTTCAGACCGCTGATGAGGAACTTGGCCTTTCCGCGGAAGATGGGCAGCACATGCTCGTCATAGCTGCGCTTGATGGGATCCATAATCAGATCGCCCGCCTTGGTCATACCTCCGAAGAAGATGAAAGCCTCGGGCGAAGAGAAGGCTGCGAAGTCGGCACAGGCCTCTCCGAGCATCTCACCGGCACGCTCGTAGATTTCCTTTGCCAGTGCATCTCCCTTGCCGGCGGCAATCGAGACATCGAGCGATGTAATCTTCTCAGGGTCCAGGTCACGCAGGAGCGACTTGTCCTTGCGGGTGGCCAGCAGTTCGCGTGCGGAGCGAGCCACACCCGTTGCCGAGCAGTATGCCTCGAGGCAGCCGTGGCGTCCGCAGCCGCAGAGACGGCCGTTCTCACGACGCATGATGACATGTCCCAGCTCGCCGGCAAATCCGTCGCATCCGTACACCAGCTGTCCGTTGATGACAATGCCCGAACCTACGCCGGTACCAAGCGTGATCACGATGAAGTTCTTCATACCGCGGGCCACGCCGTAGATCATTTCGCCGATGGCTGCGGCATTGGCATCGTTGGTCAGTGCCACGGGAACACCCAACGCATCGGAGAAGAGCTGTGCAAGGGGCACAACACCGTTCCTGCCCCACTCCAGGTTCGGGGCAAACTCGATGGTTCCATTGTAGTAGTTGCCGTTCGGGGCGCCGATACCCATCGCCTCGATGGTGTCGATACCTCCAACTTCGTCGATGATAACCTGCAGAGCTTCAACTGAAGCACGCACATAATCCTTCACATCTGGATAGCCCTGTGTCTTGATGGCGGTCGTGGCACGGATTTCACCGCGGCTGTCGACAATGCCAAACACAGAATTAGTTCCACCCAGATCCAAGCCTATCACATAAGGCTTCTTTTGTCCATGTTCGTTCATAGGTAAAAATATAAATGTAGAATAATTGGTTTTCTGCTATCGCAAAAATAACGAATAAATTGCAGACAGAAAAAGTTTTCACTGTAAAAATGCAGAAAAGAAAAGGTTTCTCTCCCTTGACACAAGGAAAAGGAACCTTCCGCCCCGCTAAAACGCATGTCTGTTGGACACACCCCATCGGCAAAACACAGACAAATATTTGTTTTTCCGCACACTTATTCGTAACTTTGCCGTCTGTATGGCACAACTGTTTCCGATAGACTTTCTCGGCACCATCCTCAAGGGTATGCTCATCGGCATCATAGCCTCGGCACCGATGGGACCAGTGGGCGTGCTCTGTGTGCAGCGGACATTAAATAAAGGCCGCTGGTACGGATTCGTCACCGGTCTCGGTGCTACCGTAAGCGACCTCATCTATGCCCTCCTCACCGGTCTGGGCATGAGCTTTATCATGGACCTCATCAGTGAGCCCACCACACTCTATGTGCTCAAGATAGTGGGCAGCGTGGTGCTCCTCCTCTTCGGAGTCATCTGCTTCAGGGCAAACCCCACCCGCAACATGCACATCAGCGGCAACAAGAAAGACTCATACATCCACAATGCGGTGACCGCCTTCCTGCTCACACTGTCCAACCCGCTCATAGTGTTGCTCTTCATGGCCACCTTCGCACAGTTTGCCTTTATCGTACCCAACCAGCCCATCGTCATCAGTCTCGGCTATATCTCCATCATCGGAGGAGCCATCCTATGGTGGTACGGACTGACATGGCTCGTCGACCTCATCAGGGAAAAATTCGACAAGACGGGAATCGTCATCATCAACAAAATCATCGGAAGCCTCGTCATCGTCTTTTCCTTCGTCATGCTCATCGGAACCGTATTCAACCTCTACTCCATCTATTGAGCGTAACTTCAAGCATCACAACCTTCCGCCATGCACATCGCACAAGAACTCCGCAAGAACAACATCGTTGAATACCTGCTCTACATGTGGCAGGTGGAAGATATCATCCGCGTCTACGACTGTAATCTGTTCAAGGTGGAACAGGGCTATCTCTCGCAATTCAAACTTGAGGACGACGACCGCGATGAAGTGGTCGACTGGTATGCCAACCTCATCACCATGATGAACCGCGAAGGCAAGCGCCAGCAGGGGCACCTCGACATCAACCGCATACTGGTCGGACAGCTCCAGGAACTGCACGAGGCACTCCTCGAATCCACACGGTTCCCATTCTACACTTCCGCCTACTACAAGACACTCCCTTTCATCGTCGAACTGCGCAACAAGGGCAACAAGGAATACAGCGAGATAGAAACCTGCCTCAACGCACTCTACGGTGTTATGATGCTACGCCTACAGCAAAAGGAAATCTCAGATGACACGAAACACGCCATCGAGCAGATAACTCTCCTCCTGGGAATGCTCAGCGACTACTATCAGCAGGACAGAAAGGGAGAACTGCAATTGGAGGAAGACCCCATCTAACCAACAAATATCACCATACATGAATATACTCGTCACTGGATGCAACGGACAGCTGGGTCGAAGCTTGCAGGACTTGCAAGCCTCCCACCCGCAGTTCAACTGGTTCAACACCGATGTTGAGCAGTTGGACATCACCAAGCCTGAGAAAATCGAAAGATACATTGAGGGAAACAAGATAGACGGCATCATAAACTGCGCCGCCTATACCGCCGTCGACCGCGCCGAGGAGAACGAAACAATGGCGCTCCTCCTCAACGCCGAGGCACCGGCATTCCTCGCCCGTGCCATCGAACAGCGCAACGGATGGTTCATACAAATCTCAACCGACTATGTCTTCGACGGAAAGAAACAATCGCCCTACCGCGAAGACGACGAAACACAACCGCAGTCGGTCTACGGCAAGACCAAACTGGCAGGTGAGTTCAACGCACTGAAATTCTGCCGGCAGACAGTCATCATCCGTACGGCATGGCTCTATTCTGTCTATGGAGCCAACTTCGTCAAGACTATGCTCCGCCTCGGTAGCGAACGGGACGAGATTGGAGTCGTGGACGACCAGCACGGAACGCCAACCAATGCCGCCGACCTGGCCAGCGCTATTCTCGAAATCATCTGCCAAGGCATAAAACCGGGAATATACCATTACACCAACGAAGGAAAGACCACCTGGTGCCGGTTCGCACAGCAAATCATGCGCTATGCCAACCTGCCTTGTACCGTGCAGCCGCTCACCACCGACCAGTACCCCACCCCAGCACAGCGGCCCGCTTACTCGATCCTTGACAAGTCGAAGATTAAGAACGAATACCACATCGGCATCCCCCAATGGCAAGATTCATTGAAGAATACCGTACAGCAACTACAGACAGCCCACGAAGCATGAACCCTGAAATACAACGCCGGCGCACCTTTGCCATCATCAGTCACCCCGACGCAGGTAAGACAACCCTGACGGAGAAGTTCCTCCTCTTCGGCGGGCAGATACAAGTGGCCGGTGCCGTCAAGAGCAACAAGATACGCAAGACCGCCACGAGCGACTGGATGGAAATCGAACGCCAGAGAGGTATATCCGTATCTACCTCGGTCATGGAGTTCGAATACAAGGACTACAAGATAAATATCCTCGACACACCGGGCCATCAGGACTTCGCCGAGGATACCTTCCGCACCCTCACGGCCGTCGACTCCGCCATCATTGTGGTCGACAGTGCCAAAGGCGTGGAGACCCAGACCCGACGGCTCATGGAAGTTTGCCGCATGCGGAAGACGCCCGTCATCATTTTCATCAACAAGTTGGACCGAGAGGGACGCGACCCCTTCGAACTCCTCGACGAACTGGAAGAGGAACTCCAACTGCATGTACGCCCTCTCTCCTGGCCTATAGGGCAGGGACAGCGGTTCCGCGGTGTCTACAACATCTACCAGCAGGCCCTCAACCTCTTCACTCCCGACAAGCAACGCATCACACAGCGAGTGGAAGTAGACATCGACGGCAGCGAACTCGACGAGTATGTAGGAGAAACTCCTGCCGACCAGCTCAGAACTGACCTGGAACTGCTCAACGGAGTATACGACGACTTCAATGCCGACGAGTACCGCGAGGCCAGCGTTGCACCCGTGTTTTTCGGGTCGGCGCTCAACAACTTCGGCGTGCAGGAACTACTCGACACCTTCGTCGAGATTGCCCCTGCCCCACAGCCGACACAAGCGGAGGAGAGACTTGTAAGCCCTGAAGAGCCCAACTTCAGCGGATTCATCTTCAAGATAACCGCCAACATTGACCCGAACCACCGTTCCAGCATTGCCTTCTGCAAGGTCTGCAGCGGACAGTTCGAACGCAACACCCCCTATCTGCATGTCCGTCAGGGCAAGGCTCTCCGCTTCACTTCGCCCGTACAGTTCATGGCGCAGCGCAAGGAAACCATCGAACAGGCCTGGGCAGGCGACATTGTCGGGCTCCCCAACACGGGCAACACCTTCAAAATAGGTGACACATTGACCAACGGCGAGCAACTCCATTTCCGTGGGTTGCCCAGTTTCTCGCCCGAACTATTCAAGTATATCGAGAACGCCGACCCCATGCGTTCCAAGCAGTTGGAACGCGGTATACAGCAGTTGATGGACGAAGGAGTGGCACAGCTCTTCACGCGGACCTTCAACGGCCGCAAGATTATCGGAACCGTAGGCCAACTACAGTTCGAAGTCATCCAGTATCGCCTCGAGCACGAGTACAACGCCCTCTGCCGATGGGAGCCTGCCCACCTCTACAAGGCCTGCTGGATTACATCCGACAACGACGATGAACTCAAACGCTTCTCACAGCGCAAGTATCAATACATGGCCGAGGACCGCGAGGGGCGCATGGTGTTCCTGGCCGACAGCGCCTATGTGCTACAGATGGCGCAGGAGGACTTCCCCGACATTCAGTTCCACTTCAACTCCGAGCGGTTCGGATAGCCAACAGCCCTACACCTACAACCTAACACCACCAACCAAACTACCCCACGCCACCATGAGAAACTGCCTTCTGCTGCTCTGCTGCCTTTTCCTCACCAACGCCCGTGCCCAGCAATGGGTTCAGGTGGACAATCCCTCGCAGGTCAGTCCCGATGTTTCCTACATCATTACCTATGCCAACGAAGAAGGATACTATCACACACTCTACAGCGAGAAGTGGGAGTATTACGGCGTATGGTGGTTCCGCAGCAACAAATACAGCGACAAGACCTATTCGTCGGTGGCCAGTCTGGCCGGGAAAACCACGCAGTTCGAAGTGAGGCAGATAAACGGGCAGCGCTATCTCTACTCGTTGGCCGACGAGAAATATGTTTCCAATGCCGAGAGCACCTCACAAGCCGCACAGTTTCTCCTCAAGGACGAGCCCGACGAGGCATGCATATTAAATGTTGTACGCGAGGACGGAGTGCTCTGTCTGAAGATAGGCGGCCGCTATTTCCAGCATGTAGACGGTTCTGCCGACTACCGCCTGAATACCAACCGCTCCAAGAACTGTGACATAGAGTTGTGGCGGCAGGACGATGGTACCGAGCCCACGGTCGAAGAAATTGACTTCAACGCCGGCGAGGACTTCCACACCGATGCCTTCTATGGCACCGTTAACTTCCACCGAACCTTCTCCTCCGACTATCTGAACACACTCATCCTCCCGTTTGCCGTGAGCGACTGCCGCATGTTTGCCTCCGACATCGTGGTCTACAAGATGTCGCATGTAGACAAAAACACCATCACCTTTGAGCCAATCGAAGGCTATGCGCTTGAAGCCAACACGCATTACTTGGTGAAAGGCAGTTTCAGCAAGTCCGATTTCACCATAAAAGAGGTGGACATTCCTGATGGTGTCACCGAGAAGGAGCACACCCTCAAGCGCGGAAACATCACCTTCCATGCCCGTTACCAAGCTGTTTCCGTAGGCAGCACACCGTCCTATATCCTTTGGAAAGACAACTTCTACCGGTGCAGCGAGATTGCGTCCATGACCGTATCCCCAAGTTGTTGGTACCTGACCGGAGCATCTTCTTCGGCCGTCATCGTCCGCACGGCAGGCAACAAGACACCCTAATTCCCAAGATTTTCGATGAAAAGGCGCAGGCGTTCCAGGTTTTTCAGCCCAGGTTCGTCCTCAAAGCCCTCGTTCAGTTCCACTCCCCAGCATTGCGGGTGTGTGAAACCGCGCAACTGTGCGGCATCCTCCGGTGCGATGCTTCCCGCCACGATGAAAGGTGTCGGGCCGCTGTATTGTCTGAGCAGGTCGAATCGCCCGGGCGACTGCAACGCAGAAAGGTCGAAGCGCAGCAGGTCGGCACAGCCGTGGTAGGCATCACACAAGGCGAAGTCGGCGGCATTGCGCAGCACAAAGGACTTCACCACCCTGATGCCAGGCTGTATGTCGGAAACAAGCGTCCGCTTCAGGTTGTCAATCATCACGGGCAACTCCTCGCCGTCCAGTTGCACATAGTCCAGCCGGTGGTTCACCACGCGGGTAACAATGGTCTGCGGCATGTCGTCGCAGAAGCATCCCAGCGTACCGATGGGCCTCTGGCTGTCGGCGGGAGCACGGTGGGCAGCCTGCGCATAGTCGGGAAGGAAACCGGCGCCGGAGTGGATGAGCGACACGAAACGAGGGCTCGACTCACGGAAGTCGAATCCGATGACTTGCACGGGCAGGCCTACCACCTGACCGATGTTCTCCGCCTGCGACAGGCCACTTACGAGGATGTTCATTCCGAAGGCTTGTTTTTTGACTCCACAAAGATAATATTTTTTTCATCCGTCTGCAAAATAAAAGGTATAGTACATGCGTTATAAGTATGAACAAGCCCACAAATCAAACTGCCTATGATAGATTTTACTCCCGAAGACTTCCAACCTTCTGAAAAAACCTTGGATTTCATCCGCCATTTTGCCCACACCTATCGCACGACGTCCGGCGGAACTGTCGACCCCATGTGCCTTAATTAAAAAATGTACACGCGTATGAGTATACTTGTATCGCCCTCTTTGCTGTCGGCCGACTTCCTGCGCCTTGACAGCGAGGTTGAAATGATCAACCGCAGCACCGCCGACTGGCTGCACATGGATGTCATGGACGGAGTGTTCGTGCCCAACATCTCTTTCGGCTTCCCCGTGCTCGAGGCCGTTGCCAAGGCCTGCCGGAAACCGCTCGATGTGCATTTCATGACCGTCCACCCCGAGAACTACATTGAGCGTACCGCCCGTCTCGGTGCCCGTATCATGAATGTACACTACGAAGCCTGCCCGCATCTCCACCGCGTGGTGTCGGCCATCCGTGCCGCCGGCATGCAGGCAGCCGTCACGCTCAACCCCTCCACTCCCGTGGAGTGCCTCCGCGACATTGTCGGCGATGTCGACATGGTGCTTCTCATGAGCGTTAATCCCGGTTTCGGCGGGCAGAAGTTCATTGCCCATTCCGTCGACAAGGTGGCACGCCTCAAGGCACTCATCCGCGAACAGGGCAGCCATGCGCTGATAGAAGTCGACGGCGGCGTCGACGACAAGAGCGCTCCCCTGCTCGTCCAGGCCGGAGCCGACGTGCTGGTCAGCGGCAGCTACATCTTCGGCGCCGACGACCCGCTCGGGCGCATCAACCTGCTGAAAAGCCTGTAACCATACAAGAAGAAAGGCAATCCGCTTTGGATTGCCTTTCTTTTTTGCCGTCCGGGTTGCCTTCTGCGGCCCGCCTGGGCGGTATCTCTTATTGCAGCGAGAGCTGGATGTCGTTGTTCTTAGCCATGCGGCGCATGTTCAGGATGGCGTAGCGCATGCGTCCCAGTGCGGTGTTGATGCTCACGGCAGTGGCCTCGGCAATCTCCTTGAACGACATGTCCTGGTAGTAGCGCATGTATACCACCTCGCGCTGTGGTGCAGGCAGGGCCTCCATCAGCCGGCGCACATCGGTCATCACCTGCTCGTTGACAAACTGGTGCTCGATGCTGCCCTGCAGCTGCTCGCTGCCCTGCAGGTTCGACAGGTCGTTGCCGTTGGCGGCCTCCACCAGCTTGCTCGACTGCTGGCTGCGGAAGGAGTCCATGATAATGTTGTGTGCAATGCGCATGAGCCAGGCGCCGAACTTGCCCGTAGGCTGGTACTTGCCCTCCTGCAGGCGCACGATGGCCTTCACGAAGGTTTCCTGGAACACATCCTCGGCAAGCCCCTTGTCGCGTACGACAAAGAGTATGTAGGCAAAGAGTTTCTGCTGGTTGCGTGATAATAACAAATCGAATGCCTGATTACTTCCGTTTACATAAGACATAGCCAACTGCTCGTCGGTCATCTCATGGAGATTCATCATTTCCTTACTGTTTAAAGTTACGAAGTAAAGGTCGTCCGATAGGCTTACTGTTTTATGTTATTATCTGTTTTTTAGTTGAAAAGTGCTTGCAAATGTATGGACTTTCTGTGAAAGTTACAAAAATTTTTGCAATTTTTTTGATATTTGCCCCTTCAAGGCGCCCCTTCTGCAGCAACCATCCTGCATTCCTCCCCCACCCTTTGGGAACCAACGGTCGCTGTTTCGAGCGCAGCGAAGGAGGTAAAGCAATGTGACCGGTGTTGGGTGTCATTTTCCGTTTTGGCCCCAAACGCGCTGCAACTGCCGCCCAAACGCACTCCGTTTAAGCCCCAAACGCCCGCCGTTTGAGGCCCAAATGCAACACACTGTAAATCAACGAGTTGACAAGGGATTTCTATGCGCTTTCTTGCTCTGACAAGCGCCTCTGATCCTCGCCGAGCACACAGGAAAGAAACGAGTAGGCGAGTAAACAAGTTGTTTGCCCCTCTCCTGAAAGCCTTAAAGGAGACCGGGAGAGTTCTGAACTGGGGAAACATCTGACAAACTGTGGGTACTTGCGAGGCAAGTGTCCGCAGAACGGGAAGCACGCTCACGCCACAGTACCGGAGGAGAGACGAAGCGACGCGGCTCCATCCGGACAAGACAAGGCTCACGCCACTCAATGGAAAAGTATGATCAAAGGATACATCGTATCACTTAGCGCAAAGGTATGAAGTAGGATTCGACAAATAAAAGTCAGTTGCGTAGAAGTAAGAACAAGGGAAAAGTGAATATTATGCAATAAGTCAACTTTGAACGATAAACTTGCAAGTAGGATAATTGGAGCAACCATAGAAAGAACCATATTTACCATGCCGCAATTTCAACTGTCCCCCACATTTCGGACATATGCCAGAAGAACTCTTCTTATTTGTATCATACCGCACAGAATTTACATTACTTACATGAGTTTTGTCATTGACGTATGCTCTGACATTTTTCTGTGAAAGGCGATTTATTACCATCTCAACATCTTCATCTGTAAGATATGAAGTTCTGTAAGACTGAATGGTTGGTAACAACTCACAATCATATATCACATGATGTTGAGATTTTACATTTCTTAAGACAGCTCCGCCGGTAAAGACAACAATGGGAGTTACTTTCAGATAAGGCCATTCCTTCAAGTTCTCTTTTATTCTGCAAACATGTCCAATAGCTTGTTTCACTGGATTATAGAAATGATTTTTTGTAACATAGGTATATGTCTTCCACCATTTCTTAGGATAAGTAACTTCTGTAACTATAAGCTGTTTCCATTCTTGGCGATAGTCATTTCCATATATGTCGCCACGGTAGTTTTTCGTTTCAATGGCAAATACACCATACTTTGATATAACAATATGGTCAATTTGTGTTGTACCATGATTTGTTTGAAGCACAACATCATCCAAAACATAATATTCATCAGGCAGTTTTAAGATTATGTCATGCACTCTTGCTTCACCCCTTTTACCCTTTTGCCTTGGAGAATTGCACCAACTTAAATAGAAGATAACAGCAATAAGAACAACCAAGGTGGCTAGTGAGAGGAATGCAAGCATATCGGATATGGAGCGTGTTAGTTTTAGCTAAAAATAATTACTCTAAAGAAGATTGGGAAAAACATCATGATGTTTGATAAGAATTTTGTTAATGAATTCGTTTTATACCTCGCGACTCTTCTTTGAAGCCCCATTGGACACGCCACATCCTTCCAAGTCTTTTATCTAGAAGGAGGAATGTGTATATATTTTCTGTAGGATAAAGTTCAAAAATTCCCGGCTCGCTTATAATAAAAGATAAGTCCTCGGCATTGATTGTAACTGAGCCCTCTTTGTCTCTGTCAGAAGACCACTGAACTTGTTCTATTTGACCTGTGGAAGTGTTAAGGCGAAGGAAATTATACATGTTCTGAGTTTTGTACAATTTGAAATTCTCGTTCATCTGTTCACTATTTAAGATTCGCCCAATAGTCTGAAGGTCATACTGAATATCAAGGAGTAATGAATCTCTCTCGGTCTGAGACATTTTATTTTGACCGAAACAAGGAATCATGAAAGCCCAACATAAAAAAGTAAGAATAGAGATTTTAATTTTCATAATGCAAGAGGAATTAATAAAAGTTATACTTGTCGGTTAAATTAATTTAATTATGAAATTATGCATAAAAGTTGTACATCTCCTTGATTTTTTAACAACTTATTGGTGAACAAAAACATTAACTCCATTTATCATAGCTATACACAGCTTCGTTACAAAGTTACATGAAATTCTTGAATCGTGTAAATGCAGAGGTAGGTTTTTCTCCATCGATTAGTTCTTCCAAAATCCGATTCCTCTCCGGCCCCAAAGCGCACGGCCCCATCAAGACAAGACTGACACGACTCCCGAGTGTGAAGAGAAGAAAGAATGGAACAAAGATTCTGTAAAGGGAAAGGACAATCTGTACCGCATAAGCGACAAGTTGGTAACGGATAAAGCAGATTTTACTCTCAAAAGTAAAAATAGAGCATAATTGTTGTTTGAAAAGTAAAAAGTTAACCAAAAGGAGGACAAAGAAAGGACAAGTTCTTCTCACAGATAAAAGATTCTGCGGGCAGCGATGTCGTAAGTGATAATATAGACATTGGTCACGGAAACCAAATTCCACTCTGGCTTTTTGGGTTGTTGTACTAAAAGGACATGGTCGAATGACATTGTAGTATTACAGCAACCTTGGTCCTCCTTAAAGCAATAAACATTATAAATAACTCCCCTGCCCTCTCTTGGCTCAAGAGGGGAAAGCCTTGCAATGTTTCTGCTACGGAATGGGGATTATTCCATTTTTCTTTGTAACTTTGTGGAGTTGAAGCCATCCCCGAAAAAATTAGTAAATCCGTAAATTAGCAAATACCCTATGCCCAAAGATAAAGTAATGTATGTCTGCGAGAACTGCGGACAGGAATCGAGCCGATGGATAGGCAAATGTCCGAGTTGCGGCCAGTGGAACACCTTCAAGGAAATCCGTGTAGCCAACAGCACGGGGCAACAGGCTGCCAAGTCGGCCGCACAGCATGTCCGCAGTAAGAAGACAACGGACAACGCTCCCATCCCCCTACACAAGATAAACAGCAAGGATGTTCCGCGCATCGACCTGCACGACGGGGAACTGAACCGCGTGCTGGGCGGCGGACTGGTGAAGGGCTCCCTGGTGCTACTGGGCGGTGAGCCCGGCATCGGAAAGAGCACGCTGACCCTGCAGACGGTGCTGCACCTGAAGGACATGCGTGTGCTGTATGTCAGCGGTGAGGAGAGTGCCCACCAACTGAAGATGCGTGCCGAACGGCTGGCCGGCGGAAGAATCGGCGAGGAAGACGACCTGCTGATTCTCTGTGAGACATCGCTGGAAAGCATTTTCAGCCATGTCGAGGAGTCCACGCCCGACCTCATCATCGTAGACAGCATACAGACCATTGCCACCGAGGAGGTGGAGAGCAGCCCAGGCAGTATCAGCCAGGTGCGTGAGTGCGCCGCTGCCCTGCTCCGCTTCGCAAAGTCGACGAACATTCCCATCATCCTGATAGGACACATCAACAAGGAGGGGTCGATAGCTGGCCCGAAGGTGCTGGAGCACATCGTGGACACGGTGATTCAGTTTGAGGGCGACCAGCATCACCTGTACAGGATACTGCGGTCTATCAAGAACCGCTTTGGCTCTACGGCCGAACTGGGCATCTATGAGATGCGGCAGGACGGTCTCCGGCAGGTGAGCAATCCCAGCGAACTGCTGCTCTCGCAAGACCATGAGGGGCTGAGCGGCATTGCCATCAGCAGCGCCATCGAGGGCATCAGGCCCTTTCTGGTGGAGACACAGGCATTGGTATCGACGGCCGCCTACGGCACGCCGCAGCGCAGTGCCACCGGTTTCGACAGCCGGCGGCTGAACATGCTGCTGGCGGTGCTGGAGAAACGCGTGGGATTCAAGTTGATACAGAAGGATGTGTTCGTGAACATTGCCGGCGGACTGCGCATCACCGACCTGGCAATGGACCTCAGCGTGCTGGCTGCAGTGCTGTCGAGCAATGTGGACACGCCCCTGCCTACGGGGTGGTGCATGGCCGGCGAGGTGGGACTCAGCGGCGAGGTGCGCCCCATCAGCCGAATTGAACAGCGCATTGCCGAGGCCGAGCGGCTGGGGTTCACCGACATGGTGCTGCCCAAGCATAACCTACAGGGAATAGACTCCAAGAAATACAACATCAGACTGCACCCCGTGAAGAAGGTGGAGGAAGCCTTCCGTGCCCTGTTCGGATGAAAACGAGTACTGCCATGCTGCGAAACCTTTGCCTGATGCTCTCGCTACTGCTGTTCACCTGTTCCTACGGCCAGCAACCGCTGAAGCACATCGGGCAACTGAGGGAGGGCGACTTGCTCTTCCACATAGCCCCCAAGGGCAACGCCATCACGGAAGTGACCGCCACAGCGGAGGACTATGCCATAGACCATGTGGCCGTATTCTTCCGCCAGGACGGCAAACCGATGGTGGTGGAGGCCGACGAAAGAGGTACGGTGGTGACCCCGCTCGACTCGCTGCTCAAGTATGGGGAACGCTTTGTGGTGGGAAGAGTGAAAGGCCGGCTGGACAAAGAGAGGTCGGTGGCCAATGCCCTGCAATACCTGGGGCGTCCGTACGACCATCTCTACCTGGCAGACAACGAGGAAATCTACTGCAGCGAACTGGTGCAACTGGCCTTCGTAGACAAGCAGGGACGCCCCGTGTTCAGCACAAAGCCGATGAACTTCCGCAATGCCGACGGGCAGGTTCCAGAGCACTGGACTGCACTCTATGCCCGACACGGAATGAAAGTGCCGCAAGGAGAAATGGGGACGAACCCTGCCGACATGGCACGCCATAAGCGAGTAAGGCTGAAATATATCATCGCGACAGACAAATAAAAACGACGGGGAAATATACCGTTTACCGTATTTTGTTTATATTTGCAATCTGGAAAGTGAACAATTAACCAATAAAAACTCAAGACAATGAACATTAACGATTACAAATTTGCCGGCAAGAAAGCCATTGTCCGTGTTGACTTTAATGTACCCCTGGACGAACAGGGCAAAATCACGGACGACACCCGTATCCGCGGTGCCCTGCCCACCCTGAAGAAAATTCTGGACGAAGGCGGTGCACTCATCATCATGTCGCACATGGGGAAGCCCAAGGGAAAGGTCAATCCGAAATTCTCTCTGGGACAGATTGTCGATGCCGTAAGTGCTGCTTTAGGCGTTCCCGTACAGTTTGCACCCGACTGCGCCAAGGCACAGGAGGCAGCCGCTGCCCTGAAACCCGGCGAAGTGTTGCTGCTTGAAAACCTCCGCTTCTATCCCGAAGAGGAAGGCAAGCCCGTAGGCGTTGAAAAAGGTACGCCCGAATTTGACGAGGCCAAGAAAGCACTGAAGGAAAGCCAGAAAGCGTTTGCCAAGACACTGGCCTCGTATGCCGACTGCTATGTGATGGATGCCTTCGGCACTGCTCATCGCAAGCATGCTTCAACCGCCGTGATTGCCGACTATTTTGATGCCGGCAACAAGATGCTGGGTCTGCTCATGGAGAAAGAAGTTACCGCTGTAGACAACATCCTGAGCAACATCCGCCGTCCATTCACCGCCATTATGGGCGGCTCGAAAGTTTCGACCAAGATTGGTATCATCGAGAACCTGCTGGGCAAGGTTGACAACCTGATTCTGTGCGGTGGTATGACCTATACCTTTGCCAAGGCACAGGGCGGAGAAATCGGCAACTCTATCGTTGAATTGGACAAACTGGATGTGGCGCTCGATGTTATCAAGAAAGCCAAGGAAAACGGCGTGAACCTCGTACTGGGCACTGACTGCATCGCAGCCGACAGTTTCTCGAACGATGCCAATACACAGGTATGTCCTGCCAACGCCATCCCCGAAGGATGGGAAGGTTTGGATGCTGGTCCCGAAACCCGCAAGGCATTTGCCGAGGCCATTGAAAACGCCAAGACCATTCTCTGGAACGGTCCTGCCGGCGTATTCGAGTTCGACAACTTCATCGGTGGTTCTAAAGCCATTGCCGATGCCATTGCCAAAGCTACTGCCAACGGTGCTTTCTCGCTGATTGGCGGAGGCGACTCGGTGGCTTGCATCAACAAGTTCGGTATGGCCGACCAGGTATCCTACATCTCTACTGGTGGCGGCGCACTGATTGAAGCCATCGAGGGTAAAGTACTTCCGGGAGTAGCAGCCATCCAAGGATAAGGGCACAGCATTATATGCACATTAAATAGGTGGAACCATTAAGGTTTCACCTATTTAATATATATACACGCGCGAAGAGAAAGAAAGATTGTAATTTCCTTGAAAAAACTGAGCTATTTATTTTGCAGTTTACAGAAAAGAATGTAATTTTGCAACCGCTAACATGAAAATGAGTTGCGCCCTTAGCTCAGTTGGTAGAGCAACTGACTCTTAATCAGTGGGTCCAGGGTTCGAATCCCTGAGGGCGTACAACAAAAAAGAACAGCAATGATTGCTGTTCTTTTTTGTTATTTCTTCCCCACGGGTTATAGATACGGATAATTCCGAATGATGGTGTTCACCTCGTTGGGCATCGGCGGAATCTCCACCAGACGGTAGTCGGGCAGGTCGGGATGGAGAACGACGAGGTGCATCCGGCTGATTTGGAGCCCGTAGTTGCGCTCCAGGATGTAGCGATAGAGATTCTGCTGGAGACAATAGTGCATATAGGCCGTGTCGGTGATGTGTTCCAGTCCGTTGATGCCCGATGCCCAACGGTTCACATCGTCGGGATTGATGCGGTTGCTGCGCTTCCAGTCGAAAATCTGGAAAGTGCCGTCATCGCACCGACAGAGCAAATCGATGGTGCCGGCAATCTTCGCATCAGCATCGAACACGCACCACTCCGTGCGGAATGGCACAATGGGATGCTCCCGACGGAAGGACTCGAAATGGTGCCATTCCCTGTCGATGGAGATGTCCTCATCGATACGGCAGTAAGGGCCTTGGTAAAAGACATGGGTAGTGAGGGTCGGTTCCATTCCCTCCGAAAGAAAATTCTCAATCTGCTTGTGAAGATGGGTGCCGGCCTGCGAAGCCTGTTCACCCTTTGCCGTCCATTCGTCGCGGAGTCGCCGGGCTTCCTCCTCGTTGCCGTCGGCCTTGCGCAGGCTCCAATGTTCGGCATCGAATTCCTTGAAGAACTTGGAGATGACCTGACTGACGGAGGTGAACTCCAGTAATCCGTCAATGGTATAGACATGATTCTCCTCCTCGAACGAGATGCGTTCGTCCTGAGGGAAAACCAGGTTGGAGCCGTCAATATTCTTATGTTTCATAGTCGAATTGAAATAAGAGGCATCCCTGCTCCCTGCAAAAGAGAAGAGATGCCTGGCATGAATACATGGATATGATTATCCAAAATTGTCGAACATGATACTCTCGGGGTCAACGCCGAGTCCGTCGAGCATGTTTATCACAGCATTGGCCATCGGACCTGGGCCGCACATGTAGTATTCGATGTCCTCAGGTGCCTCATGCCCTTTCAGATAGGTGTCGTACATCACCTGATGGACAAATCCCGGAGTATACTTCACGCCCTGCTTGTCGGCCTCTGGGTCAGGACGGTCGAGGGCAAGGTGGAAATGGAAGTTGGGAAATTCCTTTTCCAGAGCGAGGAAGTCTTCAACAAAGAAGGCCTCCACCAAAGCACGCGCACCATAGAAGAAGTGCATCGTGCGGTCAGTGGTGTGGAGCGTCTTGGTCATGTGCATGATCTGTGCGCGCAACGGTGCCATACCAGCACCACCGCCAACCCAAATCATTTCCTTTTTGGAGTCGAAGATGGGATGGAACTCTCCATAGGGACCACTCATGATAACCTTGTCGCCCGGCTTGCGGGAGAATATGTAGGACGAGGCAATACCTGTCGGGACATCCTGGAAGCCAACCTCGGGACGCGGCTTGAAAGGTGTGGTAGCTATACGGACGGTAAGCGTGATACGGTCGCCCTCGGCTGGATAGTTGGCCATGGAATAGGCGCGGACGGTAGGCTCGGGGTTATGCGCTTTCAGGGAGAATATGTTGAAACGCTCCCAAGACGGCAGGAAATCGGGGCCGATGTCGTCCTTGTCGAAATCCTTGTCGTAGTCGATGCAGTCGTAGGCTGGTATCTTGATCTGTGCATAAGAACCCGGGACGAAGTCCATGTGCTCGCCTGGAGGGAGGGCTACGATGAACTCCTTGATGAACGAACTGACATTCTTGTTGCTGATAACGGTGCATTCCCATTCCTTCACTCCGAGGACACTCTCTGGCACTTTTATTTTCAGGTTGCCCTTCACTTTGCACTGGCAACCGAGACGCCAATGGTTCTTTATCTCCTTACGGGTGAAGTGCGGGCGTTCGGAGTCGAGGATTTCTCCCCCTCCCTCCAGCACTTGCACCTTGCACTGGGCGCAAGAAGCCTTTCCACCACATGCCGAGGGGAGGAAGATGCCATTCTCATTGAGCGTAGACATCAGACTTGCACCCTGCGGTACGCTGATAGTGGTATCACCGTTGATTTCTATATCGACATTGCCACTGGGCGATAGATATCTCTTTGCTGTCAGAAGGATGATGACCAACAACAGAATCGTAGCAAGGAATACAACTATACTATATGAAATGAATTGAATCATAACTGAAATGGTTTATATGTTAAGTCCACTGAAACACATCATGGCCATTGCCATAAGGCCTACTGTGATGAAGGTGATGCCTAGTCCGCGCAGGGGTCTTGGAACATCGCTGTACTGCATCTTCTCTCGAATGGCACCCATGGCAGTTATAGCCAAGAGCCATCCAAGACCGCTACCCAGCGCATAGACGATGCTGTCCCAGATGCTGGTGATGGCCTGAGAGGCGGCTGCCTCGGGAAGGATGCGCTGCTGCATGAAGAGCGAAGCACCCATGATGGCGCAGTTCACGGCAATCAGGGGAAGGAAGATACCCAGTGCGGCATAGAGCGACGGGGAGTATTTCTCCACTATCATCTCCACCAACTGTACAATGCCGGCGATTACGGCAATGAATAGAATGAAGCTGAGATAAGAGAGATCTACACCAGGAACCAGTTTGTCTGGACCCAGCACTTTGGTCTGAAGCAGATAGTCTACAGGAACGGTCACCACCAATACGAAGGTAACAGCCAGACCCAGTCCGAACGAAGTCTTCACATTCTTCGACACAGCCAAGAACGAACACATTCCCAAGAAGAATGCGAAGATCATGTTGTCGACGAATATCGACCTAAAGAATAAACTTATCATGTGTTCCATCATTTCTCCTCCTTATAGAAATAGGCTCTGTGAACCCAAATTACACAACCAAGTATGATAAGTGCCATGGCAGGCATGGTCATCATACCATTATTCATATATCCGGCATTATAGAAACTGTCGGGGATAATCTGAAAACCTAGGAGCGTCCCCCTTCCGAGCAATTCCCTTACGGCACCGACTATCACTAGAATATAGGCATAGCCAAGTCCGTTGCCGATACCGTCAAGGAACGAGGGCCAGGGCTTGTTGGTCATGGCGAACGCCTCGAGACGACCCATGAGGATACAGTTGGTGATGATCAAACCTACATAGACCGACAGCTGCACGCTGACATCGTAGGCAAAGGCCTTCAATACCTGCGAAACGATGGTTACCAGAGCAGCAACCACTACCAACTGGACGATGATGCGAATGCGATTGGGGATGGTCTTGCGCAGAATGGAGATGATTACATTCGAGAAAGCCGTGATTACGGTTACGGCCAATCCCATCACAACGGCCGGCTTCAATTGCGAGGTAACGGCCAGCGCAGAACAGATGCCAAGTACCTGAACCAAAATCGGATGGTCCAGATTTAGCGGGTTGCTGATTGCTTCTTTACATTGTTTATTAAATATTGCCATAAAACTACTCCTCCTTTAAAAATTTCTCGTAGGCCTTCACGCCGTCCCTGAGCATTTTGCTGACACCGTTCGATGTCAGGGTTGCCCCAGTGACAGCATCTACCTGCGATTCTGGATTATCTACTTTCTTCACTACGGCAATGGCTATGCTGTCGTTTGCATCGAAAAGTTTCTTTCCCTGGAACTTTTCCTGCCATGTCTGCGAATCTTTTATTTCCGCACCGAGACCGGCAGTCTCGCTCTCATGATTGAAATAGGCACCGAAAACCGTCTGCTTGTCCTCGTCGATGGCAAGATAGCCGCTGATACCTCCCCAAAGGCCAAGACCTTTTAGGGGTAATACATATTTAGTCTTGCCGTCGACCGTGCAAACAAATACAGTATTTCCGTCAACATTGTCTTCCTTGACAACCACCTCCTTGTATTTCTGTTCAGCCTGCTCATCGTCCAGTCCGCGGATGTTCAGTGCATAAAGTATCTGCTTCTGCTTGTCAAGTTTCACATTGGCATCCTGGCGTTCGCGCAGCGATTGGGATACAAATGCAAGGAGAAAGGCTACGATTACCACCATGACAGCGGCATAGACAATCGTATAGATATTGTTATTTGTATTGATTTTCATTGTCATTCAAATTTCAGGTTACTTCATTCGGTTCATTCGACGGGAGATGTTGCGCTGTACCACACAGTAATCGATGAGCGGAGCGAACATATTACCAAAGAAGATGGCGAGCATCATACCCTCGGGATAACCGGGATTGAGCACACGAACGATGATGGCAAGTGCACCAACGGCAAAACCATAATAGAATTTTCCAGTTTCTGTCCGTGCACTCGTCACAGGGTCGGTGGCCATGAATACGGCACCAAAGCAGAAACCGCCGAGTACCAGATGCTCATACCAAGGAATGTCTGTCTGCCCGGTGAGTGAGAACAGCAGCGCCATGAGCGTACCTCCGACAAAGACACTGAGCATGGTCTTCCACGAAGCAATGCCTGTCCAAAGCAAGATGAAAGCGCCGATGGCGATGGCAATTACGCTTGTCTCACCGATAGAACCCGGAATGAAACCGTAAATCATGTCCGACAGCGATACATTGACAGACATGTGCTGACCGATTTGTGCCAGCGGGGTTGCCACCGTAACACCGTCGGGCAGGTTGTTTCCAAGCCCCCAGATGGAATGGTTAATTACCCAGACCTCGTCGCCGGTCATCTTCGACGGATAGGAGAAAAACAGGAACATACGGGCTGCAATGGCGACATTGAAGATGTTCATGCCCGTTCCTCCAAAAATTTCCTTCGCAAAGATAACGGCAAATGCCACTGCCAGTGCCAGCATCCAAAGGGGGCAGCCCACCGGAACTATCAACGGGATGATAATGCCGCTGACTAGGAAGCCTTCCTGAATTTCTTCCCCTTTCCACTGTGCCCAGGCAAACTCTATGCCCAAGCCCACAAGGTAACTGACAAGAACTTTGGGAATGACGGCGAGGAAACCGAACGCAAATATCTTGTACCAAGTTGTTGCTGCCAAGGTCCCTGCTGCCAGATAGTTTTGGTAGCCAACATTGTACATTCCAAAGAAAAGTGCCGGCAAGAGGGCTATTACCACAAAACTCATGATGCGCTTAGAATCGATGGCATCATGGATATGAACGCCTGATTTCGATGTTTCATTGGGGACAAACAAGAAGGTCTCAAATCCTTCAAACACACTCCTGAAAGCATGTAGTTTGCCTCCTTCTTCGAAATACGGACGCAACTGTTCTATCTGTTTCTTCAGTTTTCCCATGACTACATATTCTCCTTTCTTAATTTATCCAAACCTTCACGAACAATTCGCTGCAATTCCATCTTCGAAGAGTCTACATATTCCGCCAGGGCGAAATCCTTGGGGGACACTTCGTAGATGCCGAGTTGCTCCTGTTTGTCTATGTCGCCGGCAATGATTGCCTTAATAAGATATTCGGGATAGATGTCCATCGGGAACACTTTGTCGTATTCGCCACTCATTATCATATGGCGGTTACCCCCCTTAATGCGGGCATCGACATCATACTTACGGGAATGGGACAGCAGCCAGGGCAGGTAACTGCGCGAAACTGAGAACTGTTTCGAGCGCGGCATTATCCATCCAAGAAACTCATTGACATTGTCTCCCTCAGGGATGGCCGTCACCTCCGACGAAAAGACAGACAAAGACGACTGCATATTGCCCTGTACGCCAGTGAGAGGATTACCGTTGATGAGGCGCACATGATCCGTACGAACCATATTTCCCTCAAATATTTCCTTGAACGATGTACCCGGAATTGTTTCCACATAGCCCGGGCTAGTTACCAGCGAACCTACCACCGCAATGCGGCGACGCAGGTCAAAGCGCCCCTCATTCAGCAATCTGCCGATGAAGACAACATGCATCGGATCGACCATCCAGACGCGGTCGCCCTTGTTAACAGGAGCGATATGGTTGATTTGCACCGAAACATTGCCTGCAGGGCAAGGACCCTCAAATACATGCAGTTCCACATCCTTTGCCTTCTTCAGCGCTGCGGCTTTTTGCTTTGCATGAGTGGAAAGGTGTGTCTTGCCAATTTTAGAAAGGAGAGTCAGGCCTGCCTGAAATGCAGCTTCATTGCCTTCCAACTCATATTCAAAGTCAGCGGCCAGCGGCATGTCACGGAAAGCAGACACAAAGATGTCTCTGGGGAGTTCCGTCGAGTCCACACACACATCATAGGGCAACTGACGAACCATTGCCAGCATTCCTGTGTCGGCCAATAGTTGCACGGCCTTCTCTGCGTCGAATTCCGCCAAATCGACTTTTTCAAACTCCTTATACTCTATCTGGTCAGTGGGATCGATGTGGATTGCCAGCAGCTTGCGCCGCTCGCCACGCTCCACCAGCCTTACCGTTCCGCTCATCGGCGAACAGTATTTCACCGCAGGATTAGCCTTATTTTCAAAGAGCACATCACCGGCTTTGACGGTATCACCCTCCTTCACAATGACTTTCGGGCTAATGCCTTCAAACCACAGAGGGCTGACGGAATACTCTTTTGCCAAACGAAGCTTACCTGTTTGCTTTTTGGCATCGCCCTTCAAACGAAGATTGAGGCCTTTACGCAATTTGATTACATTCGACATAAAAAGATTTATTTATTAGATTTACTCGCATTAACAAGTGGGGAAATGTGCACAAAACGCATCCCAATGTGCAAAGATATAAAAACCACAACAAACAAAGAAAGAAAACCAAAGGTTTTTTGTAACTTTATCCTAAGTTGCAGAAGAAGTGTATACAAAAGTACAAAAATGCGTTAAAACTTTGTGTAGAATAAAAAAAGAGCGTATTTTTGTGCAATTCTGCACTTTTGGGGAAAAACGGAATGAGACAACTAAAAATTACAAGATCGATTACCAACCGCGACAGTGCCTCACTTGAGAAGTACCTTCAGGAAATTGGAAGGGAAAAACTTCTCACCATTGAGGAGGAAGTTGAACTGGCACGCAGGATAAAGGAAGGCGACAAGGCCGCTCTGGAACAGCTCGTCAGAGCGAACCTCCGCTTTGTCGTCTCCGTGGCAAAGCAATATCAGAATCAGGGGTTGGAACTGCTCGACCTGATTAACGAGGGAAACCTTGGACTGGTCAGTGCTGCCGAGAAGTTTGACGAAACCAGAGGATTCAAGTTTATCACCTATGCTGTGTGGTGGATCAGGCAAAGTATTCTCAAGGCCATCGCCGAGCAGAGCCGCATCGTGCGACTGCCCGTCAACCAAATTGGACAGGTCAACAAGATTGGCAAGGCTCTCCATGCCTTTGAGCAGGAACATGAGCGACGCCCCAATGTGGAGGAAATAGCAGATGCGACCGACATTCCCGAAGAGAAGGTGGCAGAGGCCCTTAAGCACAATGCCAAGCACATCTCGATGGACGCGCCCATAGCAGGCGGCGAAGACACCAACCTGTTGGATGTGCTGACCAACAACGACGCTCCGCTGGCCGACAACCAATTAGTGTTGGAATCGCTCAAGGCTGAGATTGCCACGGCGCTGAAAGTATTGAACGAACGGGAGCAATACATTCTCAAGGCCAATTTCGGTATCGACGAACCCGAGGCAACACTTGATGAAATCGGGCAACGATACGGACTGACACGAGAGCGTGTTCGCCAAATCAAGGAAAAAGCCTTGAGAAAACTGAGAAACAATACAAAAAACAAACTTTTGAAATCATATCTGGGACAATGAAACACACATATATCCTTCTCATCCTTTTGCTGATGGGCACAACCACCTGCCTGGCAAAGGCAAAACAGGCACCGGTCTACATATTCGGTGTGGCTGCATCGTTCAACGACTCCACCATTTTCATCACAGACATCCAGCTGGTGGATAAGGCATGGACCGACCAGAAAACAAAGTTTCTTATGAGTTGTCAGGACTACTCCTATCAGCTCCGCGACCATCTTGCAAAAAGAGGATTGCAGCACATGACCTGCATTACCTTCCACAAGGCCGACAAGAAAACGATTGAGCGAAAGTACGAATCCGTAAAGAAGCGTTACACCAATGGCAAGCACGGCAAGTTTGTCGTGAACTATCTTTCGAAAAATGACTTTTCCTATGTAGTTCCACCCTATAGCAATATCGAAGAGAAACTCCTGGACAAGAGTGCTCGGAAAAAAGCCAAGGCCTTGCAAAAGGAGAAACTGAAGGAAGCCAAGGTTGCCCAACCCAAGCACAAGAAAAGAGTCTACAAAGCCAAGGAAGGCGAATCAAAGGGAACCCTATTCTAAATAAACCCGGACATGAGCCCTGCAACAGGACTTTTCACAATTGCCGACCATGTGGTTGAACTGGTCTTTACAGACACCAGCATCAACTCTATGGAACTTCTGCCTTCGCTTGAGCCTTTCCGCACGACAGACGCCACGGCAGAACCGCTTCTGCGCCTGACAATCGACGATGAACTTCGACCTATTCCCAAAGAGCAACGTGAGCGCATCCGGAACTTCGAGACGGGTAACGGCGACACCATCGTCGACGAGATAAAAACAGGTGGCTATCAGTACATTATAAAGAACCTGCAAGGCTATCCATGCTGCTTGCTGCAGTGCGACGAGGCATTCAAGGATTGCAGATGTGCACTGAACGGCAGTTTCAATATGCGACGCTTTGGCCTGAACAATGCGCTGATGATGGCATACGCTTTTGCAGCCAGTTTCCATCAAACCTTATTGCTACATGCTTCCACCGTGAGACACAACGGGAAAGGATATGCCTTCATTGCAAAGAGCGGAACTGGCAAGAGCACTCAGGTGAGCATGTGGCTGCGGTACATTGACGGTTGCGACCTGATGAACGACGACAACCCAATTGTCAGGGTCATCGACGGGCAAATCTTCATCTACGGAACCCCTTGGAGCGGAAAAACTCCCTGCTACAGGAACATCAAGGTGCCTCTGGGCGCCATCACCAGAATAGCCCGCGCACCGGAAAACAGCATTGTACGCGAAAAGCCTATCAATGCCTTTGCATCGTTCCTACCCTCGTGCGCATCCATGAAATGGGACGAAGAAATCTACCGCCGGACCGGTGACACCATTACTTATATAATAGAGCATCTTCCCATTTACACCCTGCACTGCCTTCCCAACAAAGATGCTGCACTGCTATGCCAACAGACCATTACCTAAACGGCCAAGCAAACTTCTCTCATATCCCACACAATCTTCCCTGATACATGCCTCTCTTTGCCATGTATTGCCGCAGTTTGTCAGTAAACTCATGGTTTTTTATTCCCCAATGTGGCGCCAGGACCATTTCGGGCGGTGACTGGCTGACAAACCGATCTACCACAATACTGCTTCTCAGATGTTCCAAATAGGCTGCAATGAGGGCAATATACTCCTCCAGACTGTAAAGATGGAAGGGCTGTCGAACATAGTCCTGTGCCATGGCCGTTCCCTTAATCACCTGTAACTGATGGAGTTTCAGCACATCAATGGGCAGACGGGAGATTTCCTCTGCCTGGTGAAGGAACGATTTGTTGTCCTCGCCTGGCAGCCCCAGAATAAGGTGCGCCCCAGTCAGGATACCTCGCCGATGGGTTGCCTCGATGGCACGGATGCTACAGGCGGCATCATGCCCACGGTTGATTTCCAACAGCGTACTGTCAGAAAAGCTTTCTACGCCATATTCCACTAATAGGAATGTCTGGCGACTGAGTGATGCCAGATAGTCAAGCGTTCCTTCGTCAACACAGTCGGGGCGCGTTCCTATCACCAGGCCAACTACATCCTCACACGCCAGTGCTTCCTCATAACGCTGCTTCAAAACATCAATTGGAGCATAGGTATTGCTGAACGCCTGGAAGTAGGCAAGATATTTCATCGCCGGATATTTCCTTCCGAAGAACTCCTTGCCCCGTTGCAACTGTTCCTTTATGCTGAACGATTGGCGACAATAAGCGGGGTTAAAGGTCGAATTGTTGCAGAATGTGCATCCACCCACCCCTACTCTTCCGTCCCTGTTGGGACAAGTGAATCCCGCATCGACCGTAATTTTCTGCACACGGTAAGAGAAATGCCCCTGCAACCATTGGGCAAAATCATTATATAGGAATGTCCGTGCGCTCTCCATCGCCATTTCTATTTGTAGGTTGTTTGCAAAAATACTGTTTTTTACTAATTTTGCAATCAATAAGGCTAAATAAGCACATACACATGATAAAGCAAATTCTTTCCCTAATAGCCCTGTCATTCCTTTTGCCGTTGTCTTCCATGGCGCAGAACCGGCTGGATCTGGAAACCATTTTCCGCGGAAAACTCAACGCCAAGACCTTGCCGGAAATCAAGCCCGCTGAGCGTGGCGACGGGTATTATCGGCTGAACGACCAGCGTACACAAGTATTGCGATGTTCGTTCCGTTCAGATTCTGACCAACAGGTGCTCTTCGATGCAGATAAGGCGGGTGACAGCCTCATCAATCGGATTGACGACTACTCGCTCTCACCGACAGGCGAGAAACTGCTTCTACAGGCTGACACCAAATATCGCTACCGACGGTCGTTCACTGCTGAGTTTTTTGTCTACGACATCGCTGCGGGAAAACTGCAGCCCCTGTCCACCAACGGCAGGCAGGAGATACCGACATGGTCGCCCGACGGCAAACGGATTGCATTCGTGCGCGAGAACAATATTTTTGTTGTAGACTGTGCCACAGGAAAGGAACAGCAAATCACCTATGATGGGGAAACAAATGCCGTAATCAACGGCCGGCCCGACTGGGTCTACGAAGAGGAGTTCGGGCTGCGCGCCATGCTCCTGTTCGATGCCTCGGGGCAGCATCTCGTGTGGCTTCGCTTTGACGAACGGGGAGTTCCCGTTTTCTCTCTCCCCGTCTACAAGGGCCTGAAGCCTGAGCGGAAGGAAGCAGAGCTCTATCCGTCCACCTATACCTATAAATATCCCAAGGCCGGACAGCAGAATGCCACCGTAACGCTCTGCAGCCATGACTTCCTGACAGGACAACAGCAGACATTGCCATTCACGCTGCCGGAAGACGGGTATGTTCCTCGCCTGAAAGCGTCGTCAAGGGCAGACGAAGTCTTTGTAATGACACTCAACCGTCACCAGGACATGCTCACCGTCCAAAGAATCGGCCTTGTACAAGGCAACAGCCATATAGTTCTGACGGAAACCTCACGGGGATATGTCAAGGAGGAATGCTATTCACAGATGATTGTGGGAAAAAACACCCTCGTTCTCCCGTCCGACCGCGATGGCAACATGCATCTCTATGTCTACGACTATAATGGGAAACTGCTGTGGAATGTACGGCCTGGCGATTTCGACATAACAGATATCTACGCCTATGACGAATCCCGGCGCATCCTGTACTATCAGGCAGCCAACCATGCGCCATACGACCGGCAGGTGCTCGCCACCAATGCAAAGGGGAAGACCCGACAGCTGACAGACAGGCTCGGGTGGAACACGGCCATCTTCTCTGCCGACTGCCGCTATTTCATCAATCAGTGGAGCGACCGCAATACGCCCTACCAATACAGCCTTCACAACAGCGAAGGACGCATACAACGGGTATTGCTCGACAATGCGACATTACAGGAAAAACTGAAAGGCTACACGCTGGCACGGCCAGAGATTTTCTCTTTCACCACCGAGAACGGCACCTCGCTCAACGGCTGGATGGTCAAGCCCATAGACTTCGACACGGAAAAGCAATATCCCGTCATCATGTTCCAGTACAGCGGTCCAGGAAGCCAGCAGGTCGTTGATGCCTGGAACATTGGCTCGCTGGGCAGGGGAGCTCTCTTCGATGCCTACCTTGCACAAGAGGGATTTGTTGTTGTCTGCGTCGACGGCCGTGGAACAGGCGGACGCGGGGCCGACTTTGAGAAGTGCACCTACCTGCAACTGGGGCGGCTGGAGGCTGCCGACCAAGTGGCCGCCGCACACTATCTGGCCTCACTACCTTTTGTCGACAGGAATCGCATCGGTATCTGGGGATGGAGTTACGGAGGGTTCAACACTCTCATGAGCATGAGTCAGGACAACGCATTTTTCAAGGCCGGCGTAGCCGTTGCACCACCTACCGACTGGCGCTTCTACGATACCATCTACACAGAGCGGTTCATGCGTACGCCGGAAGAGAACCCCACAGGCTACGATTACAATCCCATCTCACTCGCACCGCATCTTAAGGGTAGCCTTTTACTCTGCCACGGGCTTGCCGACGACAATGTGCACCCACAGAACAGCTTCGAGTATTCCGAAGCACTGGTACAGGCAAGCATCGACTTCAAGCAGAATTTCTACACCAACCGCAACCATAGCATCTATGGAGGGAACACCCGCCTGCATCTCATGCGGCAAATCGCGAGTTGGTTTCAGACTAACCTCTGATTACCACGTTTTACAGTTACATTCCGAAAAGGAGCCAAACACATTGCGTTTGGCCCCTTTTCGGTGACACCTGAGAGGTCATCAGGAAGCGGCTGTTAGTCCGTTTCGATGATACCAGCCTGTGCCCACTTCTCTATAAGTGCCTGTACATCTTTCAATGCAGTGTCATAGTCGATGGCATATTCGCCTGTAAGCAGTGTCGCCAGGGCCTTGTCGTCAAACTCTTTGTCCTGAACTTGCCTCCAAAGGAAGGCAGCACTCTCGTTCAGACTGATAATGCTGCTAAAGTCAATGTTTTCTTTTCCAGATGCCACGAGCAGGCATTCTCCGCAGAGTTCTCGCAGCACAAATCCTTTTTTTGTTCTCATGATTTTCTTATGTATTTGATGTATCTTCTGTGCAGGGCCAGCAAGTAGCGGCGGACTGGCCGGAGGGCCATCCACACGAAGGAGTAGAGGGTCCATTTCAGGCCGTTGGTCTTCTCCAGGCGGCCACGCCCTTTTCTGTAGAATCCCATGGCAAATGCCTTAATGTCGCTGCGCTTGCATGTTTCCAGGCTCAGGTTGCCGTCGCCCATGAGGGTGACATCGTCACCGTCGATGCGTACGATGCGATGAAGCACATAGCGTTTCGGCTCTATCTCAGCCAGTACGGCATCACCCTTTTTGAAGGTCGTGGCTCTTGTGAGCACAGCCTTGTCACGCCCATCCTCCAGGAAAGGTCGCATGCTGATGCCTTTCAGGGGCAAGGTCACGGTGTGTCCTTGTTCGATGAGGGCTATCAATTCTGGAATGATGACCGCATTGGGTATTTGCTTTGTCTTCACAGGCTGACGGTTTTCTTGCCGCCTATGTCCAAGTGAAGAATAATGGTGTTTCCTTTTGGCATAGTATTCCCATAGGATGCTGAACTGGCATTTTTCCGCTTGGGCTGATATTTTGCGCTGCGACTGTATCTGAGCCCTGTCTTCGGCAAAGTCTGACCTCCAGCGTTTGTAATCCCGGCGCGCTTTGTAGATAGCCTTGAAGTCAGCCAGGTTTCTGTTCAGGATCAGGGTTTGCCAGGCAGCCAGGCGATCCAGCCACCAACGACGGCACATCACTGGCCGGAGTTCTTCGTCGCAGAGGTTCTTGTAGAGCATGGTCAGGTTGTTGCGGAAATTCAGGTAAGTTTTCATCGGATTGCCCTTGGGCAGTGTCCCGCCTCCCACATGGTAGACCTTGCTCTCCGGTATGCATGCAAGTTTGTATCCTTTCAGGCGCAACCGCCAGCAAAAGTCAATCTCCTCGCAATGGGCAAAGAAGCGGTCGTCGAGCCCCCCTACTTCCTTGTAGGCATCGCTGCGCACCAGCAAGCAGGCACCCGTGGCCCAATGTATGTCGGCAAGGGTGTCGTACTGCCCCTTGTCACCCTCCACGGTGTCGAAGACACGCCCCCGACAGAAGGGGTAACCCAGTCGGTCGATGTATCCTCCGGCGGCTCCGGCATATTCAAACTGTCCACGCCGGTGGATGGACAGCAGTTTAGGCTGGCAGGCTGCATAGTCCGGATGGTTATCGAGGAACGAGAGCATGGGCGACAACCAACCTTCAGTCACCTCAATATCGCTGTTTAGCAGCAGGTAATAGTCGGCCTCTATCTGTGCCAAAGCCCTGTTATAGCCCTCTGCGAATCCATAGTTCTTGTCCAGCAGAAGCAGTCCGACCTGTGGAAACTCCTGCCGCAGGAAGGCCACCGACTCGTCGGTCGACGCATTGTCGGCCACATAGACGGTGCCCATGCCTTGCGAATGGCACAGTACGGAGGGAAGATACCGTTGCAGCATCTCCCTGCCATTCCAGTTTAAGATGACTATTGCGAGTTTGTTCATAGTAGTTCTGCCATTAAAGCGGATTTATCGGTATTGAAGTCCAGCAGGCGCACCTGTCTCATTTGGTTGTCGAGCAAATGGTTCGAGGCGGCGGCCGGCAGTTCAACCCGCAGGTAATTGTCTGTGAAACCATGCATGGCCTTTCCGTCGGGAGCCTTTTCAAACAGGACGGTGCGCTCGGCACCGATATGCCTTGCGTAGAATTGGTGCGTTTTCTCGTCGGAAAGGGCTATCAACCGTCTGGTACGCTCCTTCTTTTCGGCAGGCGAGACGATATATGGTATCTTCAAGGCAGCCGTCCCGGGACGCTCGCTGTAGGGGAATACATGCAGTTGGGTGACATCGAGCGAAGCCAGGAAGTCGTAGCACTCCTGAAAATGCTCAGGGCGTTCACCGCGTGTGCCCACCATGACATCCACGCCGATGAAGGCATCGGGCATGACTGTCTTTATAAGTTTTATCTTGTCCTTGAACAGTTCCGTGTCGTAACGGCGGTGCATTAACTGCAAGACCGTATCGCTGCCGCTCTGTAACGGGATATGGAAATGCGGCATGAAGGCACGGCTTGAGGCACAGAAGGTGATGAGTTCGTCGTCAATCAGGTCTGGTTCCAGACTGCTGATGCGGTAGCGTTGGATGCCTTCCACCCGGTTCAGTGCCTTGACCAGTTCGAGGAAGCTCTCGCCGGTAGTCCTGCCGAAGTCACCTATGTTCACTCCTGTCAGGACAATTTCCTTCCCTCCCTCTGCAGCTACGGACTGCGCCTGTGCCACCAGCGATTCGATGGACGGATTTCTGGACAGTCCGCGGGCAAAAGGTATGGTGCAGTAAGTACAGAAATAGTTGCATCCGTCCTGCACTTTGAGGAAATAGCGTGTGCGGTTTCCACGGGAGCATGAAGGGGCAAACGACTGTATGTCGCGTGCCTTGTCCACAGTGTGAATCTCTGTTGCCTTCAGTTCCGGCTGCTCCAGCCGCGGCATCCACGCCTGCAACACATGCTCCACGAGCCTGGCTTTCTCATCAGATCCCAGCACGAGGTCTACTCCATCGATGGATGCCACTTCCTCGGGCGACAGTTGTGCATAGCAACCGGTGACCACCACGAATGCATCGGGGTTCTCACGGATCAGCCGCTTTATCAATTGCCGTCCCTTCTGGTTGGCCACTTCCGTCACCGAACAGGTGTTCACGAAGCACAGGTCGGCCGGTTCGTTACCGGTGACGGTCCGAACGCCCAGCTCTTCCAGGCGGCGGGAAAAGGTGGCCGTCTCGGAGAAGTTAAGCTTGCAGCCTAATGTGTGGTACTTTGCTGTCTTGGTGGCAAGGAGCGAACTGAATGACATTATACCTTATTATATATATAACAGGAAAGGAATTTTCCCGCCCTATCCAATATTTTTCAACGGCAAAGTTACGATTAAGCGAGCAAAATAAGAAACAATAGCATAAGTTTTGTTTCGTATATTCGAGTGTGAGGACCTTCGGCGAAGCCAATGCTATGAATAAACGAGCGCAAATGAAAGAAAGCGAACAAAGTTTCTTTGTTTCATTTACACATATGGGCTTGTATCGTAGAAATATTCGGCCTTTGGATCTACTTTCCACCATCTGCCGAGGTTGGTGTCACTCCACCTTGCACCGTGGTCGTGCAAATCCAAACCGTGCATGCGGTCCAACTCTTTCCCACTATATTTGTATGGTTGGGTGCTGTTGGCCAAGCCGTTTTTTCGAAAGATTGTTCTCATAAAAATCTAATGTAATAAAGAATCATTAATTATGGGTGCGGAGAATTTGTATGTTCTCTCTTTCAGTATTTCTTTCAAATAGTCATAGGCTCTTTCGCTTATCACATGGACTGTACCATTTTTATAAATCTCCATTAAATATGCTGTCCTTAGATATCTTTCCGTATTATCTCCTGCGTATGTACATGCAGGTAGCACATAATCCTTATTGGCGTTGGAGTTAAAGAACATTTTTTTCCCTTTTTTATGGATATGTTTGGGGCTCCTATAATAAACAAATATGATAATATTTTTGTAATAGAAATAATCATCGGGATATTTAATTTCATCAGAACCAAAAAAATTATATATTGCCGGTCCCAATGTGTAATATGTATCTTTGTTTGAGGCTACTTGAAATAAATCGACATTTTCTATCAATATCAAGCTCTTGTATGCAGGATATCTTTCTATATAATTATCAAACGCGTCAAAAAACTCTTCACACATGTCTTTCTTGTTTTTACAACCAGTGCTTATTTCTTGTTTATTCTGACATGATAAGCATATAATAGAACATATAATTAAAATCTGTTTTTTCATTTTTTCCTGTTAAAGCTATATATTAGTTGTTTGGCCAAACCGATTAAATCTATTTGATGGTTCAATAATTGAGAAATTGTATTAGATGTGTCAAAGGGATAAACTGCATTATTGGAATATATCATTCCATGTATTTCGTTATCATGACCTAATACAAAAAGAGGCTTTCCATTTAAGACTTTTGACAAAAGAGCATCATCTGCATTAGAACTTCCATATGAGGGTCTCGCAGAAGCATTTTTTGATTGATGTGTATGAATTTGTCCTAATATGGGAAATTGTTCTTCACCTTTGCAAACATAACCTTCAGGTGAAATATGATATCCGTATGCATCTATTTTAGATGTAAATTCATCATTATTATTATCTGGAAGGACTAGAACACGGCCATCCGTTAATAAAAAACCTCCTTGTTCTTTCCCATTTGGATAGGCTTGTTTAGAATAATGATTATTTGCTTGATGCCATAAACGATTATAAGCTTCTGTATCATTATCAAAAAGAATACTGCCATCTTCTCGATAATATGCAGCTTTTCCGTTGTTTAAAGAATTAAATTCTCTACCCAAATACGATTGTCCTTTCCCTAAATCCTTTTGAGAATGGACTTTCGGATTATATTGATAAGTACCATCTTTGTCAATATACCAATCTAAACCATTGGGGTCAATAAACTTAATTGGATTGTTCCCACACAACACATACGGGCTCATCCAAGTATATTTTTCCGCTAGCGGATCCATCTTCCACCACCTGCCAAGGTTCGTGTCACTCCACCTTGCACCGTGGTCGTGCAAGTCTAATCCATGCATCCTGTCCAATTCCTTGCCAGTATATTTGTATGGCTGTGTGCTGTTGGCAAGTCCTGTGCTTTCTCCGAAGAGGGTTCCATACGGATAGTAATGGTTCACCTCTTCGATGGCATTATTCACATTCACCACGGCGCGGACATTGCCTAAATGGTCGGTTACATGGAAATGGTATTCCGGTGCGTTGTTGCTGTTTTCATCGAAGGTAATGTATCCGCCGTCGAAGAGCACGCGCTTCAGCTGGCCGTCCTCGTAGATGAACGGACCGCAGTAGTCTATCGTCAGTTCGGGGGTCGGTTCCGGCGGAGGGCCGAAGCCGATGATGTTCCCGTCCTCGTCGCGGATCACCTGCGGCTGCAGGATGATGTTCGGATAATGCTCCACCCGCAGTTTCCTTCCGTCCGCGGCATATATGTACCGGATGGTCTCCGGCGGCGACAGCGGAGCGGTGAAACGCTCAATTGTGGCTGGAAGATTCAGTGCGTTGTATTCAACGGTGATGCCCTTGCCCATACTGAATGGATAAACTATATTTCCTCCCCTCGTAGGAATAGCACCAAGAAAGACAATCAATAGTAGAATTAATTTCCTATTCATATTCCTATGCATGCTTGGGGACTCCTGTATTTAAAATGAATTTCCTGTATGCGTCTCCTGCTAAAACTTTTACCCCTCTATTATGAATCTTAACTCTTTTTTTATTTAAGACTATTTCCGCTGCACTAAACCAGTTCATAGGAATATGATCAATCTCCTTACTAGGGAGATAGTTAAAATTGTAATCTGAATAAGATTGTATATTGCTTACTTCTTTTTTGACTAATTGGGCTTCGTTGTATAGATCTTCAAGAACTTTGCTTTCGTAAATATGTTGTATTAATAGATCATCTTCTAGGAACCTTTTTACTGCTATTTTCAATACTCTAATAAAATCTGAATAAGCATGTTCTTCGTTGCCGCTCCACCAAATATCACGCATAAGAGGATTACCGTCTTGATATGGTTCTATTTCACTTTGCGTCAACAAATAGCCTGGTCGAGTATAGCACTGGCGAGGGACATCACCCCCCACACTACCTATTCTTGTTGTTCGCGAAAGATACATGTCGCATGTGAATAAAGAGTCATATAATTGGCTAATATTCAACCCAAGCGACAAAAATAAGTCGTTCCTTATTTTTTTTACATAGAACCCGCTAGTATGGAAAATGGTATCTTTGAATTCTGTAAATTCCATCTCGATTATTGGTGAAGATACAGCTTTTATTAAATCTCTTTTTTTTAAATACATCTTATTTATTTTTTTAGGTCCTATATATGTAGGAGAGTTAGGAAGATATTTAGGATCCTCTGGATTATAATATATTGTTTCAGTCTTATATCCATTGGCATTCATAAGTTGCTCCCTTTCCTCTCATTGCCTAAAGATTTTACAATCATATTACCAATGATGTCTATTTCTTAAATGGTTATTCGTTATCTAATGGTAGAAATTGCCAATCACTATTTTTATCTGTGCGATATGCGTAAAATCCAGCTTTGAGATTAATAACCTCTAATAATGTTCTGTCAAGGGCACAAATCTCTTCAAACGATACGACCATATAATCCGAATCCTTTGCATACTCTTCTCCCTCGCACTCCCAAATGTTGTCTTCATCATGAAATACATATAATATCGGAGCGTGGTATAGAAAGATTTTTTTTGTCGTTATTACAGCTGAATTTTTAAGAGTTTCATTAAGTTTCATATCATCGATTCCCCTTTTTTAGATTCTCCTCCTTCGAGAGTACTTGTAAATTTGAATTAGCATTACTACCTCCTTTTGATCTTGGTTGAATATGATCTACTTCTGCTTGATTCATATCAGCGGATTTCCCTTTTACATTTCGCGAAGGTTCGTTAAGTATTCTTCCATCTCCATCACTTCGCAGCACACCGCCATTTCGGTTTTTATTGGCCTCTAATATTTTCTTTTTTTGCACCCTAGTCGTTTTTTTCCAGGACCAAAATTTTTAGGATTAGGCAATGCAGAATAATTGCTTTTTTTAATAAAACTCTTTATTTCTTTTATATCACTCACGCTGACAGGTAATGCTTCCGATGCGATGCTTACACCTGCAACGACTTTCTCTGCTACTGTAGTTTCAGAAGATGCTAATGTCTGAATATCACCGATAACTCCATCAACGGCAGAAACATAAGTTGTCGTATTTGCTAATGCCTTAACTCCATTTCTTGCGACAGACTTACCGACTTTTATAATGGCTTTTCCTAATTTTGTCCAAACACTATTTCCATCTGGATCAAAATTATTTATGGGATTAGCAAGGCTATAGCCGTATGGGGTGTATGGGTAATAGGATTCAGCCAACTTGTCAATAGTGCTCCACTGTCCTAAGTTTGAATTATAGAATCGTGCCCCAAAGTCGTGGAGATCGAGTCCGTGCATACGGTCGAGTTCTTTGCCTGTGTATTTGTATGGCTGTGTGGAATTAGATAAACCTGTGCTTTCTCCGAAGAGGGTTCCATACGGATAGTAATGGTTAATCTCTTCAATGGCATTGTCCGCATTCACCACGGCGCGGACGTTGCCTAAATGGTCCTTTACATGGAAATGATATTCCGGTGCGTTGTTGCTATTTGCATCGAAGGTAATGTACCCTCCGTCGAAGAGCACGCGCTTCAGCTGGCCGTCCTCGTAGATGAACGGCCCACAGTAGTCTATCGTCAGCTCCGGGGTTGGTTCCGGCGGAGGTCCGAAGATTAGATGGATTCCATCGCCGTAAGCGATTGCTCTTAAATCTGGAATCATTTCCGTTTCCTTTTTTTATAGCGTTGTAAATATATCTGAGCCAATGAATCTGCTGGAGATGCAATGGTCAAACCATTGAGTTCATGAACATCAACCAAGGCACGATAAACATCATAATTTGCAGGAAGATAATTGTACTTGTTTGCCATTTGTAAAGAGAATTCAAAATAATCTGGATGTGAAGGCGTATGTGTTCGAATCGAATCTACTACTCGAAGATATGTTTCCACATCTCCAGCATGCATTATCTTCATATAATCCATACCATGGACATGATAGACAGGTGATTTCCCATTATGTGGTGAAAAATAGAATAAACCCATATATCCAATTATAGCACCAATCGCAACCAACATTGTTTTGTTTATTATTTCTTTCATCTCCCCTTTAATTTATTTCTCGCAATTAGTGAATCATACTGACTTTTCAGTTTATTTGCATACATGGTATCTTTTGGTACATATTTTCCGTCTTTGTATAGATTAGACAAACGACGTACACAATCAGAATTACCATTGACTGCGCCCAAATTTAGGAAATATAGACTTAAAGCAACTGTTTGGGAATCGGGCTTTGTCGTTGAATGATTAATATTCCATGTTGTTAAATCATCTAATAAATAGCATAAATAATAGTTGTGATATTGTGTGATTAAGATTATTGTATATAAATCCCTCTCTCGATCTGTTGCGTAGAAAATTTTATCATAATATGCATCAATGTCGCCACGCTTGATAACTGCCGTACAACATTCATAATAATTTCGCTGCCTATGTGGGAAGCGGATACTATAGAAAATAGCACCGACATAAATACCTATATATATATATTAAATAATTTTTCATCTTTGCTGTACTTTACTTGGCTTTGTTTCATAAGTATGCCAATGACCTTTTCTACCTTTCCTCAAATCAATAAGCTGCCCATTTTTATCACGCTTAAAATATTTAACCGGGTGCAAAAAAGATTCACCATTATTTCGTACACCTATAACACTATCAGGGGCTTTCCATATTATATTATAATCCTTAAAAACAGCCGACTTAGAGAACTCCTCAATAATTTTTGATGTCCCACATGCATGGACTTCAATTGTTATACTATTCTCTGGATTATTGTTTTGCCATTCACTAATGGTGTCAAGTATATAAACCTTGAAATCTTCCGCATTATCAATTACTCTATCATTTCTACCATCAGGAATACTAATTCCCATAGCAAATTCATCATATTTATCCTCATAAACGCCGTGAGCATATATTTTAATTACCCCGTGTATCTCTTCATCAGAAAAAGCACCTGAGGCCAATCGTTCTTCTATGCTTCTAAAAAAGGTGTAATTATCTTCCCCATTGGGATCAACATACTTTAAAGGATTATCCGCGCACAGCACATACGGGCTTGTGTCGTAGAAATATTCGGCCTTTGGATCTACTTTCCACCATCTGCCAAGGTTCGTGTCACTCCACCTTGCTCCATGGTCATGAAGGTCGAGTCCATGCATTCTGTCCAATTCCTTGCCAGTATATTTGTACGGCTGGGTAGAGTTGGATAAACCTGTGCTTTCTCCGAAGAGCGTGCCGTAGGGGTAATAGTGGTTAATCTCTTCAATGGCGTTGTTCTCATTCACCACGGCGCGGATGTTGCCTAAATGGTCGGTTACATGGAAATGGTATTCCGGTGCGTTGTTGCTATTTGCATCGAAGGTAATGTATCCGCCGTCGAAGAGCACGCGCTTCAGCTGGCCGTCCTCGTAGATGAACGGACCGCAGTAGTCTATCGTCAGTTGAGGGAGTTTAGGCGGAGCCTCCATCCCGATGATGTGCCCCTCACCGTCATAGACGGGCCTCGGACGCAAGACCTTGTTGTCATAATACTCTACATGCAGCTTCTCGCCGTCAGAACGGTATACATAGTTCACCGTCTCGGGAAGGGAACGGGGAGTCGGATATCGATTGATCCGACAGGGCAGGTTCAGCGCGTTGTATTCAACCGTGATGCCCTTGTTCAGGTCTTCCACCATGCTGCCGTTGGCATTGTACGCATATTCCTCGTCCGCGTCTGAACCGTCGGTGAAGTGCATCGCGTTGGCATAGGTTGGCTCATCGTCGTTGTCGTCGTCGACCTTGACGAGTTGATTACCATCGTAGGTGTATTCAAGGTCGTCAAGGACACCGAACAATCCGTCGTCCACCAATCCGAAACGCTGTAGGTGGGTGATATTTCCCATCATGTCGTACTCATAGCTTGTACTATAGCGCCCCTTGGGAATAGCGTTCTCCAGATACAGCGCGGACTGCAGGCGGCTCACGCCGTCGTAGGAGAAGTTATACTCCCTCAACTTGTTCTGCTGGATGTCCTGTCCTGCCTGCCAGGCCATGGCCGAGATGTTGCCTCCCCACTGCGGTGTGTTGCCGTTGGCGGAGGTGTTGTAGTAGAGGTGCTCGGTGAACACCGGCGACTGAATCTGCGTCACCCAGTCACGGATGTTGTAGGCGTATTGCGTGGTCAGGCTGTCCTGGCCGTTGCGTGCGGTCTGCGACAGGCGGCCGAGATCGTCGTAGGTGTTGCTCGCAATGGTCACCGGTTCTGCACCATTGTAGCTCAGCGTAGTGGTCAGCGGACGCCCCCAGGAGTCGTAGGTGTGGTTTTGAATAAACGATAATGGCTGCGACAATGACGGACTGGTATGCGTAACCTTTTGTGAAGTAATGTTGCCAACAAAATCGTAAGAGGTAAATATGTGGTCATATCCACCCAAATGATTGGTGCTATGCTGTTGAACTATGCGCCCTTCGACATCGTAATAAAAGGCTGTGAGTATGGCTGTACCTTCCCAGCCTGTAGCAAAAGGTATGGGCGCGTTGTTCACTGTCGGCAGTTTCTCGGAGAGTTGTCCCGTAAGCAGTCCTCTGGCAAAAGGAAGACTTGTTCCGTTCTTCCATATCTGCTGGCTGGTCGCATCGCTGGCGTCGGACTGCATGTTGCTGCTGTTGGTCAATAAGGACAGGAAATCGTAAGTGTCGTAAAAACTGACGGATGAGAGATGAGTCATGAGCGAAGAAAGAGAAGATATGGAAGCGTTCACCTCATATCCTGCAAAAGGCCCTGTTCCCGTATAGGCGGCGAGGTTTTCGTTCAGGTCACTGTCGGTTGTCATGTCTTCATCACATTCCCCACGCATCACTTCGCGCTGCATGTTGTCATATATATAGAACGAACAAATCGAAGATTTATTTTGTTCACCGTCCTGAGAAAATGCCAGACGCCCATGCCTGTCGTACCAATATCGCATCCAATCGCAGCCTGGCAGGCGCTTGCGGCTGAGTCTCCCGTGCGCATCGTATTTATAGGTATAGGCATATTGCCGCAATGTTTCCTCATTGTTCAGCGACCAGCTGCCGTTGCTTGCCTGAAGGTCGTTCGATGCCATTGGAGGCAGTACCACTCTCAGTTGGTTATAACTGTCGTAAACATAGTAGGTGTCAAGGTTTTGGGTACCGTCGTTGCGGCGTTCCAACACGGTATTGCCGAGAATGTCTTTGTACACTTCCAAAGTATGTCCGTCCTCATCGGTAGTGCGAACGCCGGAATAGGCTCCTTGTCCGGCATTCCCTGCGAGTTGCAGATAGTTGCCGTCGGAAGAAATGACATACCTCCGGACATTGTTTCCGGAAGCATCATTGCAAAGATAATCGGTCTGCACGCCCTTGTATGCAGAATGCCAGGCGTTTCCCACGCCAGTCAGGGTTATTTCCCTTGCCAATGGAGATGGTTCATATTCGTGTAAAGTGTATGGATTACTGTCGTCAAGAGTTGCCTGACCGATAAATGTAGAAGGTGCTACGAAATCTCCGTTATTATTAGAAAATGAGGTTGATTTCCATTCTTGTGACGGAAGACCTGACAGATTGTAGGTTTGGAGCGATACCAGATCTCCGCCTCCGGGTGATGCCCCGACTTGTTCTACTTCAACGGGCCGTCCTATGCCATCATAGAATGTGGTTTCTTCTATGTATTGCCCACCATTTGCATTTGTATATAAACGATGGATAATATAATTCTCGCCTGTTGGAGTCTCTGCTGCTGCAGATTGTTGAGGCTCATCAAAATTGACTGTACGCCCCTCCATCCGAAACGCAAGTTCTAAAGGCTGCGAGTCGTAAATTTCTTCGACTACGAGCCTGTAATTACCGGACTGTAAATAACAGCCGTTATCCCATGTTATGGGTTGATACCAGCGATACAGTTCCCATCCGTCATTATCGAACAAATGGGCACATATTGTATCATTATCGAAATCGAGAGACAATTGCATCTCCTCTTCCAGACTAAAATGATAATACACATCCGCGCCGCTATTACCGAAGCTGTTGGCATAAAGACTTGACGGAACCGTATCAGAACATATAAAGTCAGTATTAAAACTGCCCAATTCTTTGGGTAAAGTGCTCATCCCTTCAACTGGCTGTGGAGGTGGAAGCAGTTGTAGAATATCGCCGTCTTTCCATGAAATGACTGTCGTTGTTGTCGGACCGTTCACAATGGAAGCATTCGATACCGATATTCCGTGTACGGTAAAGGTGTAGGTCCCTTTCGGAAGGTTCTGCAGCACATAGCAATCCTGTGTCGTACAATAATCTTGCTCCCAAAGATTCTCTGTCTGGAGGAACGACTGGTAGAAAGCCTTAGGCATGGTGCGGTTTACATTGGCTGCCGTATCCGGATAGAAATAGATTTCCGTTCCATAGACAGAACTGCCCAATGTATGAACCAGGAGATTCATGGTGTCGGGAAGTACCACCTGATAGTAGATGTCGCGACCGACAGTGCCGACGGCTGGAGCGCAAGAAAAAGAAGCGTGGGCCGAGGCTATAAGCGAAACAAGAAATAAAAGTATCAACAACAAAAAAATCAGAAACAGATGAACAATGAAATGATTGAAAGCATCTTCGGTTGCTTAGAGCGTATCGAAGACA
>CALFJA010000052.1 GCA_937877605.1 uncultured Prevotellaceae bacterium | reverse complement strand
ATTGTCAGTATGATAGAACCTGACTTCATTTAAGGCTCAAACGCGATGCGTTTAGGCCCCAAACGGCGTGCGTTTGGGCGGCAGTTGGACTGCGTTTAGACCCCAAATGGAAAACGCCTGCAGAACAGGCCCAAGAAGAGAGGGTCGCTCCGGTGTTTGGAGCGACCCTCTTCGGTTGTGTGAAAAGTTCTTGGAAATTAGAGGTTGGGGTTGATTTCCGACCACTTGTCCAGTTCGGGGACGATGCCAAGGGTCACCAGCTCGTCGCGCATCTTGCAGAGGTGTGCGTAGCTCTGGTCCAGCTTGGCGTTCTCCTCGGGTGTGCCCTGCGGCACTTCGAAGTGTGCACCGGTAGTGTCGAGGGTGGTCTTCATGGCCATCATGATGTGGTTGTACTTGTCGGTGTGCACATAAGTGCCGACGGGGAAGCGGAAAGGCTCGCCGCCCATGACCGAGCGGATCATCTCAACGCTCAGGTGTGAGGGGCTCTGGAACGAGCTGCGGCCGCGCAGCTTGATGATGGCGGCACCGCCCTGGGTCACATCTTTCTTCATCTGTTCCCACTCTTCGGCGGGGAACTCGGGAGTGCCGATGATGTCGGTCAGTGCGCGTCCTGCTATCTTCACATGGCTGCCGAACACTGCCATCTGCTCACCGTGCCCGCCATAGGTGGCACATCCGCTTATCTGATTCTGGGGAACGCCGAACTTCTTGGCCAGCGCGCTCTGCAGGCGGGTGGTGTCCAATGCTGCCAGTGTGGTCACCTGACCGGGCTTCAGTCCGGAGTAGAGCAGGGTAACCAGGCCTGTAAGGTCGGCAGGATTGAAGATGATGATGACATGTTTCACATCGGGACAATACTGTCTGATGTTCTTTCCCAGTCCCTCCGCAATCTCGCAGTTGCCCTTGAGCAGGTCTTCGCGGGTCATGCCTTCCTTGCGTGGCGCACCGCCTGAAGAGATAATGTACTTCGCATCGCGGAAAGCCTCTTCGGCATCGGTGGTCGCCGTGATGGTGGCACCGTCGAAACCGCTCTGCCGCATCTCCTCGGCAACGCCCTCGGGGGAGAATACATCGTAAAGACAAATGTTGCTTGTCAACCCCATGGTAAGGGCTGACTGAACCATGTTCGAACCAATCATGCCGGCTGCACCGACGATGGTCAATTTCTCATTTGTTAAGAATGCCATGTTATTTGCTGTTTTTTATGAGTTGATATGTAAGGTTGCTGATTTCACATGCAAAAATAGAAAAACTTTTTTTTACCTAAAAATATAATGGGCTGTTTTACGGATTTTTGTAATTTTGACCGACATATCATCATCAGAACAGTTTTTTATGAACGAGATTACAGCACAACGGCTGGCCGCCGTCCGCCGCGTGATGCAGCGCGAGCACCTGGCCGCCTTCATCTTTCCCAGCACCGACCCGCACAACAGTGAGTATGTGCCTGCAAGGTGGAAGGGACGCGAATGGATATCAGGTTTCGACGGGTCGGCAGGCACCGCCGTGGTCACCATGAACAGTGCCGCCCTCTGGACCGATTCGCGCTACTTCATCGCCGCCGGGGAGCAGCTGCGCGGCACCGAGTTCCGGCTCATGAGGCTGAAAATGGAGGGAACGCCCACCATTGCCGAGTGGCTGGAGGAACAGATTGTCAGGCCTACCACCACTTCAAAACCGCCCCTCTCGACGGAAGTAGCCATCGACGGCATGTGCATCAGTGCCGATGAGGCTGCCCGTCTGGTTGCCGACCTGCGCCGGCACGGCGGACTGACCCTGCGCACCAACCTCGATGTCCTGGCCGAGGTGTGGACCGACCGCCCGCAAGTGCCTGCCGACCCGCTGCGGCTGCACCCCACGGAATTTGCCGGAGAAGGGGCAAGGGAGAAACTGCGCCGCCTGGGCGATGTCCTGAAGACCCTCCATGCCGACAAGATGCTGGTGGCGTCGCTCGACGATATTGCCTGGCTGCTCAACCTGCGGGGCAACGATGTGGACTTTAATCCCGTGTTCGTGGCCTATCTGCTGGCAGGAAACGATGGCGGCCACCTCTTTGTCGACCGCCGGAAACTGACCGCCGAGGTGGAAGCCTACCTCGCATCCGTCGGCATAGGGGTGAGCGACTACGACCTGCTTCGACCGGAACTCCAGCGCGTAGACAGTAAAATCTTTGGCCGGGAGCACCGCATCCTGGCCGATACCGGCGAAATCAGCCATTCCGTCTTTGCCCTTCTCAGCCGGAAAGACCGCAATGTGGTGGTTGGGGAGTCGCCCATTCCTGCCATGAAGGCTGTGAAAAATTCCACCGAGGTGGAGGGCTTCAAGCAGGCAATGATACGCGACGGCATCGCACTGGTGCGCCTGTTGCGCTGGCTGGAGCAGGAAGTGGCAGGGGGAACGCTCACCGAAATCTCGGTGGTGGAGCATCTGGAGGTACTCAAGCGGCAGCAACCCGGCTACCGCGGACCGTCGTTCGGCACCATTGCCGCCTATGAAGCCCACGGCGCCATCGTCCATTACGAACCTACACCGGCCACCGATGTGCCGCTGCAACCCCGTGGACTGCTCCTGCTCGACTGCGGTTCGCAATACCCGGAGGGCACCACCGATGTGACGCGTACCATCCCCCTGGGACCGCTCACCGACGAACAGCGCCGCATCTACACCCTGGTGCTGAAGGGACACATACAGCTTGAACTGGCCGTTTTCCCGGAAGGAGCCAGCGGGACACAGATAGACGCCCTGGCACGGGAACCCCTCTGGCGCGAAGGACTCAACTTCCTGCACGGCACCGGCCATGGAGTCGGCTCCTACCTGAATGTCCACGAGGGACCGCATCAGGTACGCATGGAATACCGGCCGGCACCGCTGAAGGCCTATATGACCGTCACCGACGAGCCGGGCGTGTACATCGAGGGGAGCTTCGGCGTCAGGATTGAGAACACCCTGCTCACCGTTCCCCGTCAGGAGACCGCTTTCGGCCGCTTCCTTGCCATGCAACCGCTCACATTGTGCCCGATAGCCCTTTCGCCCGTCATCGCCGAATGGCTCACCGCCGAGGAGCGCGCCTGGCTCAATGCCTACCACAAGACGGTGGAGAATGTGCTCCGCCCCTATCTCACCGACGAGGAACGGCAATGGCTCAGCCGCTATGTCGAACTGAAATAATTACAAGATTTATTTGGAGGAAAAGAAATTTTGCTGTAATTTTGCAGGCGCAATTTGAAAAAATGGCACTGAATAAAAGAGTCTAACATAACAAAAAAGAAACAAAGCAACATGATTATTGTACCCGTAAAAGATGGTGAAAACATCGAAAGAGCGTTGAAGAAATTCAAGAGAAAATTTGATAAGACCGGCGTGACAAAGGAACTTCGTCGCCGTCAGCAATTTGACAAGCCGTCTGTCCTGAAGCGCCTGAAGATGGAACGCGCCATCTATGTACAGAAACTTCGCCAGAACGAAGAATAAGCAATAATATACTGCTTACACGAATAAAAAAGGAAAACAACGCAGTCAGTCGGGAGGATTGACCGTGTTGCTTTCCTTTTTATGTTTATACACATGGAAGGTAAAAATGCTTCCCGTTCTTTCCGCTGTCGGGCAAAATTCGTATTTTTGTCAGGTAAAACCTGTACAAGCCATGATAGACAGTTTCCTGAATTACCTGAAGTTTGAACGCAACCGCTCAGAACTCACCGTGAAGAGTTATGCCGACGACCTGCGAGCCTTTGAGCACTTCTTCCGCGGACTGGATGACGGACTGGACTGGAAAGACATTGACATGGACATTGTCAGACAGTGGATGGAACACATGATGGACAGTGGCAACAAACCCACTTCGGTGCGGCGCCGGCTGAGCGCACTCAGGTCGTTCTACCGCTATGCGCTGAGCAGGAATCTGGTGGAGGCCGACCCCACACTGAAAATTAAACTGCCCAAGACGGCGAAACCGCTCCCGCAGTTCGTCAAGGAAAAGGAGATGGACCAGTTGCTCGGACAGGACCTCGACGCTGCCGACTTCATTGCCGTGAGGAACTACACCATTACAGCACTGCTCTATGCCACGGGAATGCGAATGGCAGAACTGATGGGACTGGACGATGCCGATGTCGACTTCAAGGGGCAGAGCCTGAAAGTCACCGGCAAACGCAACAAACAACGCATCATACCTTTCGGCAAGGAGACGGCCGAGATACTACATTATTATATATACATACGGCAAACAAGCAACCTGCCTTCCGGCGGGCCACTGTTCGTTTCCAGCGAAGGGACACGCATGACCCGCTCTCAGATTGGCTATGCCGTGAGAAAGGAACTCTCGAAGGTGACCACCCTGAAGAAACGGAGCCCCCATGTGCTGCGCCATTCCTTCGCCACGGGCATGCTCAACCACGATGCCTCGCTCGAGGCTGTACGCAAATTGCTGGGGCACGCAAGCCTGGCAACGACGCAGATTTACACCCACACCACCTTTGAACAGTTGAGGCAGTCGTACCATAAGGCCCATCCGCGCGAGAAAAAAGACGGGGAGTCCTGATGGAGTTCCCTCCCTTGAAAGATTTAGGGGAGGCTGGGAGAGTTCTGAATACATCCGCTCTTCCCTTCACTTGCTCACTATTTCTTTTCATTGTTTCATTCTTTTTCTTACTTTTGCCCTGTAAAACTCATTGCCTTCAATAAGATGAAACGCCTGCCCATACTGTTTTTCGTTCTTGCCCTGCTCTGTTTTTCGGCCTGTCACCGCTACGACGCAGCGGAGCAGTTGCTGCTCCGTGCTGACAGTCTTTCTGCCAACAAGCCGCAGCAGGCATTGGCAATGCTCGACAGTTTCCGTCCGCAGGTGGAAAACCTTCCTAGATCCTTGCGCATGAAATACCATTTCCTTCACACCCGTGCCAAGGATAAAGCCTATATACCCATAGCCGACGACACCGTCATGCGCGAAGTAGCCCGTTACTATCGCCACCATGGCACTGCCAACCAAGCCGCCGAAGCTACCTATCTGCTGGGAGGAGTCTATCGCGACCGCGGTGAATCCCCGCAGGCGTTGGACATTTATCTGGAAGCAACCGAACAAGCAGACACCACCCGTTCCGATTGCGACTACGGACTGTTGGCACGCATTCACGGACAGATGGCAGAACTGTATGAAAAACAGTTTCATCCATATTTAACTCTTGAGGAGGCGGAAAAAAGCATGTATTATGCTCTTAAAGACAAGGACACTGTTTCTTATTACATTTTTATGGGGAATAAGTGTGCTGCCTATTCTTTTTTGAGTAAAGATGATAGTGTGCGCATTACAAGCGAAAAGATGTATCAAGGACAGCACGAAAAAGGGAATGAACTACTTGCAGCGACTTCTTTATTTTCTGCTCTTTACATCTGTTTAAAGCAAGGGGACATTGAAAAGGGGGGGGGAATATCTTCATATCTATGAAAAACCATTTATAGAGGATAAATTGTCCTTTCGGAAAGATCAGATTGCCGGCCTATATCAAGCCAAAGCAATGTTAGCTTATAATAAGGGGAAAATAGACTCCGCTATATACTATTTCCATAAACAAATAGAATCAGATAGTACATATAATACACTGACAATGGGATATGCCGGATTGATGAATTGCTATTCAAAAAAGTTCAACGCAGATTCCTTACGCTTATACACAGAACTATATTGTCATTATAATGATTCCACGATAAACAACCTCAATGGTCTGACATTAGAACGCATACAGTTGTTGTATAATTACAGAAATCATGAATTACAGGCGTTAAAAAAAACACAGAAAGCACACCGCAATATGGCAAAAGTCTGGATTCTGTTAATCGCTCTATTTTCTGTGATTACTTCGGCATTTTATATTATTTATAAGCACAAACAAATAAAAAAACGAGAGATACTGGAACTGCAAAGGCAACACGAAGCTGTCCAATTGCAATTGCAGAATGAAAAATCTCAATACATTAAACTTCAAGAGAAGAAATACGACCTTTTACAGGAAGAGAAGACTATTACGATAAATAAATTACAGTCAAAATTACATTCTATCAGGCGGACGCTATATTCTGAAAATGTAGGTTTACAGCAATGTCTTTTACAATCTGAAATACGAAATAAATTCTCGCTATCGATCATTAAACCGGGTATAGAGTTGAACAATGAAGATTGGAAAGAATTGGCAAAATTAGTAGAAGGCCAGATACCTTCATTTTATTCACATTTTTATAATGAGAAGTATATGGCAAGCTCATTAGAATATAAGATAATACTCTTAATAAGGACATATTTTACTCCGAAAGAGATGAGCATACTTCTCAATATGAGCCAGCAAAGCATTTCTATTATAAGACATCGACTCTTTGAAAAGTTTTTTGATAAAAAAGGTTCTGCAAAAGAATTTGACAAAATGGTGAAATCCATCTCATTGTAGTTGTGTAATGCATAGAATCCCAATTAATTATGCGTGTTAAATTTTTGTTAAGTTTTCGTTCTAAAAACATTGCTTTAGAAAAGAGAAAGTGGTTATTTTTGGACAAAAAACATGAAAAGTTTATTCCTTTTATTGTTCTCTTGTCTGCTTTCTCTGCAAGTGCATTCACAAGAATACTCAGTTAATTTTGCCATCGGCGGCATCAATCCAACGAATCCATCACCCAGTACTCCTCATGCACCGGCACTTTTTCCACAAGCCTCTCTGAACGGGCACACGCTGACTATAGATGTGAGTGCAGATGCAGAGATGCTGCAGTTATGCCAAAACAATACCGTTGTCTATCAAACGGTCATCATTGGAAATGGTCAGATAGTCCAATTCCCTGACTTAATTATTGGAGAATGCGAACTCATTCTCTTAGCCCCGACATATATCTTCTCCGCAGTTATTAACCTTTAAATAATATTTTTTTACCATGAAAAAGATTAGCTTATTTGTCTTGGCAATTTTATTATTTACGAATACTTTTGCCCAGTCTGGCTTTTATTATGGTGATGAATTTGTTAAGCTAACTCCACTTCCTTCAGCCGCTTCATACGCCATTTCTACAGCCGGGCAAGATTTGTTGCTCGCAGAGCGAAAAAAATCAGGTATTGAAGAGATTTGTCAAATCTCAGAGAATATATATTATAAAAAATCAATCGAAATATCGGCAATATCTAGATTATGTTTCTTTTAGTTACAGGACTTCTGTCGGTGACACTCTTTTTGTATTACCAGAGATTGCTTTGGAATTCAAAAAAGGATGTAATCTCCAATCCTTGTTAGCCAAATACGATGGAATCCTGTCAGTGAAAGAAACTGCAAGATTTAATTATGCCACAATTTACATGTTGCGTTGTGATGTCAACACTTCAACAGAGGTGTTGGCAATCGTTAAAGAATTAAAACAGAGAAAGGAGATAGAATGGTTTGAACCTGTAAAACTCGTAAATTTGAAGTTGAATAATACCTATTATGATAATCAGTATTATTTGAAAAATACGGCTCCCTACGAAGGACTGGATATAAATGTTGAACCAGCGTGGCAGATTGTTGACGTAGATACGACTTTAATTGTTGCAATAATTGATCAAGGTTTGGACCGTGACCATGAAGATTTGACCCATGTGACGATTGGCTTTACGGCAGGATATTTGAACGAAACAGGAGAACCTTTGAATGCAAACAATACGGTATCTGGTAGCAAGTATCATGGAATGGCATGTGCGGGAATCGTAGGTGCGGATGATAACAATATCGGGATAAAGGGTGTTGCACCAGGTGTTAAATTGTTGCCAATAAATATATGTCCGTATTTACCTGCGGCTAATAACGAATATGGCTTTGTTTCGGATGCCCTTATTGCTTTTGCAATACGATGGGCGGCAGATGCGGGTGCTGACATTATGAATTGTTCGTGGGGAACTTCTCTGTCTTCGAACATAACAAGTGCGATAAGTTACGCTAGGACCTACGGACGCTCTGGTAAAGGGTGTGTCGTCGTTGCAGCTGCCGGAAATGAATATCCTGATGCGCAAGGATTAGCTTATCCTGCATCTTTAGATGGAGTACTGTCTGTCGGAGCAATACAAAGAGATGGCACTATAGCTTCATACAGCCGGCGAGGCGAGGACTTGGACTTAGTTGCCTTTGGAGGACCGGTATCGGGTGATGTTTTTACAATTGACCGAATGGGGGCTTTAGGTAAAAACAATACGAATTATATGACCAACTTCGGTGGAACATCAGCCGCATGTCCCCAAGTTTCAGGAACTGCAGCTCTTTTGTTATCAAGGGCCCCGAACCTAAGCGAGTCTTCTGTTCGATACATATTAAAAAAGAGTGCCAGAGACTTAGGGGAATCAGGACGGGATGATACTTATGGACATGGTCTTGTTGATGCACATGGAGCATTGGTATATTATAATTCTCAATCAATGAGTATCTCCGGTCCTACTAATGTGTGCGATACCGCATACTATCATGTGGAGAACTTGCCGTCTGGTGCGACGGTTGAGTGGTCATATCCTCATGTTTATTTTCAATTACATCAGAATCAACCGACAGTAAACGAGTGTACATTTATAAATGTAAGCAAATATCCCTCAGATAATTTTCTGACAGCTATAGTCAAAATAAATGGTGTTGTTTGCGCAGAAGTGAAAAAGCGTATAATTACCGAAGCGGTGTCTTTGCAAGGTAAATATTCGCAATCTTCATGTTCATTCCATGATGTTACGCATCCCGCTATTCCTTCTACGACAATTATTCAGGGAAATGCGCAATTTGTGCACCAAGGTTGTGAAGTTACATTGATATCAAATTCCTTTGTCGGTAGGACTGTTACGACATCGGGGCTAACGCCGGATTTTTGGGCAGTTAATGACAAAACAGTTTATTTCCGATTGCCATATGGGTCGGGTGGCATACCTTTTTATGTAAATGTATCAGGAGGTGAAGAATGTAATCAAGGACGCTTTTTGTTCTTTGCTATAGGCGCAAATAGGGCTGCCCAAGAAAGTCTTAATGTGAAGACTTCTCCAGGTAGTGTGACATTTAAATTGGTAGATGCAGCGGATAACATTGATAGTGACAATGGAATATACAATAATGAGAACGCATTATCAATGAAAGAAAAAGGGTGGACAATAGAAATCTATAGCACGGCCAATCCTCGTCGCCTGTTTTCTACACATGTAGACGGAGATGCCTTTATATTTCCTGACTTCGGCGATGCGTCACCCTGCTCGCGCGTGCGCCTGTTAGCTTAA
>CALFJA010000051.1 GCA_937877605.1 uncultured Prevotellaceae bacterium | reverse complement strand
AGATAGGGATTCAGCAGGAAGTTAGCCGTGTTCTTCGAGTCCTCGCTGTAGCCTATTTCCTTGCCGTTCAGATAGACATAGGTGCCGGATTTGACTGCATCGAGTGCCAGATAGACATTCATGCCGGCCCACTCGGCAGGAACGGTGAAAGTCCTGCTATACACTCCGACGGGGATGCGGTCGGGCAGTTCGGGCGGTGTGGGGCGCGTAGAATGGAAGTCGTAGACGGTGTTGGTATAGATGGGCGTGCCAAATCCCTGCACCTCCCAGTTGCCGGGCACCTGTATCTGCTTCCAGTCGATGCCGCTGGGCGACGCTGCCGTGATGCCCTGGGGCAACTGGCTGTCGTCGGCGGCGTAGAAGAAGTTCCATGTGCCGTTGAGCAGCTGGCAGAACTGGCTCTTTTCGTAGCGCATGCTCAGGGCCGTGGTGCGGTCGGCATAGGCCATGAAGTCGGCCATGGGACACTCGGTGTTGACTTTCAGGGTGGAAAGGTCGCGGTGCCAGGGTTGCTGTGCGGCCGACACCACTACGATGCCGAACAGCGAAAGAAGGGCGAAAAATGTCTTTTTCATGGGTTGTTCAGGTATATTTATATGCAAAAATAAAGAGAAAAATCCTATTTACGGATTGCTGCCCGTTAAAAAATGTAGTTGAAGCCGGTTTCTCCCTCCTCCCCCACCCGGGAAACGGGAAAAAATCTTTACACATTCCCGGGGCCGGATGGGCGGGCTTGGTAGAATGATTTTAACACTTTCGGACTTTTTATGTAATCATACTGCACTACGAATGGGCGTTTTTCGCCCACCAAGTGCAGGGAACTTGCAGTGCAACTCCTAGGCGTTTACAATGCGAAAGCCGTCCACTTGGAAATCCGACGGAGGGAAAACAGCGGAAATTTTCCCGCAAGTTGCTGACTGTCAGTAGAAATGCCGAATACGGGCTTTTCTCCGCTTGGGTGGCATAAGTGCCCGGCAACGGGTTTTTAACACGGCAGAAATGTTAACAAATCACGATTTTCGTAAGAAATCTTGACAAGAAAAGCCGTAGAAGATCCACCGGCAAGCCAGCAGGTGCAACGCATAAAAAATGTAAAAACACCCGTACCGTCATATTTTTTGCGTACTTTTGCGGTCAAAACAGCACTTTATGAAAATTGCATTGATAGGATACGGCAAGATGGGACACATGATAGAGGAGATAGCCCGGAGCCGTGGACATGAAATAGTGAGCATCATCGACATCGGCAACCAGGCCGACTTCGACAGCGAGGCCTTTGCATCTGCCGATGTGGCCATTGAGTTTACCAACCCCACAGCAGCCTATTCCAACTATCTCCGGGCTTTCAGCAAGGGCGTGAAGGTGGTGAGCGGCTCGACAGGATGGCTCAAAGACCATGCCGACGATGTGAAACACCTCTGCAACGAAGAAGGACACACGCTCTTCTGGGCATCCAACTTCAGCGTAGGCGTGGCCATCTTCTCCGCCGTGAACCGCTACCTGGCACAACTCATGAACGGTTTTCCCCAGTACGATGTGCGGATGGAAGAAACCCACCATGTGCATAAACTCGACCATCCGAGCGGTACCGCCATTACATTGGCAAGCGATATCATCCACCATCTTGACCGGAAAGATTCGTGGATCCTGGGTACCCTGACACAGCCCGACGGCAAGCAGATTGTCGAGCATGTGCCTGCCGCCAACGAAATGGCCGTCGACAGCATCCGCAAAGACGAGGTGCCGGGCATCCATTCCATCACCTACGACTCCGAAGCCGACAGCATCACCATCACCCACGACGCCCATTCGCGCCGCGGTTTCGCCCTCGGTGCCGTACTCGCTGCCGAGTTCACGCTTAACCACACAGGACTGCTCACAACCGAAGACCTGTTCAAATTCTGACAATCAATCACACAAAAATCATACAAGACAATGATAGACAAAGAAAAACAGCGGCTGAACATGAAAGTGCAATGGGCAAAATTCATCGTCGTGCTCATTCTCTACCTCCTTTTCCTCTACTGGGTGAAATCGTGGCTCGGACTCATCGTCGTGCCGTTTATCTACGATGCCTACATCAGCAAGCGCATTCGCTGGCAATGGTGGAAGGACGAAGTGGGCCCCGTCAGATGGGTCATGTCGTGGGTCGACGCACTGGTCTTCGCACTGGTGGCCGTCTACTTCATCAACCT
>CALFJA010000050.1 GCA_937877605.1 uncultured Prevotellaceae bacterium | reverse complement strand
TTACCACAGCCGCCCGAAGCTCTTCAGGGCGCACGCTCTGCGTCAACTCACATTCAGCCTCTATCACCGTGGCCCGCTTACCAGAGCGGCCCCAGTAGAATGTCTCGTCAAAAAAGAACAGTTTCTCCATATTGTGTCTTGTCAAAAATGCTATATTAATGCAAAGGAACTTCTTCTATTGCTAAAAACCAGCTGCTATCATATCTATACAGATGTCTCTTTCAGGAATGTCGTAGGATGGGAAAACGTGCCAGAAACCTTCTCCGATGACCAGCCTGCTTTTGGTTCCAGCAGCTTTCATCTTTTCATGAAGCAGGGTAATGTCAGGATGCAAGATCTCGTCGGTTCCACAAAAGATAAGCGTTGGCGGAAGTCCCGCCATGCTGCCATATAGCGGACTTACACGCGAATCCCTAACATCCAACTCTCCTGCCCAAAGTTTCCCAAGACCTGCAAGTCCGTAGGCTGAGAGGATAAAGTCACTTTCTTCCAGCGAGGGGATGGCAGGATTAGTCATGGTAACGTCTATCCAAGGCGAGAGCAGGACAAGTCCCTCCGGCATAGGGACTCCACTGTCCCGCAGACTCTCGGCGAAGGCAAGAGCCAGACCGCCACCAGAGGAGTCGCCCATCAGAACGACGGGTTTTCCTTCGCGCAGTACCTCGGCATATACCCCTTGCAGGAAGCGGAACGCATCGAGACAGGTACTTTTCAGCAGAATCGGATACAGCGGCATGTAGACCTTGGCATTCATCTTCCGGGCCAGTTTGTCGCAAAATTCGATGTGGCTATCGAGGATACCAAAACAATAGGCTCCGCCGTGAAGGTAGATAACAAGGCAGTCGGCATTGTCGTTCTCTATCGTATAGACATCATTATCGGCAATGACCATGTGGTCCTGCCGGTGCATGGTTTCCACTTCTGGATATTCTTGCTCCGACTGGCTCTGCAAGTACTCCATGAGCACAGGCCAGGTTTCCTCGGTGAAGATATATTTCTGTCCTCCAGCAGCCTTGATGTCTGCTCTCATCTCTGCTGCCTCTTCACTCATCGGGATGGTTACTATCGACTCGTCGGCATCGGGCGTGACGGGGTTGTCATTGCTACAGGCCACAAGGGATAGTGCCGCTGCAACGTATATATACAGCAGAGTGGTCATCACCCATAACTTTGTTGACCTATTCATGACGAAACTATTCATAGTCGCTATATTATTCTCGTTCGCTTTTATTTGAGTACTTTATCGAACATGAGTTCACTGTCGAGCCATGCCTTGATGGTGTTGCCTGCTACGGTCAGTTTCACGTCATACCACTTCCCTGTTTCCACGCTGCCTGGGCGTGTGACCAACCGTTTCTTTCTATCGCCACTGATCTGCTCGATGGTGTGCTGCGTGTTGCCACTACACCCGAAGTTCAACTGACAATAGTGCTGCGCATCCACGTAGTTGAACACGATGATGAAACCATCAGGCCCGCTATCCTTGCGGGCGGTACACTGGATGGTGTAGTGGTTGGAAGGGATAACGTAGTTGCAGATGGCCAACGGGGCCTCTTCTGATGCTCTGTGCTGCAAGATGCCGTCGTTCATCTCCCACTTGCCGCTGACAAGTTCGGGCTTCCCCGTCTTGGGTAGCGGGTCGCAGTGGGTGTAGCTTACCTGCGTGTTCCAAGCGGAATACCCCACGCGACTCTGACTCGGCGTGATGAGACTCTTATGTACACAGGCGGTCAGTGCCATCAGACAGCAGAAAAAAATCCATAATTTCTTCTGTTTCATATTACCTTCTTCTTTATCGACATATTCTTATATTGCAACAGATGCAACCAATAGTGGGCGACGCCAGACGATGGTGGGGGTGATGCCCAGCTGATGCATCTCATCAAATAGGGCTTCGAGGTAGACATCTGTCGAGAAGCGTTGCATCCAGCTGATACAGAACTTCCCGCCAGCCGCACTCATCTCGATGGTGAGCGGATAGAGAGGCCATACCTCCGTACAGAAATGGGTGATATAACGCTCGGCAGCACCGAAACGGCCTTTGCCTACATAGCTCACGACAAATGTTCCTGCTCCCGATGCGCGCCCGTCGGCACCAACCATAGCCTGATGACGGCCTGCGAGGGTTGGAATACGATCCAGTTGGTCCATGCCGTCCCTCATCTGCCAGAAGGTGGAAGCCACATTGTCGGTATTCGACTGTAGTACAACCATGCCTCTGAAGATGGTCTGCTGCATGTCGAGGGGCATATCCTTCATTTCGCTGTTCAGAGGCAGGCGGAGGGATGCTGCCAACGTGTGTGAAGACTGGGGAACGCCCAATGCCGGACGTTGGTTGATGGCCAGTGTTGTCATGGGAACGGCATCCGTCGTGTCACCGTGCAGCCGTGCTATGGCTCGTGCTGTCAGCAGCGAGACAAGTGTGGCGGGTGAGGTGTCTTCTCCAGAGACATACTTCATCATCTGTTGTTCGTCGATCTCTATACATACCGTCTCCGTCGTGTCGCTCAAAGGCGCAACAGCCTCCTTGTTGAGGTTGATGGGACGCGGCATTGGCGGAACAGGCAGCGGGCTCAGGTTCTGAGGGCGTGGCATCGAGCCTGGGTCCATCCATTCTTCCGGACTGATGATGTCACCTGCTATGCGGACACCTTCGCGGCTCAACCCGCTGTCGTAGCGGCGTCGGCAGTATTCGTAGAGCAAGGTTCGCAGCACGTTGTAGCCACCCGTGCCGTCGGTCAGCGCATGGAAGAAGTCGATGGCAATGCAATTGTCCCAGCAGGCAAAGGCCAGCAGGTGATGGTTCGACTCCGGACTGACAAGGCACGCAGGCTGTCGGCTGGGCATGACCACCCACGGCAGCGGGTTCTCGTCCAGCGCATAGTGCTCCCGTCCTTCTGCATCAGCCGTCTTGCGCAGCCTGACGCTATAGTAGGGATAGCGCTGCTGTGTGGCTGCTACGGCCTCCTGCAGCATACCTCTGTCAATGTCGTCGCACAGTGTCGTGATGAACCTGACCGTCCAACTGTGCTGTGAGTCGGCCCAGTAGGTGTAGAATCGTTCTGAAATAATCTGTTTCATTTCACATTAACTTATTTGAGTACTTCATCGAACATGAGTTCACTATCGAGCCATGCTTTAATGGTGTCGCCGGCTATGGTGAGTTTCACGTCATACCACTTTTCTGTTTCCACGCTGCCAGGCACTGTCAGCTCCGTCAGTTCTCCCCTCTGCCGGGGTCATTCCTGACTTCTTCCGTGCGTCTTTTCCGCAGTCTCCCGCTGCACCTTTTCCATGAATTCCGCCAGCGTACAGGTGGTGCTCTCACCGGTGTCCCGGTTCCGGTAGGTCACATTTCCGGCCTCCACCTCGTTCTGGCCCAGCACCAGCATATAGGGGATCTTCTGCATCTGGGCCTCCCGGATCTTATAGCCCAGCTTCTCGGAACGGTAGTCTCCCTCGGCATCCATGTCCGCTGCCCGCAGATCTGCCACCAGCTTGGCGGCGTAGTCGTGGGCCCGGTCCGTGATGGGCAGCACCCGGACCTGCTCGGGGCTCATCCACAGAGGCAGAGCGCCAGCATACCTCTCGATGAGGTAGGCCAGGGTCCGCTCATAGCAGCCCAGGGACGTGCGGTGGATGATATAGGGACGGCGCTTCTTCCCGTCCACGTCGGTATACTCCATGTCGTACCGCTCGGCCAGAAGCTGGTCCACCTGGATGGTGACGATGGTGTCCTCCTTGCCGAAGACGTTCTTGTACTGGATGTCCAGCTTGGGGCCGTAGAAAGCGGCCTCGTCGATGCCGATGGTGTACTCCACCCCCAGGTCGTCCAGGATCTTGCCCATAATGGACTGGGCCTCATCCCACTGCTCGGGAGTGCCGATATACTTTTCCCGGTTGTTGGGATCCCACTGGGAGAACCGGAAAGAGCAGTTCTCCAGCATGCCCACCGTACCCAGACAATACTTGGCCAGCTCCAGACAGCCCTTGAACTCCTCCTCCAGCTGCTCGGGGCGGAGGATCAGATGGCCCTCGGAAATGGTGAACTGGCGGACCCGGATGAGACCGTGCATCTCGCCGGAGTCCTCATTGCGGAACAGGGTGGAGGTCTCACCCAGACGCATGGGCAGATCCCGGTAGCTGCGGGCCCGGTTCAGGAAGACCTGGTACTGGAAGGGGCAGGTCATGGGCCGCAAGGCGTAGCAGTCCTTGGTCTCGTCGTCCGGGTCACCCATGATGAACATGCCGTCCCGGTAGTGATCCCAGTGGCCGGAGAGCTTATACAGGTCCCGTTTGGCCATGTAGGGGGTCTTGGTCAGGACGTAGCCCCGGCGCTTTTCCTCGTCCTCGATCCAGCGCTGCAGCTTCTGGATCACCCGGGCGCCCTTGGGCAGCAGAATGGGCAGGCCCTGGCCGATGACGTCCACAGTGGTGAAGAACTCCAGTTCCCGGCCCAGCTTGTTGTGGTCCCGTTTCAGGGCCTCCGCCTGCTGCTCCAGGTACTGCTCGAGCTCCTCCTTGGTGGGGAAAGCCACGCCGTAGATCCGCTGGAGCATCTTCCGGTTGGAGTCGCCCCGCCAATAGGCGCCGCAGGCCTTGGTCAGCTTGAAGCCGTTGTGCTTGATGCGGCCGGTAGAGTCCAGGTGAGGACCGGCGCACAGATCTGTGAACTCTCCCTGGGTATAGAAAGAGATGACCGTATCCTCCGGCAGGTCGTTGATGAGCTCCACCTTGTAGGGCTCCTCTCTGGCCTCCATGTAGGCGATGGCCTCCTCCCGGGGCTTCTCGGTGCGCTCCAGGTGCAGCCGCTCTTTGCAGATCTTCTTCATCTCCGCCTCGATCTGAGCCAGATGCTCGTTGTTGAAGGCGAAAGGAGCGTCGAAGTCGTAGTACCACCCCAGGTCGATGGAGGGGCCGATGGCCAGCTTCACCTCGGGCCAGAGACGCTTGACCGCCTGGGCCATGACATGGGAGCAGGTGTGCCAATAGGTCTTGCGGTAGGCTTCGTTTTCAAACGTGTAGATGTTTTCTTCAGACATGATCGTTTCCTCCTTGTTTTTGTGGAACGATCACCCGCAAGCGGGTAAGATCGTTCCCTACAGTTGAGGGGCAATAAAAAAATCACCCCTGATTTGGTATCAGGGGTGAATAAAATCCACGGTTCCACCCTGCTTGCAGTCACAGACTGCCGCTCATTGACGCTATAACGGGCTTACCCGGCTTTGCTTACTTCGAGACGTTCGTGCCCGGACGGGCAGATTGCCTGCGCTGCGAATGTCAGCCCAGGTTGGGTTATGGTCGATGTGGTCATCGGCCACTACAGCAGTCTCGGTTCGGCAAAGCGGCTCGGAAGAGGTGGGACGGATCGCACCGCAGCAAGGCCCTTTCAGCACAGGGGGCCTCTCTCTGAGAGGGGTAACAATCATCCGGCTTCGTCATCGCTGATTTCTAGTGGAATTATACCACGTTTTTTCCCGTTGTCAACAAAAATTCCGCTTTTCGGTTTACCATAACTAAATCTTGTGGGTTTTCCCCTTTTTTGTTGCATTTTCCCACAAGTTCTGGTACAATGACCCAAAGAGAGGCGGTTTGAATGGTCGATGCTTGCGACTCCCTGCAGATGCGGGAGCTTTTGGAACGCCACGGCTTCCATTTTTCCAAGGCAAAGGGTCAGAATTTCCTGAGATCGGAAGAGCGTCGTGTAGGGAA
>CALFJA010000049.1 GCA_937877605.1 uncultured Prevotellaceae bacterium | reverse complement strand
TCCTTTCGGTCATCTACCACCTGGTAGGTTTCGACTCCGCCATGCCTTCGTCCGACCCCAATTTCCCCGTGAAGGCATCGATGATGCTTGCCGCTTTCCACTCGGCGTTCAATGTTTCGAACACCCTTCTGCTCATTTGGTTCATCCCCTGGATTGAAAAGTTTGTATGTTGGGTAATCAAACCGAAGAGACTTGACGAGGAGGAAGACTTCCGCCTGCACTTTATCACGGCTGGTATCATGAAGACTCCGGAACTCTCCGTGCTGGAGGCACAGAAGGAAATCTCGTCGTTTGCCGACCGTATCCAGCGCATGTTCGGCATGGTTCGCGACCTGATGGAGGAGAAGGACAACGAAAAGTTCGTGAAACTCTTCTCCCGTATCGAGAAATACGAGGGTATCTCCGACAATATGGAGATAGAGATTGCCAAATATCTGGACAATGTCAGCAACGCACATCTCAGCGACGAGACGAAAGCAAAGATTCGTGCCATGCTGCGAGAGATTAGCGAACTGGAGAGTATTGGCGACGCCTGCTACAACATTGCACGCACAATCAGGCGCAAATTCTCGTCGAAGGAGGAATTCGCCGAGAAGCTCACGGAGCGCATCCACCAGATGTTCAACCTCACGAACGATGCCTTGACGCAGATGAACGGCATGCTCTCCGGCCGCAAGTCGGACTTCGATGCCCACAAGGCATTCAACATCGAGAACGAGATAAACAACTACCGCGACCAGCTGAAGACCCAGAACATCAACGATGTGAACAGCCATCAGTACACCTATGCCATCGGTACGATGTACATGGACATCGTTTGCGAGTGTGAAAAACTGGGCGACTATGTTGTCAATGTGGTCGAGGCACGCATGGGACAGCGTCAAAAGAGCGTAGGATGAGGCAACGGTTAGTTTCGTTCGGGCTGTTGTTTCTGCTTGTCTTGCCCGTGAAGGCTCAGACGGCACTGACCTGGGAGCAGACGCTCGACCTGCTGGGCGACACCGAAGATGTGGAGTCCATAGGCTGGGCAAGCACCGGTTCCTTGTTGGGTGATCTCTTCGTACAGAAGATGGACATCAATACCATTACCCGCGAGGACCTCGAGCAATTGCCGTTCCTGAGTGCACAGCAGGTTGAGGACATCTGTGAGTATGTCTATAAGTACAGTCCTTTGAAGACGCTTGACGAACTGGCGATGATAGAGTCGCTCGATGCCGAGACGCGGCTGGTGCTGCAACAGTTTCTCCGTATCGATGAAATGGACGAAAAACCGGGCTCGCTGCCATCGCTGGCAACCATTGCCAAGTATGGGAAAAACGAGCTGACGGCCTATGCGCAGGTGCCTTTCTACGACCGTGAGGGTGACAAAAACGGCTATCTCGGCGAGAAGTACCGTCATTGGTTGCGCTATACCTTCAACTATGGCGACCGTGTCAAGGCTGCATTCGTCGGGGCTCAGGACCCTGGCGAGCCTTTCTTTGCCAACAAGAATTCCTGGGGTTACGACTACTATTCGTTCTACCTGCAGTTGAAGAAGGTGGGGCGCATCAAGTCGCTGGTGGTCGGTCGCTACCGGGCTCGCTTCGGAATGGGATTGGTAATGAACACAAACTTCTCGTTTGGAAAACTCATGTCCCTTTCTTCGCTGGGTCGTTCTACCTCTCAGGTGACGGGACACACCTCGCGGATGGATGGCCTCTATCTTCAGGGTGCCGCCACAACGGTTGCACTTTCGAAGCAAATCGACCTTTCGGCGTTTGCCTCCTATCGCAAGATTGACGCGACGCTGACCGACGACGGTGAGGGTATTGCCACGCTGCTCACTTCCGGCTATCACCGCACGGAGAGTGAGATGCAGTGCAAGCACAATGCATCCCAGACGGTTGCGGGCGGCGACTTGACCTGGCACGACCATGGATTCACTTTCGGATTGACGGGACTTTTTACCCAATACAGCAAGCCGTTGCAGCCCAACACCAACCAATTATACCACGCCCACAGCCCGCAGGGAAAGGATTTCTGGAACATCGGCGTACATTACGGATTCCTCCGCGGAGCCTTTTCCTTCTCCGGTGAGACGGCAACGGGTGACAGCCATGCCCTGGCAACGGTCAATTCCATATCCTATGCCCTCAATTCACGGCTCTCGCTGATGGCCTTGCAGCGTTTCTACAGTTACAAGTTCTATACTATTTTCGGCCGTAGTTTCGGCGAGGCAACTTCCACGCAGAACGAAAGCGGTATTTATCTTGGTGCCGAGTGGAAACCGCTGGACGGCCTGACTCTCATGGGCTACAGCGATGTGGCCTACTTCCCCCGTGCCAGATACATGGTGTCGGACAGCAGCCATGCCTGGGACAATCTCTTGCAGGCCACCTATCAGCGCGGATACTTCAAGTTGCAGGCCCGCTACCGCATCAAGTTCAGCGAGCGGGACAATGCCGACAAGACCGACCTGGAGCGCAAAACCGACCAGCGTGGCCGTTTCTCGGTGACCTACCAGCCTGCAGCGTGGCAGGTGAAGACACAGGTTGACATTGCCAGCAGTTCGTTTCAGGAGAACAGTTTCGGCTGGATGGTGAGCGAACAGGTGGCCTACCGGCAGCCGAAGTGGCAGGTGGGAGGCACCATAGCCTACTTCCACACCGACGACTACGACTCGCGCGTCTATCTCTTCGAGCCAGGTATGATCTACACCATGAACTTCCCGATGTTCTACGGCGAGGGAATCCACTATGCCCTCCAGGCCAAGTGGACGCCTTCGAAGCGGCTGATGGCATCGGCAAAGTTCCAGACCAACGACTATTTCGACCGTTCCGCCATTGGCAGCGGGCTGCAGCGCATTGACGCCTCGAGCCAGTCGGAACTGGAACTGCAGGTGAAGTGGACTTTCTAAATTCCCCAAAACGACAAGACGACAAATCCCCCAACCCACAGAATGAACCTCTATATTGTTATCCCTTGCTTCAACGAGGAGGCTGTGCTTCCACAGACGCTCCGGCGTATGAACCACCTCGTGGAACAGCTCCGTAAGGATGCCGACCTCGATGCCAGCCTTCTTTTCGTCGACGACGGCAGTACCGACCAGACATGGGCGCTCGTCCAGCAGGCGGCAGCGGCTCATCGGCACATTGAAGGCATCAGGCTGTCGCGCAATGTTGGTCACCAGAACGCCTTGTGGGCAGGCATGGAGACTGTCAGCGGGAAGTGCGATTGCATGGTGAGCATCGATGCCGACCTGCAGGACGACGAGACCGCGATAGTGGAGATGGTGCACAAGTGGCGCGAGGGCAGCGACATTGTCTATGGAGTACGCTCCGAACGCAAGGCCGATACCTGGCTGAAGCGCACGACGGCACAGCTGTTCTACCGCATGATGCAACTGATGGACACGCGCACGGTCTACAACCATGCCGACTTCCGGCTGCTTTCCGCCCGCGCGCTGGATGCACTTCTGCACTATGACGAGCGTAATCTCTTTCTGCGCAGCATGGTGCGGCAACTGGGATTCAACGAGTCGGTGGTGTATTACACCCGTCAGGAGCGTGCCGCCGGCACTTCGAAATATCCGCTGCGGCGTATGCTGCAGTTCTCGCTCGACGGCATCACCTCGTTCTCCAGTGCCCCCTTGCAGTGGATAACCGTCCTGGGACTGTGCATGACGGTAGTCTCGCTGGTCATGATTGTATGGGCATTGGTGCGCTACTGCATGGGAGTCACCATACAGGGATGGACCTCGCTCCTTGTCTCGCTGTGGTTCATAGGTGGCGTGGTGACCACGGGCATCGGCATTACGGGCATCTATGTGGGAAAGATTTACACTGAGGTGAAACACCGCCCGCGCTATTTCGTAGCAGAGAAAACTGCCTCTGCCGGAAAATCCGAATAGCAGGGCAGAGGTACCAGCCCTCCGCATGAACATGCCCGCGCGTACAATAATATATTAATACGGTGCCACCGATTCCGCCTTTTCAAGGCCGTCGCGAAACACCTGCCTGACAGCCGAAATACGAAAGAGCCCCAAACGCATTCCGTTTGGGGCTCTTTCGTGCTGCGTTTGGGCTCCAAACGGAGTGCGTTTGAGGCTTGAATGCAACTCTTTTATAGTCAGACGGTTACAGGAGTGTTCTCCGCAAGGGTCATTGCTTGTACTTTCTCCCCATCAGTTTGTACATGTTCCGTCCGATGGTGTAGAGGTACATGTTGTGGAACGAGAAGAAGTGGCGCATGGGATACAACAGGGTGGTGCCCTGTTCGCCGTCCACGGGGATTTCCCGGCAGACCTGTTCGATGAGGCTGAAGAAGTTATACTTGCCGAGAATCATCTCCTTGCACTCCCTGAGCACCTCGATGCTGTGCTCGTAGCAATGCATTTCCACAGCCCTGTCGATGGCCCTGAATGCCTCTTTCGGCTTGCGTATGTCAATAGGAGTGTAGGAATTCTCGGGGAAAGAACGCCCGATGGTGCGGCTGCCGTAGTACAGCGGATAGGTGCCGGCCAGGAAGCAGTCGGCAATCTTCTCGGTCCAGTAGTAGTCGCTGCGTGAGTTCTCTATCACGATGTGGTACTTGTAAGGGGCCAGGACATCCCATTTATCGTCGAAATTGTTGAACCCGTGCCCGAAAATGTCCACCTGGTCACCGTATCGCTCCTTGAGCGCCTTGACAAACCTGAGCCTGTCAACATGTCCGCGCGAGAACGACTTGGTGCTGGAGATGATGGAAATGAGTTTCTCCTTTTTGGGCGCTGCATTGGCCACATCGTCGAAGTTCATCGTGAAGCGGCAGGTATTGTCGGGATTGAACACCACCCCCACATACCAGGGAATGGCTGCCTGGGTGTAGTAGACCTTACCGCCCGGGTAGTCGGTAATGCCCTCCTGACAGGAACAGACGGCTCCGAACTGGCTGTAATACTTGCGTGGATAGTGCAGCACTCCGTAGGGCTCGCCCGTCAGCAGGATGGTTCGCTTGCGCGGAACCTGGAACTCCCGCTCCACGCGCAGTCCCTTCCCGTTGACCACCACAAAGTCAGGCTGGCAGTCGAAGTCGTTGATGAAGAACTGGAATTGGGCGTCGTGGCTGATGCCGTTCCCGTCTTTCATCTGCCGGAAACTCAATGCCGGGTCGCGGGATATGATGAGTATTCGTTTCATGTGTCTTCGAAGTGTGATGTCAGCGTTTGTATTTCAGGTGCCCGTGCTTTAGCAGCGAGAGGAAGTTCTTGCGGCGTATCCAGTGCCTGTCGTGCCTTTTCTTCACGGCGATGGCCCTCTCCTTGTCTTCGTCCGACCACTGCCGGGCGGCGGCATAGGCGTTGAGCACATACTCATAGACCGGGGTCAGCCACCAGAAGCGTGTCAGGTTCTCCATGCAAACCTCCTTCGGGATGCTGTGCTCGGTATAGAACTGCATGCGGTTGATGTCGATGAGTTCGAACAGATAGCCCTTCTCGTCGCGGCTGTAGAGCACATTCGTGGGATTAAGGTCGTGGTGTACGATTCCCTTCTCGTGCAGTTCGGCCACAAAGCAGGCGTAGGCATGGGCCAGTGCCTTGTCGAAATCGGGCGTGCCTACCAGTGAAGGGGCAATGGGCTGCCTGTCGGTCGGCGTGGAAATGAAATACGCCCACTCTGTCAGTCCCCTGCGCTTTGTCAGCGCAAAGGCGATGGGAGTAGGCGTGGCAATGCCCCTTTCCTGCAAGGTCAGGGCATTCTCGTAGGCGCGTTGGGCCTTTGTCTTTCGTAAAAAAGTGTAGATGAGTCCCTTCAGCCAGCCCAACTTGTGGTATCGCTTCACCACATAGGCAGTGCCGTCGGCTTCGATTTGCCTCACCTGATTGCGTCCGTCGTGCAGCAGTAAGCCGCTGCGGTCGAAGCCGGTCGCCATCTCTCGGATGACATCCGCCAGCGGACTGTCTATCGGCGTAATCGTTATTTGCATGTGAAAGGGGTCATTCGTTCGGGTTTGAGGCGGCAGGTTGTTGTTCCGCCTTGCGGGGGAGCACCTTGCCGTTGACCACTTCAAAGCGGCGGTCAAACTCCTCATGTGTGCGTTTCCAGCGGTTGTGGCTCCAGAGGTAGAACTCCGGCTGTCGGCAGATGGTCTGTTCCAGCAACTCGAAGACGCGGCGCGTCACCTCATACTCGCCCAGTTCCTGTGGCTCTTTGGTGATGAGATGATAGGTGCATACATATTTCCCGCGCTTCTCCCGAATCATTTCCATGTAGTAGACAGCCTGCTTGCGCTTCCTGACAATACGCTCCGCACCGGTGAACACCGGCGTGTCGTGGTTCAGGAAAGGCAACCACAAGTGGATGTTCTCCCACTTCGGCCCCTGGTCGACCACATAGCCGAAGATGGAGCGGATGCCTTTCTCGTTGTAGTCGAGGAGATAGCGCAGGATGTCTTTCTTGGGAATGGGGACTCCGCCCACCGAAGAACGAATCTTGCGGAACAGTTTTTCGAAGGCCTGATTGTACAAAGGATGGTATACCAGTCCTACGATACGGTTTTTGGGAAGTCCTATTCCCACACAGGTAAGCCACTCCCAGTTGCAGTAATGCCCGAGGAATGCAGCCACATCCTGTCCCTCTTGGAAGGTGGCTTCAATCTCGTCGGAGTTGGTGATGACCAGATGGCGGCGCAACTTGGCCTCGCTGATGCTCAGTAACTTCAGCGCTTCCATGAAGTAATCGCAGAACCAGTGGTAGAACTTCTTCTCTATGGCAACGATTTCCTGCTCCTCCTTCTCCGGAAACGAACTGCTGAGGTTCGACCGGACAATGCCTCTGCGATAGCGGATGAGGTGGTACATGACCGCATACAGGGCGTCCGAAAGCAGGTAGAGCACCTTGAACGGGAGCAGGCTGATGGCATAGCAGATGCCGTAAAGCAGGCAATATGTTATTTTATGCATGGCATTAGACTTGTTGCATGTCGTGAAGTTTCTTGTAGTATCCCTCTTTCTGCATGAGGTCTTCGTGCGTTCCGCGCTCCACTATCTGCCCGTCGTGGATGACACAGATTTCGTCTGCGTTCTTGATTGTGGAGAGACGGTGTGCTATGGCCACGGTTGTGCGGGTCTTCATGAGGCGTTCCAGTGCATCCTGCACCAGGCGTTCGCTCTCCGTATCAAGGGCACTGGTGGCCTCGTCGAGGATAAGTATGGGTGGATTCTTCAGGATGGCGCGGGCAATGGAGACCCGTTGGCGCTGTCCTCCGCTCAAACGGCCGCCCCGGTCGCCGATGTTCGTGTCGTAACCGTGCTCGCTCTGCGAGATGAATTCGTGGGCGTTGGCAATCTTCGCAGCCTGTTCAATTTCTTCCTGGGTGGCCTTTTCCACTCCGAACGAGATGTTGTTGCGGAACGAGTCGTTGAAAAGTATGGCCTCTTGGTTCACATTTCCGATGAGTTGTCGGAGGTCGTGGACACCCAAATCCTTCACATTGATGCCGTCTATGAGCACCTCTCCCTCCTGAGCATCGTAGTAGCGGGGGATCAGGTCAACCAGCGTGGACTTGCCGCTGCCGCTCTGTCCCACCACGGCGATGGTCTTTCCCTTCGGAATAACCAGGTTGATGTGGCGCAGCACCCACTGTTCGCCGTAGCGGAAGGATACATCGCGGAACTCAATCTGGTGCTCGAAACTGTCTATGTGTATGGGATGCTCCGGGTCCTTGATCTCCACTTCGGCCTTCAGGATACGGTCCACGCGCTCCATTGAGGCCATACCCTTCGGGATGTTGTAGCTCGCCTTGGAGAACTCTTTCAGGGGGTTGATGATGGAGTAGAGCATGACCAGGTAGAAAACGAACACCGGTCCGGACAGGACATGGTAGTTCAGGACGAGTATTCCTCCTACCCACAGCACCACAACAATCATCACCGTGCCCAGGAACTCGCTCATTGGGTGGGCCATCTGCTGCCGGATGTTGACGCGCATGATGTCGTCCCGATAGGCGGAATTGACCTTGTCGAAGCGCAGGTTCATTTTATCTTCGGCACAGAAAGCCTTGACGATGCGGAGACCGCCCAGCGTTTCCTCCACCTGACTCATTGTGTCGCTCCACAGGGCCTGTGCTTTGATGGAGCGGGCCTTCAGTTTTCGTCCGACCACACCCATGAACCAGCCGAACAGCGGCACGAAGATGAGGGTGAAGACGGTGAGCTGCCACGACACGATTATCAGCGTGGTGAAGTATGCAATGATGAGAATTGGGTTCTTGAAGAGCATGTCCAGCGATGACATAATGCTGGTTTCAATCTCCTGGACATCGCCACTCATACGGGCAATGATGTCTCCCTTGCGCTCTTCGGAGAAGAAACCCAGATGGAGTGAGGTTATCTTCTGGTACACCTGGTTGCGAATGTCGCGCACCACTCCCGTTCTGATAGGGATGATGGTGGCCGAAGAGAGGAAGTAGGCACCGGTCTTTAGGAATGTCATGAAGGCGATGATGCCACCGAGGACGAGCAGTGTGGTTGAGGCTCCGATGCTTTCGACCATCTGCAGGACATAATAGTTGACATTGTTGCCCATCACTTCCTTTGCCGAACCTTCGCTCCACTCCATCAGCCGGGTGGCTTTCTCGGTGGTGCCGGTGTCGAACAGGATGTTCAGAATGGGCACAAGGGCGGTAAAGGAGAATATGTTGAGGACGGCTGAGAGGATGTTGAAGACGACAGACAGAACGAGGTAGCGTCTGTAGGGAGGGACAAACCTTCTCAGTACTTGTAGAAATTCTTTCATAGTAGGTTGTCGCTTCTGTTTCGGAGGTGCTTTTTCCAGTATGCGATTGCAAAGATAACGAATCTTGGTTAAAACACAAAAAAAACACACCTATTTGGTGTGTTGATGCAGTATAGTATCCGTTTTCAGCGGTTTTCCGTTCTTTCAGGCAGGCTCTCCGAGCAGTGTTGCGCTGGTGGAGCCGGTTATCCTGACTTTGACGAAGTCGCCCGGACGATGTGTTCCCTTGTCGAACACCACCATCTTTCCCTGTTCTGTCCGTCCGCACAGTTGGTCGTGGCTGCGCTTGCTGAACCCTTCCACCAGCACGACGAACTCCTTTCCCTCGTCCTTCTTGTTTTGCAGGGCCGACATTTCGGTCTGCAGCTGGATGAGTTCGTTGAGCCGTTGTATCTTGACTTCCTCGGGTACATTGTCGGGGAGGTGCTTCGATGCGAAGGTTCCGGGCCGCTCCGAGTATTTGAACATGAAGGCGGAGTCGTACTGGACCTCCCTCATCAGCGACAGGGAGAGCTGGTGGTCTTCTTCGGTTTCGTCGTGATAGCCTACGAAGATGTCGGTAGACAGACCGCAGTCGGGTATGATGCGGCGGATGGCTTCCACGCGTCCGAGGTACCACTCGCGGGTGTACTTGCGGTTCATCAGCTTCAGAATCTTGTCCGAACCGCTCTGTACGGGCAGGTGGATTTGCTTGCACACATTGTCGTACTTGGCAATCATCTGGAGAGTTTCGTCGCTCATGTCCTTCGGGTGTGAGGTGGTGAATCGGATGCGCATGCCCGGAACGGCCTCGGCAACGATGCTCAACAGCCGCGGGAAAGTGACATCGCTGCAGCGATAGCTGTTCACATTCTGTCCGAGCAGGGTCACTTCCTTGTAGTTGCGCTGCTCAAGGTCCTTCACTTCGCGCAGGATGGACTCCACATCGCGGCTCCGTTCGCGTCCCCGGGTGTAGGGAACAATGCAGTAGTGGCAGAAGTTGTTGCATCCGCGCATAATGCTAACATAGCCCGATATGCGGTTGCCGGCAATGCGTTGGGGCACGATGTCTCGGTAGGTCTCGGTCAGGCTGAGTTCTATGTTCATGGCTTTTTGTCCCAGTTCGGCCTGCAGCACGAGGTCGGGCAAGTTCAGGTAGGCATCGGGACCGGCCACGATGTCGGCGTGATGGTGCTCGAGCAGGTCTTCCTTCACCCGTTCTGCCATGCAGCCCAGCACTCCGACGATGTAGGGATTGCCCTGTTTGCCTTGTTTCTTGTGGAGCGCCTGACGCTTTTTCTTGATGCTGTTGAGCGCTTCCAGGCGGCGGAGAATCTTCTGTTCGGCGTTGTCGCGCACGGAGCAGGTGTTCAGGAACACGGCATCAGCCTCCTCGTCGGAGTTGCACACTTCGTAGCCGGCCATCTGCATGACCGAGGCCACCACTTCGGAGTCGGCCACATTCATCTGACAGCCGTAGGTTTCGATATATAGTTTCTTCATTGTCAGGATTTCATTTTGCGGGTGAAGAAGTAGGATAGCGCATAGATGAGCACGCCGCTGAGCAGTCCTGCCAGTGCGTCGATGGCGTAGTGGGCCTGAATGTAGACGGTGGCCAGGCAGAGCAGCAGGTAGAGCGGCAGCAGACATAGGGTCAGACGGCGGTTCCGGCTGTGCCAGGCCAGCAACAGACAGATGGTGGAAACGCCCACATGGGAGCTGGGGAAGGCTGCCGTGGGACGCTCACCGGCATTCTTGGCGGTTTCCACCAGCTGGTAGAAGATGCCCTGTTCGTATCCCGGCGATGGCAGGCATTCGGTGTGGGTGTTGAAGTAGTCGCCCAGCGATGGGAAGATTCCGCCGGCAATCTGGTTCACGCCTACGGCATGATAGTAGAAGGTTGGACCCACCACCGGCAGGAAGTCGAACACCAGATAGTAGGCGAAGAACGAGCCTATCAGGATGGTGGCGCAGCGCTGGAACTCGCCGTATCGGCAGAAGAAGTAGAACAGGAGCACGGCGACCATCATGGGGTAGTAGGATGCGTAGCCCAGGTCCATCAGTTCGCTTACCAGCACCGACGGCATCTTCTTGGCGAAGAGCAGTGCCGGCTGGCATCCGAAGAGGCTTTGCTCGTAGCCTGCGAAGAGGTGGTCGAGGTTGGGCAGCACGCGGTTCATCTCGTAGGTGTCGGGATACCACCATGCCAACAGTGCCATTTGCACGCCTACCCGGAAGAGCATTGTCAGGCGGCTGGGGTACAGGTGGTAGACCAATACGGTGGCACCGATGGTGAACAGCACTTTCACGCGGTTGAGGAGGAGGTCCATGGGGTGGGGCATCTTCGTGTAGGCGAAGACAATCCAGAGTGTCGTCACCGCCAGATAGGCCAGCACAATCCACTCGAGTGGCGTCAGGCTGCGGCGCGGTTTCTTTTCCAGTTTTACGATGTCTTTCAGCATAGGTCTAGAGCCAGTGTTGTTGTCTGTACCATTCCATGGTGAGTTTCACTCCCTCTTTGAGCGGGAACTGCGGATGGTAGCCCAGTTGGTCGATGGCTGGCTGTATGTCGCATTGCCAGTTTCGCTGGCGGAGGATGTGGTATTTGTCGTTGTTCAGGGCCGAGATCTTTCCCGTGAGGTGTGCCCAGCGGTCGGCAACGGCGGTAATGATGCGGAGCAACCATATCGGACAGACCATGCGCAGCACCCAGGGGTTGACCAGTTCTTTCCGGACGAGGCGGCTGAAGTCGGCCGACTGGTAGGTGTGTCCGTCGCTGAGGAAGTATTTTTTGCCCATTTCATCGCTCTTTAAGGCAAGAAAAGCGGCTTGGACTACATCCTGCACATAGACGAAAGTGATGTCTTGTCGGCGGAAACCGACGGCAAAGTCGGTGTGGTTTTTTATCGACTTGGCCATCATGTAGTAGTCTTTCTCCCTCGGTCCGTACACTCCAGTGGGTCGGAGGATGATGAAGGGCAGGCGTTCCTTCACGGTGTCGAGGAACTGTTCGGCCAGCAGCTTGCTTTTCCCGTAGTGGGTGTTGGGTTGCGGGGTGTCGGCATCGGTGATGGGGGAGTAGGGCTGCTGCTCGCGGATGGCGCCGAAAACAGAGAGTGAGCTCAGGTAGACGAACTTGCGTATGGGCATCTGTAGTGCCAGCAGTGCGTTTACGAGGTGCTTCGTTCCTTCGGTGTTGCTGCGGTAGAAATCGTCGGCATGAAGGCATTTTGTCACGCCGGCGGCATGCACCACATAGTCGAACCGGTGTCCGCCGAGTTGCGCCTGCAGGTGCTCCTGGCTGGAGAGGTCCAACTCGATGAAGTTGATGCGTGGGTCGGTCAGGTATTTTCGCGAACTGGTGGGACGGACGGCAGCCCATGTTTCCATGCCTTGCCGGAGTGCTTCTTCCACGAGGAAACTGCCGATGAAACCGCTTGCGCCGGTGATGAGTATCTTCATTTTCTGCGAACTTAGGCTGCAAAATTAGCAAAAATCAGGTGTTCTGCAATGAAAAGAAAGTATTTCTTTTCGACCGGTACCGGAAAGACGGTGTAGAATCCGCTTGCGGAATTGGTAAATTTGTTTGACATTTTCAAAAAGTGTGCAATGCTCCGGAAAAGTGGGAAAGTAGGTCTTTTTGCCTGTTTCGGCGGCAAAAATCGGGTGATTCCTGGTCAGGAAAACCGCAAACGGGCCCCAGTTGGGTTTCCAGACAGGTAAAGTTGCATGCTGAAAGCCTGGGTCTTGTCCGTCAACTCCCAGGCAGTCAGACAGCAAGTGGGGCTCAGTCGCAAAAAGGTTGTATGCCATTTGAATCACAGAAGCCCGCAACATATTGAATATCATTTACTTACAAAATTCGTGGTTTTTTGTGTGTTTTTCGGTATAGAATGCCTCACGGTGCGGCAAAATGGCTGAAAACGGACTTCCGAAATGTCGTGTGCAGTAATTTATCTTGACAAAATTGGAGAGCGTTCCGTACGGAATGAGTAAATTTTTCCGCTTTTTTAGGCCTGTGTATGCCAAAAATTTCGTTACTTTGTATGTCGTAAATAATAACCGAAAGTAAAGAACACACATGGCAGAAAAGAATAAAAAGAATCGCCGGTTGAACAAGCGGATGATTCAGGAAATGCTGGTCGATTTCTTCCAGCAGCACCCCGACCGTACATTCTCGTTCAAGGACATCTTCCGGCAACTCCGTCTGGCCACCCATCCGGCAAAGATGATGGCCATAGAAGCGATGGAAGACCTTGCCTGGGACGACTTCCTGAAGCGCGTGAGCGACAGCAGCTACCGCCTGAACCAGAGCGGACAAGTGCAGGAAGGCACCTTCGTGCGGAAGGCCAACGGCAAGAACTCGTTCCTTCCCGACGATGGCGGCACCCCCATCTTCGTCTCGGAACGCAACAGCATGTCGGCACTCACCGGCGACCGTGTGCGCGTTTCGTTCATGGCACGCCGCCAGAAGCACATCAAGGAAGCACAGGTCATTGCCGTGCTGAAGCGTGCCAAGGACACCTTTGTCGGCCGGTTGCAGGTGGAGAAGAGCATTGCCTTCCTGCTGACACAGGAAAACCTCTTCGTGAGCGACATCATCATCCCTCTCGACAAGCTGAAACACGGCAAGACAGGCGACAAGGCCCTGGTGCGCATTACCCACTGGCCCGACGGCGAGCGCAAGATTCTCAAGGGCGAGGTGGTGGACATCTTGGGACAGCAAGGCGAGAACAATGCCGAGATGCACGCCATACTGGCACAGTACGGGCTGCCCTATAAATACCCGAAACAGGTGGAGGATGCCGCCAGGAAAATATCGGGCGAGGTGACGAAGGAGGATCTTGCCGGGCGCGAGGACTTCCGCCAGGTGTTCACCTGCACCATCGACCCGCACGATGCGAAGGACTATGACGACGCACTTTCACTGCGACGGCTGGACAACGGGCTCTGGGAAGTGGGCGTCCACATTGCCGATGTGTCCCACTATGTGACCGAAGGCTCCATCATTGACAAGGAGGCGCAGAAGCGTGCCACCTCGGTCTATCTCGTCGACCGTACCATCCCGATGCTCCCCGAGCACCTCTGCAACTTCGTCTGCTCGCTGCGCCCGAACGAGGAGAAACTTTGTTTCAGCGTGGTTTTCGACCTGGACCTTGACGCACAGGTGAGAAACCACCGCATTGTCCACACCGTTATAAAGAGCGACCGGCGCTTCTCCTACGAGGAAGTGCAGGCCATCTTGGAACAGAATGGCGTGGTGGACGGTACGGGCGAGCCTGCGCCGCCGCTGAAGAAGGGACAATCCTACCGCGGAGAATTTGCCGAAGAACTGATAAAACTCGATGAAATGGCGAAAAAACTGCGCTCGCGGAGATTCAGGAACGGAGCCATCAACTTCGAGAGCGAGGAACTCCGGTTCGACATTGACGAGCAGGGGAAACCCATCCGCGCCTACTTCAAACGCTCGCAGGACGCCAACAAACTGATAGAGGAGTTCATGCTCCTGGCCAACCGCACGGTGGCAGAGAGCGTGGGCAAGGTGCGCAAGGGACAGAAGGCAAAGACCTTGCCCTACCGTGTGCACGACAATCCCGACCCGCAGAAGCTGGAGGCACTCCGGGAGTTTGTCCTTCCCTTCGGCTATAAGGTGAAGACCGAAGGCACGAAAGGAGCCACAGCCCGCTCGCTCAACCAACTCATCAGCCAGAGTGCGGGTAAACGGGAGGGCAGGCTCATCCAGACCGTTGCGCTCCGGGCAATGATGAAGGCCAAGTATACCATCCACAATATCGGCCACTTCGGGCTGGCATTCGACTATTACACCCACTTCACCAGTCCCATCCGACGCTATCCTGACACCATGGTGCACCGGCTGCTGACCCGATACCAGCAGGGAGGTCGCAGCGGTAACGAGCGGATGTATGAGGAACTCTGTGAACATTCCAGCCGCATGGAGCAGACCGCACAGATGGCTGAGCGAGACTCCATTAAATATAAGATGGTGGAATTTATGGAACAGCACCTCGGCGAGGAGTTCGAAGCACACATCAGCGGCATCCAGAGCTACGGCATCTATTGCGAGATTGACGAGAACCACTGTGAAGGAATGATTCCAATGCGCGACCTGGACGACGATTATTACGACTTCGATGAAAAGAACTACTGTCTGATAGGCCGGCGCCGCCACAATAAATACCAACTGGGTGACCCCATACGCATAAAAGTTGCCAGTGCCAACCTTGAGAAGCGACAATTGGACTTCGTGCTTGCCGATGGAAAGAAATCGTAAGATAAAAGAGAAAATAACTGCTTTCTACACCCCTTTGGAAGAGCGGTGGAACTCCTGGTCCCATGCTGCGGGCATCATGCTCGGCGTGGCGGTGGGTGCCATCTTTCTCTATTGGTGCTTCAAGGCACACAACGGCTGGGCCACGGTGGGCGTTGTGCTGTATCTTTTCGGCATGCTGTGCAGTTACATAGCAAGCACCGTCTACCATGCACTCTCGCCCAAAAGCCGTTGGAAAGGCAGGCTTCGTCACTGGGACCATGCCGCCATCTACTGGCACATCGCGGGCAGCTATTCCCCCATCACCCTGGTGGCCTTGCGCGACCATGGCTATTGGGGGTGGGCGCTTTTTGCCTTTGTGTGGCTGTCTGCCATTGCCGGCACTATCGTAAGTTTCGTTCATCTGAAGAAACACAGCAACATCGAGACCGTCTGTTTCGTGCTGATGGGATTGAGCGTCTTGGTAGCGTTCAAGCCATTGATTGACTGTGTGCCGACGGCAGCAGTGTGGTGGATTGTGGCAGAAGGGGTTGCATACATCACGGGAGCCGTGTTCTACAGTTTCAACAAACAGAGATACATGCACACCGTGTTCCACTTCTTTGTCCTGCTGGGCTCCATTTGCCATATAGTGGCCGTCTGGGATATCCTGATGGAACAGTTGTAAAAAATGAAAGAGGTTCTTCCGTCATGGGGAAGAACCTCTTTCCGGTTATATGCACATAACAGACAATTCTGTATGTTATGTTTCTGAACAAAAATCGGCCATTTCATCGAGCTTTTTCAGGGCTTCCTTACGCCCTGTTTCATACATTTCCTCCATCACTTTCGTATCGTGGCAGAGATGCTCTACGGGGAGTTTTTCCGGCGGTTGAATCACAATGGCACGCCCGGCCTGCTCCTCTTGGGCCACAAAGTCCAGTTGGCGGTTGTACATCAGGTGGCGTTGAGCCAACGCCCGAATGAATTCCGGATGCTTCCTGTAGACCAGACGGACGATGGGCAGCAACCGGTTGTGCTTCTTCTGGTAGCCCTCGGGTTGCGTCAGCACCACGACATTGCGGCCATAGCCCTGCTCCTGCATGAATTGCAGGGGGATGGAGTCGGTCAGACCGCCGTCGAGCAACTGCCGCCCCCGTATGTTCACCACCTTTGCAAAGAGCGGCATGGATGCCGACGCGCGTATCCATTCGTATGCTTCATCGTCGGCAACGGTCAGTTCTTTATAGACCACCTTTCCTGTTTCCACATCGGTGCAGACCACGAAGAAGCGTGTCGGGTCGTGGGCGAAGGCTTCCTCGTCGAAGATATCCAGGTGGCGGGGCATGTAGTGATAGCCAAACTCGGCACCAAAGAGGTCGCCCGTCTGTATCCACGAGCGGATGCTGCAGAACCGCCATTCGTGGGCAAAGCGCTTATTGTAGCGTAGTACGCGCCCCGGCTGGTGCGACTTGTAGTTGCATCCGAAGGCAGCTCCCGCCGAAACGCCCACCACGCCGTCGAACTGCAGATGCTTTTCCATCAGCACATCGAGTACACCGGCTGTGAACAGCCCCCGCATGGCACCGCCTTCCAATACTAATCCTGTAGGCATTGTCTTTCAGTTGTTTCTCAAAGGCGGAGAACGGAAAGAGCCTTTGCGGTGCCCTTCCATTCTCCGCCGATATGTTCTGTCCTGTGAATGGAGCCGGGCACTATAGTTTCTCTCCGAAACAGAGGTCGCCGGCATCGCCGAAACCGGGAACGATGTATTTGTGTTCGTTCATCCCGGGGTCGATGGCTGCACACCAGACAGTGGTGCTTTCCGGGTCGACAGCCTGTCGGACCACTTCAAGCCCCTCTTCAGTGGCAATGACGCTGGCGATGTGTACCTTGGCAGGTTTGCCTGTCTTGAGCAGTGCCTCGTAGGCCGCTGCCATGCTTCCGCCGGTGGCCAGCATCGGGTCTACAATGATAAGGGTTTTCCCCTCGACGCTGGGTGCTGCCATATATTCGGCGTGAACGCCCACTTCCGTATGCTCGCGGTTGGTGTACATCCGGTAGGCTGATACGAAAGCGTTGTCCGCATGGTCGAATACATGCAGGAACCCTTCGTGAAAAGGCAAACCAGCGCGTAGCACGGTGGCGATGACAAGCGGGTCGGACGGCAAGGGCATGTCGAGCGAGCCCAATGGGGTGGTGACATGCTTGTCGGCATAGTTGAGTTCTTTCGAAATCTCATAGGCTATGCACTCTCCGATGCGGCGGATGTTGTTCCGAAACAACAGACGGTTCTGCTGGTAGTCAACATCGCGCAGTTCGGCCAGATACTGACTGACCACGGAATTGAAATCGTTGAAGTTGACAATCTTCATAATGAATAGTTGAATAGTTTTAACCGCAGGCAAAAGTACGAACTTTATTGCTAAAAATGTCAAGTCGATGTTCCAAAACGCGCGGAATCGTCCTATATTTTAACTTCTTTAACCTAAAAATCGTTTGAAAATGCGAAATTTGGGTATTGAAAATTGGTGGTGAAAATCAAAAACACTAATTTTGCATGCACTAAATGAAAAGAACACGACGGAACTTTTAATTAACAATTAAATATTTTACAAATGGCACAAATTGAAAAAATCAAGAAAGCGCTTGAAGCCTATGGCATTACAGGCACTACCGAGATTGTTTACAACCCTTCGTATGAAATGCTCTATGAGGAGGAAATCAAGCCCGAACTCACTGGTTATGACAAAGGCCAGTTGACGGAACTTGACGCAGTAAATGTGATGACGGGTATCTACACCGGCCGCTCTCCTAAGGACAAATTCATTGTTATGGACGAAACTTCGAAAGACACCGTGTGGTGGACTTCCGATGAATATAAGAACGACAACCATCCCGCGACACAACATGCTTGGGACGAATGCAAAAAATTAGCTTTGAAGGAACTTTCCGGCAAGAGGCTTTATGTGGTAGACGGGTTCTGCGGAGCCAACGAAGATACCCGCATGGCTGTGCGCTTTATCATGGAAGTAGCATGGCAGGCACACTTCGTTAAGAATATGTTCATCCGCCCGACAGAGGCTGAAGCAGAGGCTTTCGAGCCCGACTTCATTGTTTACAATGCTTCGAAGGCAAAAGTAGAGAACTACAAGGAACTCGGTCTTAATTCTGAAACGGCAGCGATGTTCAATGTAACCAGCCGCGAACAGGTTATCCTGAACACATGGTATGGCGGTGAAATGAAGAAAGGTATGTTCTCGATGATGAACTACTACCTGCCATTGAAGGGTATCGCTTCGATGCACTGCTCTGCCAATACCGACATGAACGGTGAGAATACAGCCATTTTCTTCGGACTCTCCGGAACAGGCAAGACCACACTTTCTACCGACCCGAAGCGTCTTCTCATCGGTGACGACGAGCACGGGTGGGACGATAATGGCGTGTTCAACTTCGAAGGCGGTTGCTATGCAAAGGTAATCAACCTCGACAAGGAAAGCGAACCGGACATCTACAATGCAATCAAGCGTGATGCCCTGCTCGAGAATGTTACTGTTGACGAGGCCGGCAAGATTGACTTCGCCGACAAGAGCGTGACAGAGAATACCCGCGTAAGCTATCCTATCGACCATATTAAGAACATTGTTCGCCCGAAGAGCGCCGCTCCCGCTGCCAAGCAGGTTATCTTCCTCAGCGCCGACGCCTTTGGTGTGCTTCCTCCGGTATCCATCCTGACTCCGGAACAGACCAAGTACTACTTCCTGAGTGGCTTCACCGCAAAACTGGCAGGCACCGAGCGCGGCATCACCGAACCCACCCCGACCTTCTCGGCTTGCTTCGGACAGGCGTTCCTGGAACTCCATCCTACGAAATATGCCGAAGAGTTGGTGAAGAAGATGGAAGCTAACGGTGCCAAGGCCTATCTGGTTAATACAGGTTGGAACGGTACAGGCAAGCGTATCTCAATCAAGGATACCCGTGGTATCATCGATGCCATCCTCGATGGAAGCATCAACACCGCTCCGACAAAGCACATCCCGTACTTCAATTTCGAAGTGCCTACGGCGCTGCCAGGCGTAGATCCCAACATTCTCGACCCACGCGACACCTATGCGGAAGCTGCTCAATGGGACGAGAAGGCCAAAGATTTGGCGGGACGCTTCATCAAGAACTTCGTGAAATACGAGGGTAACGAAGCTGGCAAGGCTCTTGTTGAGGCAGGTCCACAACTGTAAGATACAGATTTACATTCCATACGGAAGGCTTGTCCCGCACGGGGCAAGCCTTTTTTTGTTTCGCTCAGGAACCATTTCAGTGTTGGCATAGATTGTTTCAAAGGTCAATCTGATGCTGTGGGAAAGAGTGTTACAAAAAGATAAACGGGCGGTCTGAAACGAAAAGAAACCTTAAAAAATGTGGAAAGAACCCAATTTTTCCCTAATAAAGCATTAAAAATTCAACATTTTCGAGGATTTCTCATTAAATTTGCAGACTAAATGCGGCAAGTACAGACAAGAACCTCTGCTAAAGCAGCATTAAAAAGAAAAACCGAAAAACCCGAATAGCATCAATGAATACACTTTCCAGCAGAAATCTTTTCAATCTCATGCTGTTGCTCGTGACAAGTGTTGCGCTAGCATCGTGCGGTAGCAGTGATGACACCCAACTGGTCTATTATGATGACACGGCCATCACGGCGTTCTCCGTAGGTACGCTCAAACAGTTGGTGGAAACTACCGATGACGACGGTAATGCCACAACGACCTATCAGAACCTCGACTGCAGCGGCTACAAGTTCTACATAGACCAGATGAACCACCTCATCTATAATGTCGACTCTCTCCCCGTAGGTGTCGACCCGACCAGGGTGGTATGCAGCATCAGCAGTAAAAGCGGCGGATACCTGCAGATTAAGGACCTGGAAAGCGCGGAATACACTTTCTTCAATGCCTCCGACAGCCTGGACTTCAGCACTGCTCGCTATTTCCGCGTAATCGCTTCGTCGGGCAACAGTTATGCAGACTATCAAGTAAAGGTGAACGTCCATCAGGAGGAAGCCGACGAATTTGTATGGCGGAACAAGATAACAACTAACGCAACGCTCGGTGGCCTTACCAACACAAGAGCCTTTGCGCTGAACAACAATATCTACCTCTTCGGAGTTTCCGGCGGACAATGCAAAATCTATCGTACTGCCGAAACCGATGGTAAGAACTGGGCAAAACTCACAGCCAACATCGCTGCTATGCTGACAGACCAGACCCCGTTCAACATTGTTGTAAAAGACGGACAGTTCTACCTGTACAGCCAAGGCACGCTCTATACTTCGGCGGATGCTGTTTCCTGGCAAACAGCAGCCACAGCGAGCATCGGCCGACTCATCGGAGCCAGTTCATCCAACCTCTATGCGTATAGTAATGACGGTACACTGCTCAGATCGAGCGACAACGGGCAGAGCTGGACAGACGACGAAATGGACAACAGCAAGGATTTGCTGCCTTCACAGGATATTAGCTTTATCTGCCGCCTACTCCGTGCCTATGCCTCAAGTAATCAACTACTCATTGTCGGTAACCGCGATGTTTCGGGCGACAAGACTGCTCAGGTATGGGGAAAAGTGGAACAAAACGACGACAATGCCCAGCAGCAACCTTGGTCGTACTATCCCATGACCTCGGATGTGAGAAACAAAGCGCCGCACCTCACCAACCTGCAAGCCATCAGCTATGGGGAGAACATCATTGCCTTGGGGGGACAAGCCATGAATGCGAGCGACCTGAAAACCTTTGCCAATTTCTACAAGAGTGAGGATGAGGGAGTTACATGGCCAGTGGAAGAAAACATCACTTTCCCGGAAGGCTTCTCCTGCAGCCCTCTGCACTTCGCGCTCGTAGTCGACTCTCAGAACTATATTTGGGTTATCTGCGGTAACAGCGGCCAGATTTGGAAAGGACGGCGCAACAGCCTTGGATGGCAAACTTACGAGAAATATATAACTGAATAGTATGAAAAAACACCTCATAATCGTACTGCTGAGCGTCCTGACGCTGAATACCTATGCCCAAGGAGATGTCGAATACCGTTGGGAAATAGGTGCAGGTGCAGGGCTTACTGCCTACGAAGGCGATTTCAACACCAGTATTGTGAAAGGTATGAAACCCAATGTGACCGTCCTGCTCAGAAGAATTCTCAACCCCCGTATGGCTGTCCGGCTTTCCGGAAGTCTCGGAAAGATAAAAGGTTCGTCCAACAATGTGGACACCTATTACGCCCTCTACCATGACGAGCCATACGAATTTGAACACACGCTGACCGATGTCTCGGCAGTCTATGAATACAATTTTTGGCCGTATGGTACAGGAAAGGAATACCGCGGAGCCAAACGGCTGACGCCATTCATCATGGGTGGTATTGGCTTTACTAGTGTAACGGGCGGCGAAAAGAATGTCTTCACGGCAAACCTTCCCATCGGCGTCGGAGTGAAATGCCGTGTGTCAGACCGGCTGAACCTTGGACTGGAATGGGGAATACATTTCTCCCTCAGCGACAAACTCGACGGAGTGGAAGACCCCTACGGCATAAAGAGCAGTGGGCTCTTCAAGAACACAGACTCTTATAGTGCCCTTCAGTTCACGGCTACCTACAGTTTCTCGCCTAAGTGCAGGACCTGTCACAATGCCAACGAATAAAGAGTCTAAACAGAAAAAATCCACCAACACTATGTGTCAGATAGAAAAGAACAGAATTCCCGAGCATATCGCCATCATCATGGATGGCAACGGGCGTTGGGCTGCCGAGAAAGGTCAACCTAGGAGCTACGGGCATCAGGCAGGAGTGGACACCGTCCGCCGCATCACTTCAGAGTGTGTGAGGCTGGGTGTCAAGTATCTGACACTCTATACATTTTCTACCGAGAACTGGAACCGTCCCGCCGACGAGGTGGCGGCACTCATGGGGCTCGTGCTAACATCGCTGGAAGACGAAATTTTCATGAAGAACAATGTGCGCTTCCGTGTCATCGGCGACATGAAACGGCTGCCAGAGGAGGTTCAGAAGAAGTTGTGGGAAACCATGGAGCATACTGCTGACAACGATGCCATGACCATGGTGGTGGCTTTGAGCTACTCTTCCAGATGGGAAATAACCAAGGCTGTACAGGACATTGTCTGGGAGATAAAAAACATCCACCTTACATCCAACACCATAGACGAGAAGTCCATTACCGAAGAAACCATCAGCAAGCATCTCGATACCTATTTCATGCCCGACCCAGACCTGCTCATCCGCACTGGCGGCGAGTTGAGAATATCTAACTACTTGCTTTGGCAGATTGCCTATTCCGAACTATATTTCTGCGAGACTTACTGGCCCGATTTCGATGAAAAAGAACTTCACAAGGCCATTGCCAGTTTCCAACATCGGCAGCGCAGGTTCGGAAAGACAGAGGAACAAATAGAAACAGAAAACAATTCAGCACATGAAGAATAACAGATACCGTTTGCTCATGGCCTTAGGCATGCTGCTTGTAACGGCAAACCTAATGGCTCAAGATGTAATTGTCTACCCGGAAGTGTCTTACACAGCCTCTCCCCGTGTGGTGGAAATTGCCGGACTGAATGTGTCAGGCGTGGAAGGATACGAAGACTATGCCCTGACAAGCATATCGGGTTTGTCCGTCGGGCAGCAGATAGAGATTCCCGGCAACGAAATCACCCAGGCTGTGAAGAGATATTGGAAGCACGGATTGTTTTCGAAAGTGCAAATCGGTGTCGATTCCATTATAGGAAGAAAGGCCTATCTCCACATCGCCCTGCAGTTGTTACCCCGTGTGTCGACCATCAACTACATTGGCCTGAAGAAGTCGGAGCGCGAGGATATGGAGCAGAAACTGGGATTGCTAAAGGGTTCGCAGATTACGCCCAACATGGTGGACCGTGCCAAGATCCTGGCGAAGAAATACTTTGAGGACAAAGGCTTCAAGAATGCGGAAATCGAGATTATCCAACGCGAGGACATTGCGGGCAAAAATCAGATGATACTTGACATTATTGTCGATAAGAAGCAGAAGATGAAAGTGCGCCAGATTGTGCTCGAAGGCAATCAGCAACTTACCGACAAGAAAATCAAGGGCGGCCTGTTCTCCAAGGGAGCGTTCGGGAAAATTCACGAATCCGGCAAGTTTTCCACCATCTTCAAGGCGAAGAAATATACTCCGGAACGGTGGAAGGCGGACAAGCAGAGCCTGATAGACAAGTATAACGAGCATGGCTATCGCGATGCCGTTATTCTGGAAGACAGTGTCTGGAATGTCGATGACAAGCATGTTAATGTATTTGTCAAGGTGGACGAAGGAAAGAAATACTATCTTCGCAACATCACATGGGTGGGCAATACCATCTATCCGACCGATGTTCTGAACAGTATTCTCGGCATGAAGAAGGGCGATGTGTACAATCAAAAGATTATGAACAAGCGCCTGAGCGAAGATGAAGATGCCGTGGGCAATCTCTATTGGAACAACGGTTACCTGTTCTACAACCTCCAGCCGACTGAGGTGAATATCGTGGGCGACTCCATCGACATGGAGATGCGCATTCAAGAGGGTCCCCAGGCACACATTAACCGTGTCCGCATCAATGGAAACGACCGCATCTATGAGAATGTGGTCCGCCGCGAGTTGCGTACAAAGCCCGGCGATTTGTTCTCTAAGGAATCGCTGCAGCGTACTGCCCGTGAGTTGGCCTCAATGGGACATTTCGATCCGGAAAAGGTCAATCCCGATGTGAGACCTAACTATGAGGATGGTACCGTTGACATAAACTGGGGATTGGAACAGAAATCGAACGACCAGATAGAGTTCTCCATGGGTTGGGGACAGACAGGTGTCATCGGCCGCGTGGGTCTTAAGCTGAACAATTTCTCCATGGCCAACCTCTTCAAGAAGAACAAGGAGCACCGCGGACTGTTGCCCATCGGCGACGGAGAGTCACTCTCCATCGGTGCGCAAACCAACGGCACATACTATCAGTCGTACAATACCACCTATACCACCAACTGGTTTGGTGGCAAGCGTCCCATCCAGTTCAGCGTCAGCGCCTATTTCTCCAAGCAGACGGATGTGTCCAGCAGTTACTACAACAGCGGCTACATGAACAACTACTACAACTATCTGTACGGATACGGCAACAGTTACTACAACAACTATGAGAACTACTACGACCCCGACAAGTATGTGAAACTGCTCGGCGTTTCGGTCGGTTGGGGTAAGCGCCTGCGTTGGCCTGACGACTATTTCACCCTTTCGGCACAGTTGTCGTTCACCCGCTACATGCTGAAAAACTGGAGCTACTTCCTCATGACCAACGGATCTGCCAACAACCTGAACCTCACACTCTCGCTGAACCGCACCTCCACGGACAACCAGCTCTTCCCACGCCGTGGATCGGAGTTCACCTTCTCGGTGACACTGACTCCGCCATGGTCGAAGTTCGACAACAAGGACTATCGCAATCTGGCTGCCGACAAGAGCTCGCCCACCTATTCCAAGGAGCAGGAAGAGAAATATCGCTGGATTGAATACCACAAGTGGAAATTCAAGGCACGCACCTTTACCGCGCTGAGCAGCGGACAGAAATGCTTTGTTTTGATGACGCGCGTTGAAATGGGTATCCTCGGAAGTTACAACAAATACAAGAAATCGCCGTTCGAGACCTATTATATGGGTGGCGACGGAATGAGCGGCTATTCCACGGGTTACGCCGAAGAGACCATCGGTCTGCGCGGTTACGACAATGGAGCACTCACCCCTTGGGGGGCAGAAGGTTATGCCTACGACCGTTTCACCGCTGAAATCCGCTATCCGTTCCTGCTTGGCAACACCACCATCTACGGGCTTGGCTTCATTGAGGCTGGTAATGCGTGGGCCGAGGTAAAGAAGTTCAACCCGTTCGACATGAAGCGTTCGGCAGGTCTGGGTATCCGTGTATTCCTTCCGATGGTAGGATTGATGGGTATCGACTGGGCCTACGGCTTTGACAAGGTGTTCGGAGAGAAGGGTGGTTCGCAGTTCCATTTCGTTCTCGGGCAGGAATTCTAGTAACATAACAGCAATTGTAAACACAGACAGAATATGAGAAAACTATTTCTAATCACATTCCTAGTCATGGCATCCTTCGCATGTCATGCACAGAAATTTGCCCTGGTCGACATGGAATATGTCCTGCGCAACATCCCGGCCTACGAGCGTGCCAACGAGCAGTTGAACCAGAACTCCAAGAAGTGGCAGGCAGAAGTGGAGGCTCTCAATGCAGAGGCCACCACCATGTACAACAACTATAAGAACGAAGTTGTGTTCCTTTCGCAAGAGCAGAAGCAGGCAAAGCAAGAGGCCATCATGCAGAAAGAGAAAGAAGCCAGCGACCTGAAGAAGAAATACTTTGGTCCGGAGGGCGAACTCTTCAAGAAGCGTGAGGCGCTGCTCACCCCCATTCAGGAGGAAGTCTACAATGCGGTGAAGGAAATCTGCGAACTGCGCGGCTACAGCCTGGTGCTGGACCGTGCCAGCGACAGCGGCATCATCTTCGGCTCCCCCAAGATAGACATCAGCAACGAAGTGCTCAACCGGTTGGGCTACGGTCGTTGATAAAGCGATAATCAGAAACAGAACATTAATAATTTAACTCAGAAACAAAATGAAAAAGTTACTCATCATGTTGATGCTCATTGCACCAACCACCATGTTTGCACAGAAGTTCGGTCATGTCAACACTCAGGAAATCTTGCAGTCGCTTCCCGACGTGGCAAAGGCTAACGGTGAAATCGAAGCTCTCCAGAAGGAAAAGGAGAACGAGCTGAAGGCCATGCAGGACGAATTGCAGCGCAAGATGGACCAGTACGAGAAGACCCAAAGCACCATGAACGCCACCAAGAAGCAGGAGACTGAAACCGAACTGCAGGGACTCTACCAGAAAGTTCAGCAGGCCTATCAGGACGGTCAGCAGGAACTCCAGAAGGTTCAGCAGGAGAAGATGACTCCTATCATTGAGAAGGTGCGTAAGGCCATCGATGCAGTTGGACAGGCCGGAGGCTATGTTATGATTTTCGAAGACGGTGCTGCACTCTATACCGGTTCGCAGTGCACTGACCTGACATCGGCCGTAAGGGCAGAACTGAACAAGAAATAATTACCGACTCTATTGGCGTATAGGGACAGGTTGCAGGCTTGCATCTTGTCCCTATGCTACATTTTCGGCACTGGGAAAATCCGCTTTGTTTCCCTTACGCACGCATACATATATAAATAAGGTATAATAGAATGATGAGAAGAATCACCTTAATATGTCTCACGCTGCTGATGTCGGCATCCCTCTATGCACAGGGGCTGTCGTTCGGCTTCTACAGTCGCCGGCAGGTATTGCAGTCGCTGCCCGCCTATGCGCAGGTTGGTGTACAGCTTGCCCAACTGAAGAAGCAATATGCTGACGAGCTGGCGAATGCCCAGCAGGAGTTCAGTCAGAAATACGAGACCTTCATTGAGAATCAGGCCTCGTATGCGCCATCCATCCGTGCCAAGCGGCAGGCCGAGTTGGAACAACTGCTCCAGCAAAACGAAACCTTCCGCAATGAGGCCGCCCGACTGTTAAAGCAGGCGGAGGACGATGCTTACAAGCCCCTCAACGAGCGTGTCAGTGCCGCTGTCAGGGAGGTGGGCGAGGAGTTGCAACTAAGCTTCGTCTTCGATACCGACGAGAAGGCACTCACCTATGTCAATGCCGAACAGGGGCAGGACCTCACCCAGATACTAATAGCACGACTGAAATAATGCTGCCGCAAAACGAAACAGGACCAATCGGCGTTTTCGATTCAGGTTATGGGGGGCTGACCATCCTCCACGAGTTCCGGAAACAGCTGCCCCGGTACGACTACATCTATCTGGGCGACAATGCACGGGCTCCATACGGCTCGCGTTCGTTCGATGTGGTCTATGAGTTCACCCTTCAGGCGGTGACCAAACTCTTCGAGATGGGATGCCATCTGGTCATTCTCGGATGCAACACCGCTTCGGCGAAGGCACTCCGCAGCATCCAGCAGAACAACCTTCCGGCACTCGACCCGCAACGGCGTGTGCTGGGCGTAATCCGTCCCACGGCCGAGGCCATCGGGCAAATCACCCGCAACCACCATGTGGGACTCCTCGCCACGGAGGGAACCATACTCAGCCAGAGCTACGACATGGAGCTGCACAAACTCTATCCCGACTTGGAAGTCACCGGCGTGGCCTGTCCCATGTGGGTCCATCTGGTGGAAAACAACCAGACAGAGACACCCGGTGCCGACTATTTCGTGCGTCTCCGGCTGGAGCAACTCATGCAGGCCGACCCGCAAATCGACACCATCATCCTCGGCTGCACCCACTATCCGTTGCTGCTCCCGCTCATACGCAAGCACCTCGACAGCCGCATCGGCATCGTTTCGCAGGGCGACTATGTGGCAAAGAGCCTGAAGGTCTACCTCCAGAAGCATCCCGAGATGGATGGTCGGTGCAGCAAGGGCGGAACATGCCGGTACTACACCACCGAGAACCCTGCCAAATTCCAGGACAATGCCAGCATCTTCCTCAAGGAACCTGTCATGGCCCGGCACATCGAACTGGAGTAAGTCCCCCAACAACCCCCAGTTGCTAAACGACTAAACGACCAAACGACCAATCACTATGCAAGAAACCCGACAGAACAAGATAGCCCGTCTCTTACAGAAAGAACTCAGTCTGATTTTCCAGTCGCAGACCCGCGGCATGCATGGCGTGATGATCAGTGTCACCCGCTGCCGAATTTCTCCCGACCTCAGCATCTGTACGGCCTACCTCAGCATCTTCCCATCGGCGAAGGCGCAGGAATTGCTCGGCAACATCGAGGCCAACGAGAAGCAGATTCGCTACGAACTCGGGACGAGGGTACGCAACCAGTTGCGCATCATCCCGGAACTGCGCTTCTTCATCGACGACAGTCTCGACTATATCGACCGCATCGACGAGTTGTTGAAACAATAGCGCCCCTTCTTTCACCATCCATTTTCCTTTTTCCACCTTTGTGAACTATCCCTTCTACATAGCCCGTCGCTACCTCTTTGCCAAGAAGAGTTCGTCCATGATCAGTGCCATCAGCGTCATTTCCCTGTTGGGAGTGGCGGTTGCCAGTGCTGCCTTGGTCGTGGTGCTGAGCGTGTTCAATGGATTTCAGGACTTGGTTGCCACCTTCTTTACTACTTTCGACCCACAGCTGAAGGTGGTTCCCGCAGAGGGAAAGACCCTTGCCGCCGACAATCCTGCGCTGCTCCGGTTGCAGCAGTTGCCGCAGGTGGAAACTGTCACGGCTTGCTTCGAGGAGCGGGCTCTGCTGGTCTATGGCGACAACCAGACCATTGTGGTGCTGAAAGGGATGGACGACAATTTTGCCTCCAAGCCTTCGTTCCGTTCCATCCTGGTGGGAAACGACGATGTTGCGCTGCATGCCGCCGACCTTGAATTTGCCGTGCCGGGCATTCTCTTGGCCCATCAGATAGGGCTGACCCTGCGCGACGATGTGTTCCTTCACATCTATGCGCCGCAGAAAGAGGGCCAGCTGGATATGGCCAATCCTGCCGACGGCTTCGTGGTTGACTCCCTCTACGCCGCCGGTGCGGTCTTTCAGGTGAACCAGCCGAAGTACGATGCCAACTATGTGGTGG
>CALFJA010000048.1 GCA_937877605.1 uncultured Prevotellaceae bacterium | reverse complement strand
TTCGTCGGGCTGGTCTGACTACACCAGCCAAATGCCTGAGATACAGGTGGCCATCAGCGGCAGCACCGTTTATGTGCAAGGCCTTGCCTATTGGTTTGACGAGGCCTGGGTGGAAGGAACCATCAGCGGTTCCACCGTTACTTTCGCCAGCGGTCAGTTGCTGGGCTCCGACGAGTATGGCGATGAATACCTCATCGGTTCCGACGACGGCTCGACCGTCTGCGACATCGTTTTCGAATACGATGAAGATGCAGGTACGGTCACACAGGTGACAAAATATGTTGCTGAAAGTAGTGAGGCAGAATCGATGTCGGCCTATACCTATTGGTATAACGCCGTGTTCTCATTTACAGAACCGGAAGAGCCCGAAGTGGTTACTCCTCCAGCCGATCTGACGACGGAAGAATATGCAGTCACCGCAAGGAACTATAATGACGATGCCGATGTCAGCGGCTATGTTAACATTGGCTTCGATGGCAATGACGTCTATGTGCAAGGACTTTGCACCTATATTCCTGACGCATGGGTAAAGGGTACCCTTTCCGGTGCTACCGTTACTTTTGAGAACGGACAGTATTTCGGAAACTATGCTGGAAGCTACGATATGTACTTGAATACGCTCATGGGGGAGCCCGTGGTGCTCGACTATGATGCCACCGAAGAAAAATTCACTGCCCAGAACGCGTTCTTCCTCGTGGACAACAGTTCCTATTACTTCGACTCCTATCGTGGCGCAGTATTCTCTAAGGTTGTCGAAAAGGCAGCGATGCCGGCCAATCCCTCCATCACAGGAATGACTGAGAGCGAAAGTTATGGCTGGTACATCGACTTCAATGTGCCTAATGTCGACACCAACGGCGACGCACTTTCCGCTTCCAAGCTCTACTATGAAATCTTTGTGGATGTAGAGCATGAGATTAGTCCGCTCACCTTCACCCCGGAAACCCACGAGAAACTGGAAGAAGACTTGACCATCATTCCGTTCGGATTCACTGAGAACTGGGATTTCTACTCGACTACGATTTATCTGAACGACCTCTATTCCGAGGACTGGAACCAGATTGGTATCAAGTCTATCTACGAAGGCGGCGGCGAGACCAACGAAACCGAAATCCAGTGGTTCTCCATCAAAGACTACACAACCGAAGATCCCAACCATCCCAAGGCTTCTTGGGTTGCCAGTGAGCAGGGATATGAGAATGCTCAGGAAATAAGCGATTTCACCATCGACGAAAACATCTCCGGAAATAGCGGTAAAGGCTCTGGTACTGTTATTCCTAAGTATTACACTGTAGGTGCAGCACTGCGTCTTTATGGCGGCAATGTCCTGACCATCAGTGCCGGCGACAATGTAGCCTCCATCGACAAGATTGTCTTCAACTTCTCAGGAAACACCTATACCGGCGAACTCGAGGCATCCGCATCGGCCGTATGGTCGCCCGCAGGTGCTCCCGCCTACGCTTACAGCGTGTCGGGCACAACGGGAACATGGACCGGCTCGGGCAAGACCGTTACCTTCAACAACTCCACAGGTCAGGCCCGCATCCTGTCCATCGATGTGACATACACCCTGAGCACCACCGGCATCACCGACCTGACCAACAATGGTCAAATCGTATCGGAGAAATACTTCGACCTGCAAGGCCGCGCAGCCACAGCCAACACCCGTGGCGTGCTCCTGAAGCAGACCCGCGACAGCCAAGGCCTGGTGAAGACCGTGAAGGTTATCCGCAAGTAAACCAAAGAAAGATGCCGTCAGGCATCAGCACAAAAAAGAGGTGCAACCCATCAGGGCTGCACCTCTTTTGCTGTTTGACGGCCGGGTAACTTCCTTCGGAACTCTTCCAGCCTCCCACGGTATTTCCCCTCTTCGCTCGCTACTGCGCTTATACGAGTTTACGAGTCTTAAGAAGTTAAGAGGGGCCAGAGGAGTTATGATTCTACAAGAAATAAGGTGGAACTAAATGGTTCCACCTTATTTATATATATAGTAGGCAACGCAAATAACTTGTCTGCTTGTCAACTATATACTACTCTTTCTCTTCCTGGCACTTGATGAGGTCGATGTTGAGTTGCTCGAGGAAAGTAGGTGCGATGGAGCTGTTGTTGGCAGCAGGCTCGTACCATGGCTCGCGGCCGAAGTACGCCTGCAGGTCTGCCGACTTGAAGCGGTAGCCGTAGCGTGCCAGGATTTCGTTGCGCATGATGCGGAGTGCCTTCTTGTCAAGGTTGCGGAACTTCTTGTCGTTCAGCAAGGTGCTGCTGGCATAGGCAAACCGGGGAACCATCGGGGCATTCTCCTTGAATACGAGTGGTGCGAGATTCTCGCGTACCCAGATGTAATCTTCAGAGTCGAATCTGACGCTGTGGAGCAAGAACCCTTCGAGGGTTTGCTCAATCTCCCACGACCCCTCCAGCTTGTTGACGCTGCCGGGGATTTCATTGATGTGGATGTAAGGGGTGACGAGTCCGTTGAAGGTAATCACCTCGAACGAGGCCAGTTCGCCGTTCACGCTTATGTGATCCCATTGGATGATGATGTCCAGATTCATATCTTCGTCATCGGTATACTCACCCATGATCTGGTTTTTCCATTTTGCGATGTTCAGTTGCTGGCTGTCGCCTTCGCTCTCGTGCTGCATGACTGCTTCCAATTGGTTCTTCACATTGTAGAAGCAGAGCACATCCCAGCCGTCCTTCTGTTGATGGACCACGGTGTGGATGTAGTCGTACGGGTTCAACTTGTCGTTGGAACTGTCGGCAACATGGTAGGTGCCGGACTTACCCTGAATGGGGATGAGCATGAACTCGAGTTCTTCGCCCTCGCTCATGGCGTTCAGCGTAAACATACCGCCGCTGGCTTTCGTGGCATTGTAGCAAAGCGAGCCGTCGTACCAGTAGCCGTCGGTCCGGATCTGTGCTTTCACCGAAAAACCGATGCAAAGCATACACAACGATAATGCAATCTTTTTCATGGATACCTTTATTTATTCTATTCCTTTATCTCAACAACCTTGCGACTATATTCATTGCTTACCTTGACAAACTTTCCGTCGCGATATTTCCATTCCTGCGGTTGTCTCAGTTTCTCCCGGTCAATCACCATGGCATCCTCCTTGATGGCTGGCGCTGGAATCATCTGACGGATGCACTGATTGGCATTGTCGACCACCGGGTTAGGGATGTTCCTGAACCCTTCTGCGCGTACAAAGAGGCCGCCGAATTCCTCCGGGTCCCAAATCCAGGCGTCGAAATAGAGTGCCTTGTCCTCGCCATAGCGACCCACGCATACGGCAAGGTCGGAATATCCGTCGAAGTTAAGGTCGATGAGAATCTGCCGTCCGACCTCCTTTATGTCGGCGGGGACACCCATCAAAGATTCTTGCAGTGCCTGCAAGGGCATGCCGTCGGCTCCGAGATTGACACAGTATTCCCATTCGCTGACATCCTCGTCGTCGGGAGTATAGATGTCATCGCGATCCCAGACGGGGAACATTATGTCCTTGTGGTCGTTCTTCCCGCTGAGGTTGAGGACCCTGTCGTTATTGACATCCGGGATGAGTTGAACGAGTTGCTTGTCGGCCTTGCAGGCTTTCCCGGCATGATTGATCTTATTCTTTTTACAGTTTTGAGCCAGCATGGTGTTCCCGCTGTACGCAATCAGCATCAGCAGGCATACAAAGAACTTAGTTGTTTTCATCTTCAAAAGGATTTACGGATTCTTGTTTGATTAGTTTCAGGTTGTTCCCATCCCAAATATAGGTATCGGTGATGAGTTTGTTGATGCCGTGACGGTAACTGCTGGTAATGGTCTTCGAGTCGGGATGGATTTCAGGATTGCACAATTCTTTGAAATCTTTCACCTCTTCGAAATACCCTTCAGAATTCCAGACGAAGGCTGCATAGGTCTCGATAATCTGTCCGACGGCCGTGAACCAGAGGTATATCTGCAGGTCGGGCATTCCGTCGAAGTTGATGTCAGCCCTATCGTTCACCCATTCTGCGCTTTTCGTCCCTTCTGAATTAGGATTAACACAGTCAGCCAGGTCGAATTTCCGTTCAAAATAGGAACTCTCTTCGTTGCCCACATAGCCTTTAACCATGATTGCCGCCATCATTCCGTCATTGGTAGGGTCGCACAGTTCTGCCGTGAAATGGTAGGCCGCACGGTTTTTGGTTTCGTACTTGTACTTTTGTCCAGCCTTGGCATTCCGGACTTTCTGTGCCTTGGCTGCAGTAAAGGCGCAGAGTATGAAGAGGAAAAGCAAAATCTTTTTCATGGTGCTGATTATTTCATCTTGACCGACTTGGCCATTCGTTCGACCATAGCGTCGTAGAACTTGGCTTCACCGGCCTTGTATTCCACTTGTCCATTCAGATTCTTTCCTTCTTTTGTCACGACAACGAAACTCCAGGAAACCTCTTCATCTCCATCGGTCATGCGCAAAACAACCACATTGTCCACTACCTTTGGTTCATCGCAAATATTCCCCAATGCTTTATACATGGCCTTGAGGTTCTGTGCCAATTCTTTGATGTTGCCCGGCGTGGCGCCTCCGCCATCCTGGTAGGTAAGGTTGATGACCGCACTGCTCCTATGCTCTTCCCCGTCGTCCCAGGTGTTCGTGGCATTTGAACGGAACTGGATGTAGTCGTTGCTCAGATTGCTGGAAGTTTGGAATTCCTTTGGCAGGCTGATGGTATAGCCTGCTGTTTCGATGGTCTGGTAGTCGTCGGGCGCAGCAGAGACAGTGACGGCCGTCATGCATGCCAGCATCATCATGAAAATAGCTTTCTTCATAGTTTGCAGGTTTTTTATCTTGTTTTCTGCAAATGTATAAAATAGCACAGATATCCCAACAAATTTTCTGGGAAATAATGCCAACACTTCCAATTATTAATTTAGTGAGGGTCTTCAAATTATCAATGTGGAAATTCCTTTTGCTCAATTTTTTTTGAGATTATGTTTGCATTGTGGGGAGGAAATGTGTACTTTTGCAGGCGCAATTCGGAAAATCCGATGCATTCGAGGCGGTAATCTGTTGTGATTAAGGCGGAAAGCGGCCGAAGGATGTAATGCAAAAAACTAATTAATCAAACAACAAAATGTATCTCAATCCAGAAAAGAAGGCTGAAATTTTCAGCAAGCACGGCAAGACTCCGACAGACACCGGTTCTGCAGAGAGCCAGATTGCATTGTTCACCTATCGCATTGCTCATCTCACCGAGCACTTGAAGAAGAACCACAAGGACTTTGCCACGGCTCGTTCGCTGACCAAACTGGTAGGAAAGCGCCGTTCACTGCTTACTTATCTCTACGACCGCGACATCAATCGCTATCGTGCCATCATCAAGGCACTCGGTCTGCGTAAGTAATCGGCAGTACAGAGAAACAGAAAATCCCCGCAAGCAGAAATGTTTGCGGGGATTTTCCGTGTTATGGGTTCAGGGTTCGCTGCATATTTCCCGCAGGGGAATCATGACGAAGTCGCGTTCGTTCATCCTCGGGTGTGGCAGGGTGAGCCTCGGAGTGTCCATCTGCAGGTCGTCGTAGCGCAGGATGTCGATGTCGATGCGGCGGTCGTGATAGTTGCCGTTGACCGACTTCTGTGTGCGTCCCAGGTCGCGTTCAATCTGCTCGCAGCCCTCCAGCAACTTTTCGGGCGACAAATTTGTCTGTAGTTCCAGGCACATGTTCAGGAACTTATGCCTTGATGTGAATCCAACAGGAGCGGTTTCCAGTATTGAGGATTGCTTCACAACGGTGCCCAGCCGCTCACCAATCAGGCTGACGGCACGCATCAGGTTGCGCTTCCGCCATCCCCGGTTGCTGCCTAACGAAAGATAAACACAGTGCATCAATCGTTGAGAATCAGCAGTGAATCGCCGAAGCATCCGAACTGGTATCCGTTCTTCACGGCCAGGTCGTAGGCCTCCATCACCAGGTCGTAGCCGCCGAATGTGGCCGTAGCCATGAGCAGGGTGGACTGCGGGTGATAGAAGTTGGCAATCATGGAGTCGGGCAGTTGGCATTTGTAGGGCGGGAAGAGGAACTTGTTGGTCCATCCGTCGTATTCCTTCAGCAGTCCGTTGGTGCCCACGGCGGTCTCGCATGCCTTCAGTACGCTGGTTCCCACGGCGCAGACATGCCGCTTGGCAAGTTTCGTTTCGTTGACAATCTTGCATGCTTCGGCTCCGATGAGCATCTGCTCACTGTCCATCTTGTGTTTTGAGAGGTCTTCCACCTCGATGTCGTGGAAGCATCCCAGTCCGCAGTGAAGGGTGACGAAGGCAGTCTTGATGCCCTTTATCTCCATCCGCTTCATCATTTCACGACTGAAGTGCAGGCCTGTTGCGGGTGCCGTAACGGCTCCTTCGTTCTTGGCGTAGACACACTGGAAGTCTTCGAAATCCTCGGGTGTGGCATGCTTTTCCTTGCGGTTCTCGATGATGTAGCGTGGCAGTGGCGGTTCGCCCAGTGCCAGGAGTTCCTGTTTGAACTCTTCGTGCGGGCAATCGTAGAGGAACCGCAGCGTGCGTCCTCGGCTGGTGGTGTTGTCAATTACCTCTGCCACCATGGAACCAATCTCGTCGAAGAACAGTTTGTTCCCGATGCGGATTTTCCGTGCAGGCTCTACAAGCACATCCCAGAGGCGCATCTCACGGTTCAGTTCCCGCAGGAGGAATACCTCAATTTTGGCATCGGTCTTTTCCTTTGTGCCGTACAGTCGTCCGGGGAACACCTTGGTGTCGTTCAGGACAAAGCAGTCGTCCTCGTTGAAATAGTCCAGCACATCGCGGAACTGGATGTAGGAATTCTTTATCTCCTTGCCCTTCTTGTCCTTCTTCAGCATGTCGATGGTGTTCGACTTGCGGTGGAGAACCATCAGGCGGGACTCGTCCCTACGCGACAGTCGCAGCGTTTCTTTTTCCCCATCCTCGTTTGTTATCTCGTGGTAGATGCTGTGGGGATAGAGTGCGACTTGCTCCTCGGGGAGTTTGAATTTGAATTGAGATAATTTCATGTTTGTATGTTTTGTTGTTTTTTATTCTTGCGTATTGTCGATTCTCTGCTGGTCGAGCCATTCCTGGAAGTGGTCGAAGTCGATGCAGTCTTCTATTCTGACATTTCCCACGCGTGTCCTACAGAGGGCGGTGAGGTAGGCTCCTGAGCCCAATGCCTGTCCGATGTCGCGTGCCAGTGAACGGATGTATGTCCCTCGTCCGCAGACCACCCTTATGCTCATCTTCATCTGCTCGGGGGCGAAGTCAGTCAGTTCCAGGCTCTCGATATGGATGGGCTTGGCCTGAAGTTCCACTTCCTTACCTTTTCTCATCAGTTCGTATGCCCTGTCACCGTTCACCTTGCAGGCGCTGTAGGCCGGTGGAACCTGCAAGATGTCTCCCTCGAACCGCTTCAGCGTTGCCTCTATCAGCTCACGGGTGATGTGCTGGGTGGGGTAGGAGGCATCCACTTCGTGCTCCATGTCGAAGCTGGGAGTGGTTTGTCCGAGTTGGAGCGTGGCGGTGTATTCCTTTTCGTGGCCCATCATCTGTTCTATATGCTTGGTCTTTCTTCCAGTGCATAGAATGAGCACTCCGGTTGCCAGAGGGTCTAATGTGCCGGCATGTCCGACCTTGACGCGCTTGACATGCAGTTTCCTTGAGATGAGGAAGCGGATGCGTGCCAGGGCACCGAAACTCGACATGCGGTACGGTTTGTTGACGGCAAGAACCTCTCCGGCGATGAAGTTCATAGGCTGCAGATGATGGTTATGATGCCCACGATGGCACAATAGGCGGCGAAGTAGATGAGTTTGCCTTTCTTCACGATGTTGATCATCCACTTGCATGCGAGGCATCCGGCCACGAATGCTGCGCCGAATCCAATTGCCAGTGCCGATACGGAGATGTCTCCGAATGCCGTGGCGGCTCCGCCTTTCACCAGTTTGACGGTGTCGAGCAGTGCTTCGCCAAGAATCGGGGGAATGACCATGAGGAAGGAGAACTGTGCGAGTTTTTCTTTCTTGTTGCCGAGGAGCAGTCCCGTTGCGATGGTCGAACCCGACCTGGACAGTCCCGGCATGACGGCGGCAGCCTGTGCCAGACCTATGATGAAGGCATCCAGTTTGCCGATGTTCTCTTTCCGCTTGGGCCGTGCATAGTAGGAGAATGCCAGCAGCAGTGCCGTCAGCAGGAGCATGATGCCCACGATGAGCAGTCCCGAGCCGAAAACTTCCTCCACTTTGTCCTTGAAGAAGAGCCCCACGATGCCCACGGGTATCATGGAGATGATGATGTTGAGCACATATTGAGTCTCCTTGTTGTTCTGGAAGCGGAACAGTCCGCTGAATATCCAGGCCACTTCCTTCCAGAGAATGACCAGGGTGGAGAGCACCGTGGCCACATGTACCACGATGGTGAATGTCAGGTTCTGGTCGGTGTCGACGCCGAAGAGGTGTGAGAAGATGGTCAGGTGTCCGCTGCTGCTGACGGGGAGGTACTCGGTCAGTCCCTGGATGATGCCGAGCAGTAGTGCTTGCAGGTCGCTCATGGTTTATTTCTTCTTGCTTCTGGGTTTATACATGACGGCAAAAATCATGAAGACAAATCCGGCAAAGGAAATCACCGGTGCCACCTTGATGCGCCTTGCGCTGAATATGTCCGGCTGGAAGGCCGCTTCGCTCGACGGCTCGCCTCCCATCAGTATGAAACCGGTAATGATTAACACTATGCCTACAAGGATTAGCAGGAAGTTAATCTTGTTGAATGCGAGGAATTTCTTGTCCATATCTTATTTGTTTGTTTTTCAGATTTTGTAGAGTTCGTCGGCTTTCATCCTCAGGAACTTATTCACGGAGATGTGGGCGCAGATGAGTGTGATGAAGATTCCCACGAGGAAGAGCACTCCGGCGGTAATGGCCAGTTCCTTCCAGGTGAGCACTTCGGCGATGGCCGGCTCGTTATAGTAGAGCGCATAGATGCCTGCCCCGATGACGAGACAGGCCACGAAGGCGGCGATGAGCCCCACGAGCACAGCCTGTCGGAGGTAGGGCCGGCGTATGAATTTCCAGGGGGCACCCACCAGTTTCATGGTCCTGATGGTGAATCTCTTGGCATAGATGCCCAGCCGGATGGTGTTGTTGATGAGCGCGAACGACACGAAGGTGAGCAGTCCGGCCAGGATGAGCAGCACGATGCTGATGTTGGCAAGTGTCTGGTTCACATCGTTGATGAGGTCTTTCTGGTAGTTCACCTCGCTTACTTTCGGGTATTTCTGCAGTTCCTTGGCTATCCATGCCAGCGAGTCGTTGTTGGCATAGTCGCCTTTAAGCGTGAGTTCGATGGAGGAGGGGAAGGGATTCTCGCCTACGAACTCCGTAGGATTGATGCCCATGGCCTTGATGCTTTCCTTCAGCGCCTGCTCTTTGCTTACATAGGTGAGTTTCTTCGTGTAGGGACGGGTCTGCAGGCGTTTGTAGAGTTGCTGTGCTTCGGGGGTTGTCATGTCCTGTTGCAGCATGAGGGCGACCACCAGGTTTTCCTTGACATAGTTGGAAAGGTTTCGTCCCGTAAGGACGGAGAGCGAGACAATGCCGAGCAGGATGAGCACGAGCGCCGTGCTGATGCAGAGTGTCACGGCCTGGAGCCCCTGTCGGTTGCGCGATGGTTTCTTGCGTTTTGCCATTCGTTTCTAATACCTTATTTATTTTTATGAAGTGCAAATATACAAAATTTTACCCCCCTTGTCAATAGTTTAACACTATTTTAACGCGTGAACCGGCAAAAAACACTAACTTTGCTCGGTCGCAGTCACATGGTTCAGGCGTGCCGGATGTAGTCCGCATGTCCGTTGCAGCCACTTGTCCGTATTGTGTCTGTGCCGTTTAAGTCTGATACCACATGAGCACCATCCTTCACGCATCGCCGGTATTCGGTCCCGTCCACAGCCGTCGCCTGGGCATTTCGCTGGGCATCAACCTCATGCCTGCCGACGGGAAGATATGCACTTTCGACTGCATCTACTGCGAGTGCGGCCGCAACGGCGATTTTCGTCCCCGGCAGGCGCGTCCCACCCGTGGGGAAGTGCGCAGCAGGCTGGAGGAAGTGCTCCGGCAGATGCAGGCCGGCGGCACCGCACCCGATGTGCTTACCTTTGCCGGCAACGGCGAACCCACCGCGCATCCCGACTTCGCACAGATTATAGCCGACACCGTTTCGCTGCGCGACACCTATTGTCCGGCAGCCCGCATCTCCGTCCTGAGCAATGCCACCATGCTCCACCGCAAGGAGGTGTTCGACGCACTGATGCTCGTGGACAACAACATCCAGAAACTCGACACCGTCGACAGCCGCTACATTTCGCTGGTGGACCAGCCTCAGCAGCCCGGCTATCGGGTGGAGACCGTCGTTGAAAGGCTGGCCGCCTTCCGGGGGCATGTAATCATTCAGACCATGTTTCTGCAGGGAACTTTCGGGAACCACGATGTCGGCAACACCTCACCGCGCTTTGTGGAGCCCTGGCTGCAGGCCCTGAAACGCATCGCGCCGGAGCAGGTCATGGTCTATACCGTTGAGCGCGAGACCCCCATCAGCACCCTCCGCAAGGCCACCCATGAGCAACTGGATCGCATAGCGGCGCAGGTGGAGGCCTTAGGTATTGCCTGTTCCGTTTCCTATTAACCCAACTGTTTTCCTCCATGAAAAGAACGATATTGCTGCTGACCGCCTTCCTCTGCCTCTTTCCGCTGGTTCAAGAGAGCCGCAGTCAGGTGCTCATCGTGGGCGACAGCACTTTCTGTTCCGTGCCTTGGGATGAACTGCTTCCCTCGTGGCAGGTGCGGCCCCAGGTGTTCCCGGATTGCATGGAACGGGAAACAGTCACTTGTCCTCCGGCAGAAATGGTTCTCATAGTGCCGCCGGCAGCATGGTTCGAGGCCAAGGTCGGTCCCGATTCCATCGGCAGCCGCATGGAAACACTGGCCCGTCGTCTGAGCCGGTGTCATCCCGATGCACACATCTATTTCTCCACCGGCCTTCCCAGTGCCAGCCCCGACATCAACCGCAAGCACCAGGAGATGGTGTCGCTGTTGCTTGCCGAACTGGCAAAAGGCAACCTCCGCTGGCATCGGATAGACCTGTACACACCGCTGACGGAGAAACTCGACATTGCCGTTTCGGCCTACCCGACATCGCCCAAGACGCAGGCCGAGGTGCTGGCAAGGAAACTTCGCTCGCCCATTCCCTACCGACAGGCCGACGACACCTTTCTCTCCCGTGGCGGACTGACCGAAAAGGGAAGGCGCCTGGTGGCGAAAATACTGAAGAAAAACCTTAAAAAGTAATAACTTCCAACCATGAAAAGAACCCCGACCGTATTCCTCTTCCTTTCCGTCTGGCTCTTCTGTTCCTGCCTGAAGGGCACCACGCAGCAGCCAGGCAAGTTCGTCCCATCGGCACTTTCGACCGACAGCCTTGGCGAGCGCGACAGTCTGGGTGAGCGGAGCATCAAGCTGACCCTGCCGAAAACCAGCAACAGCGCCCTGCAATACGCCATGATGGAATATGTGAGCGAAACGCTCGGAGGCACCTTCGACGGCGATGTGCTCGACACAAAGGCCATGCTGCAGTTCTACCTCGACCTGAAGGACCAGGACTTCCACGACAACTACATTGAGATGGACAGCCTGCTCAGCCCGAAAACGGAATACTACTCCGACATGGTGGTGGCTCCGCTGGCAGAGACGGAAACCTATATCACCCTGAGTTGCACCGGCTTTGAGTACTGGGGTGGGGCACACGGCTCAAACCTGTTCCTCGGCCAGACTTTCCGCAAGTCCGACGGGCGACGCATAGGCTGGGAAGTGGTCAACCACAACATCACCGATGTCATCCGCGCAGGACTCAAGCAGTATTTCGAATGCACTACCGACGACGAACTGTTCCAGAACCTCATCGGCATAGACAATATCTACCTGATACCGCTGCCCCAGTGTCCGCCGCTCTTTAAGGAGGAAGGCATCATGTTTGTCTACCAGAACTACGAGATTGCCCCCTATGCAGCCGGACAGCCTTCGTTTGTCGTTGGCTACGATGTGATGCGCCCCTTCCTCATGCAGCCGGCCCTGCAGCTGCTCCCGCCTGACTCCGGAACGACTGCGGGAGAGACACAAAAACCGTAAAAAATCGTTACAAATCGGAAAAGTGTGCAATCCTCAAAATAGCCAAAATAACCAAAAAACTAACCGCCCTACCACCTAAAACCTCCCACGCAAAACCTCAAAAAAATCCCAAACGGGGTTCACTTGCGTTTCTCTTTTGTCCCAATGGCACGACATTTTCCGCTCGGTCGCATTGCCACCGGAGCCCAAACGCGCTGCAATCGGGGCCCAAACGGAAAACGCACAAACGGGAAATATTTTTAGAATGTGTGCAAGTGGTTGGAACTCAGTCGTTTGCAATTTTTGCGTTTTTTGCCGATTTTTTTTGGTCGACGACCCACTTTTTCAGAAAATCGGCATCTGGCGGCAGCACTAAACCCAGTGTGCAATAAATAATTTTGACAAATTCCGTGCTCCGATTTGCTCAATACGGGGCTTTTGCTTACCTTCGCCAACACTTGCAAACAGCAAGGCTAAGGGGTGCTGTGCCACTTGACACGGCTGAGATGATACCCTAGAACCTGATCCGGGTAATGCCGGCGTAGGAAAAATCGAAGCCCCCTTATTGTGGAACAATAAATAAGGAAACCATGAAAAAACCAATTTCGCTGTTCTTTTTCGCCCTCTGTGCGGCCACAGCCGGCGCACAAGGCATCGACACCGTCACCGTCCACCAACTGCAGGAAGTGCAGGTGGTCAGCACGCGTGCCCGCAAAACAACCCCCGTACCATTTTCCGAGATGCAACAGATTGACATCCAGGCCGTGAACCACGGAAAGGATGTCCCCCAGATGCTGCTGTCCATGCCCTCGGTAACCGCCTCGAGCGATGCCGGAGCGGGCGTCGGCTACACCGGCATCCATGTGCGCGGAACCGACCCGACACGCATCAATGTCACCGCCAACGGCATTCCGCTGAACGACTCGGAGAGTGCGCAACTCTATTGGGTGAACATGGGTGACCTTGCTTCCAGCATCCAGTCGCTCCAGTTGCAGCGCGGCGTGGGCACATCGACCAACGGTGCCGGCGCATTCGGGGCCTCACTCAACATGCTTACCGAGAACATCGGCAAAAAAAGTTACCTCGACCTCAACCTCGCGGCAGGCTCCTACGGCACCACCAAGGCCACGGCACGCTTCTCGTCGGGCTTGCTGGCCAACCACTGGGGTGTGCAGGGACGGCTCTCCACCATCAGCAGCGACGGATACATCAGCCGCGCATCCAGCAGGCTGGGCTCCTACTTCCTCCAGGCAGCCTACTTCGGAAGGCAGGACATGCTCAAAATCATCACCTTCGGAGGCCGTGAGAAGACATACATGGCATGGGACTATGTCTCGAAGGCCGACATGGCAACCTTCGGATGCCGCTACAACCCCAGCGGAATGTACACCGACGACAACGGCAACACCGCCTTCTACCACAACCAGACCGACAACTACGCACAACTGCACAACCAATTCCATTGGATACACCAGTTCAACAAGCAATGGAACCTGAACCTGGCGGCACACTACACCTACGGAAACGGACACTACGAGCAGTACAAGACCAACCAGAAACTCTACAAATACCACCTCGCAGACCCGCAGTCGTCCGACCGCAGTGACCTCGTCAGGCAGAAAAAGATGAAAAACCATTTTTACGGGACGGTATTCTCGCTCAACTACGACAACGGAAACCGGTTGACAATGAACTTCGGCGGAGCCCTCAACAAGTACGACGGCGACCACTACGGCAATGTCATCTGGCTGCGAGACTTCGACGGCGAATGCCCCGCGCACAACCACTACTACGACAACAATGCCCGCAAGACCGATGCAAACATCTACGGAAAGGTGAACTACGAACTCCTCCCGGGGCTCCACGCCTTTGTAGACATGCAGTATAGGTACATCGACTACTCGATGAGCGGACTGTCGCAGGAGTTCGACGACGACAAAGTGCAGCGGCCGCTGGTGCTCGACCGACACTACAACTTCTTCAATCCCAAGGCAGGACTCTCCTACAAGTTCCTCAACCACCATCTGCTCTTTGCCTCCTACGCCGTCGCACACAAGGAACCTACCCGCAACGACTTCGAGGACATGCTCGCAGAAACCGACGAGGTGGACCCCAGCCAGGAACGGCTCAACGACATTGAAATCGGCTACACCTACCATTCCAAACGCTTTGAGGCCTCGCTCAACTTCTTCTACATGGACTACGACAACCAGTTCGTACTAACGGGGGCACAGGACTCCAACGGGGAAATGGTGGCGCGGAACATCAAAGACACCTATCGTGCAGGACTTGAGATGGAAGCAACCTGGCAACCCATTGAAGGACTCCGGTGGAGCGCAAATGCAACATGGAGCAAAAACCGCGCAAAGAACATGATGCTCACCGTAATCAACGACGACTGGAGCCAGGCATATGTCAACGCAGGAACAACGAACCTGGCCTATTCGCCCGATTGGGTGGTCGGAAACATACTCTCCTACGAAAAGAATGGATGGAAGGCAACCGCCTTCACCAAATATGTCGGCAAGCAATACATGACCAACTCGGGGTTCAAACGCTACCTCAACACCGACGGCGAGACCTACACCAGCGCCATGATCGATGCCTTCTGCACCACCGACCTCGACCTGAACTACACCTTCCAGTTGGGAAAGATAAAGGCGCTCACCGTCGGTGCGACCGTCTATAATATCTTCAGTAGCAAGTACGAATCCAACGGCTCCTGCTCCATGAACTACAGGATGAACCAAGGAAAACTCGAAGCCTACGATGGCGGATGGGCATGGAGCGTCTACTCCGCACAGGCTCCCATACACTTCATGTGCTATCTGAACATCTCGCTATGATACAAGCCTTCCTGCTCGAGCACGGACTCGACCTCCTCACCACACTGCTCGGACTTGCATACATACTGTTTGAGTACCGGGCCAGCCGCTGGATGTGGATAGTGGGATTCCTCATGCAGTCGCTTGGCATCGTGCTCTACTACCAGAAAGGACTCTATGCCGACTGTGCCATGGAATTCTACTACCTCTCCATGACCGTATACGGGCTGCTTTGCTGGAGCCGGCACGGCAGGAACGCATCGCAGGAATATACTGCCGAGACGCCCATTACCCGCATTCCCAAGCGCAAGGCCCTGCTGCTCCTGACGGTGGCACTGGGAGCCTGGGCGGTGATTTATTACCTGCTGAAACGCTACACCGACTCTACCGTCCCACTGCCAGATGCCTTTACCACTGCATTCAGCATCGTAGGAATATGGGCTTTGGCGCATAAGCACCTTGAACAGTGGTTCGTGTGGATTGCCGTCGATGTGGTTACATGCGCACTCTACTGCTATAAAGACCTGCCGTTCAAGTCGGCACTCTATGCGTTATACATCATTATAGCCATCTTCGGCTACCGCAACTGGAAGCGGAAGATGCTGCAACAGAATACCGTCTGAAACCAAATAAACTACAAACATGAACATCCGAAACACCTTGCTCATCCTTTTCTCCTTCCTCTTTCCACCTTCCACCTTCCTCCTTCTTCCACTTTCCGCGCAGACCGGAACCCCGGCAGAACCCATAGCGTATGTCGGTGGAGAGATATGTAACCCACGGTTGCACGACGGGGGCTTCCGTTATGCTATCGGAGTGGAGAACATACAGGTTATGCGTGCCAACCGCACACATCCCGAATGGGCCGAAGACTACGGCTGGACCTACAATCATGCAGCCAATCTGACCTACCACAACGGCACATTCTACCTGCAGTACCTTTCCAATCCGGTCGATGAACAGCAACCGCCGGGGCAGACGCTCATCGCAACCTCTACCGACGGAAGGAACTGGAACAAGCCTTTCGTGGCATTCCCGCCCTACAAAGCACCCGAAGGAGTAACCATACCGAAACCCTACTACGGCTACATCATGCACCAACGGATGGGATTCTACACCGCACCGAACGGAAGACTGCTCACTGTAGCCTTCTACGGACACAGCTACAACCCCTTCAAGGAAGGTGGCATAGGCCGTGTCGTTCGCGAAATATACGACGACGGCACCATGGGTCCCATCTATTTCGTCCGGTACTCCTCCCATGCCAGCTGGAATCAGTCTGACACCGCCTATCCGTTCTATACCCAATCGAAGGATAAAGGCTTCAGACAAGCATGCCAGGACCTCCTCAACGACAAGTTGCGCACACTCCAGTGGATTGACGAGGACCGCGGACTCGACGGATTCTACAACCTCAAAGATTCCATCAACCGGGTACAGGCCACCAACTACTACCACCGACCCGACGGCCAGGTGGTTGCACTCTGGAAATGGAGTTACGCCGCTCTCTCTCCCGATGAGGGACAGACATGGTCCACACCGGTCCGAGTGCCGTCCCTCATCATGGCAGGCGGAAAGCAATGGGGCCAACGCACGGCCGACGGAAGGTACGCTATCTGCTACAATCCCATCGAAACACAACCCTACCGCTACCCACTCATCGCCATCACCAGCGATGACGGCATACGCTTTGACAACATGTGTGTGGTGCACGGGGAGGTTCCGCCGCGCCGGTTCATGGGAGAGAACAAAGATTTCGGCCCCTGCTATGTGAGAGGTATCGTCGAGGGAGAGCAACAACCCGACACAACCAACATGTGGCTGGCCTACTCCGTGAACAAGGAAGACATCTGGGTGGCGCGCGTCCCCCTGCCGATACGCTCCGAGTGGAAGGGTGATGTTGTCGAAGACTTTTCCAATATCACTCCGGGTGAACCCGTTGCCAACTGGAACATCTACCGTTCCAAATGGTGTGATGCCTCCGTCGACGGACAGCACAGCCTCCGTCTGACTGACAGTGACCCTTACGACTATTCCCGTGCAGTGCGTGTCTTCCAGCAGACGAACCGCCTCTCTGCCGATATTGAACTGCAGGTGGATGCCGAAAACGGCGAACCCTTCGAACTGAACATTACCGACCGGCATGGCACACGGGCACTCGTGCTCATTCTCCACAAGGGAAAAGTCTGCTGGGAGGGCATCTGTTCCCAACGGGAAGTGGGGAAGTATGAAACAGGAAAGCCCTTTAGCATTCACCTGATGATTGATACCCGTGCCACAGCACCCGTCGCAGCGGAGGCCAACGGTGTGGAACTCCCCCTCCACCAGGCCGTCAACACTGTAGAACGATTCAGCCTTTCGACGGGGCGCTACCGTGATTTGCCCAACCGGCAGACTCCCAATCAGGATCCGGCACCACCGCTTACAGGATGCGATGAACCCGTGAAACAGTCCGTCATAAAAATACTCAAAGTCAACTTACACGCAAAATAATTCCAAACCACCAAACGACTAAACCATCAAACAACCAACTATGAACATTGGCGACAAGGCTCCCGAACTGCTGGGACACGACGAAAACGGCAAGGAAATCCGCCTCAGCGATTTCAAAGGCAGAAAACTCGTACTCTATTTCTATCCCAAAGACCTCACCTCCGGATGCACCGCAGAAGCATGCAGCCTCCGCGACAACTACGAGCGCCTGCAAGCCGAAGGCTACGAGGTGCTCGGCGTGAGCGTGGACGACGACAAATCGCACCGCAAATTCATCGAGAAGCACCAGTTGCCCTTCTCTCTTATAGCCGATGTGGACCACAAACTTGTCGAAACCTTCGGCGTCTGGGGGGAGAAATCGATGTATGGCAGAAAGTATTTCGGCACCCTGCGCACCACATTCATCATTGACGAGGAGGGCAAGATTGCCAAGGTCTACCAGCCAAAGCAAATCAAGACCAAGACACACGGTGAGCAGGTGCTTTCCGACTGATTGGCGCATTTTCTGAGGAAAAGTGACAAATTGGCGCAGAATGCCCGTCAGGCACGCCATTTGACTCCTCTCTTTTCAGTGACAGTCTCACACAGACACAAACTGAAAAGAAAGGAGTTTTTTGTATATGACACTTGACAAATTTACCATTAAGGCCCAAGAGGCCGTACAGAGCGCCGTCGCGCAGGCACAGCGGGGCGGGCAACAGAACATAGAACCCGTCCACTTGCTGGCAGGCGTGATGGAGAAGGCACCCGAGGTGTGCCGCTTCATCTTCCAGAAACTGGGCGTGAATGCCACGGCTGTGCAGCAGGCGCTGCAGCAGGAGATGGCACACCTGCCAAAGGTGAGCGGCGGAGAGCCCTATCTGGGGCAGGATGCCAACAAGGTGTTGCAGCAGTCGGTCGACATCGCCACCCAACTGGGCGACGAATATGCTTCCATTGAGTCCATGCTGATGGCCCTGCTGGCGGTCAATTCCACTGCAGCGCGCATCTTGAAGGACGCCGGAATGAACGAGCAGCAGCTCCGCAAGGCCGTCGCCGAACTGCGCAAAGGGCAGAAAGTGAGCTCGCAGAGTGCGGAAGACACCTACCAATCGCTCGAAAAATACGCCAAGAACCTGGTAGACGATGCCCGGAAGGGGAAACTGGATCCCGTCATCGGCCGTGACGATGAGATCAGACGGGTGCTCCAAATCCTCTCACGGCGTACGAAGAACAACCCCATCCTCATCGGCGAACCCGGCACGGGAAAGACCGCCATCGTGGAAGGCTTGGCCCAACGGATAGTCCGTGGCGATGTGCCCGAGAACCTGAAGGACAAGCAGGTCTACTCGCTCGACATGGGAGCGCTGGTTGCCGGCGCCAAGTACAAGGGCGAGTTCGAGGAGCGCCTCAAGGCTGTCATCAAGGAGGTAACCTCTGCCGACGGCCAAATCATCCTCTTCATCGATGAGATTCACACGCTGGTGGGTGCCGGAGGAGGCGAGGGGGCCATGGACGCAGCCAACATACTGAAGCCAGCCCTGGCGCGGGGTGAGCTGCGTGCCATAGGTGCCACCACCCTGAACGAATATCAGAAATACTTCGAGAAGGACAAGGCCCTGGAGCGAAGGTTCCAGACTGTCATGGTGGACGAGCCCGACGAGGCGGAGGCCATCAGCATTATCCGCGGACTGAAGGAACGCTACGAGAACCATCACAAGGTGCGTATTCAGGACGATGCCTGCATAGCAGCCGTCCAACTGTCGCAGCGATACATCTCCGACCGGTTCCTTCCCGACAAGGCCATCGACCTGATGGACGAGGCAGCGGCCAAGCTTCGCATGGAGCGTGACTCCCTGCCGGAGCAGCTCGACGACCTGTCCAGACGGCTGAAGCAACTTGAAATAGAGCGTGAAGCCATCAAGCGTGAGAACAACCAGCCCAAGATTGCCCAGCTGGACAAGGAGATTGCCGAGTTGAAAGAGCAGGAACAGCAGTACAAGGCGAAGTGGGAAGGCGAGCGCGAACTCGTCAACCGCATCCAGCAGAACAAGCTGCAGATGGAACAACTGCGCTTCGAGGCCGACCGTGCCGAGCAGGAGGGACGCTACGACCGTGTGGCGGAAATACGCTACGGGCAGCTGAAAGCACTGCAGGACGACATCGACAGGATACAGCAGCAGCTGCGGACGACCCAGGGTGCGACGGCAATGGTGCGCGAGGAGGTCACCGCCGACGACATTGCTGAGGTGGTGAGCCGGTGGACGGGCATACCGGTCAGCCGCATGATGCAGTCGGAGCGCGAGAAACTTCTGCACCTGGAGGACGAACTCCACCGCCGCGTGGTGGGACAGGAAGAGGCCATCAGTGCCGTGAGCGATGCCATTCGCCGCAGCCGTGCAGGCCTGCAAGACCCCAAGCGGCCGCTCGCATCGTTCCTTTTCCTCGGCTCCACGGGCGTGGGAAAGACCGAACTGGCCAAAGCACTGGCAGCCTATCTGTTCAACGACGAGCAGATGATGACCCGCATAGACATGTCGGAATACCAGGAAAAGTTCAGCGTCAGCCGGCTCATCGGCGCCCCTCCGGGATATGTGGGCTACGATGAGGGCGGACAACTGACTGAGGCCGTGCGCCGGAAACCCTATAGCGTGGTGCTCTTCGACGAGGTGGAGAAAGCCCATCCCGATGTGTTCAACATCCTGCTTCAAGTGCTCGACGATGGCCGGCTGACCGATAACAAGGGCCGCGTGGTCAACTTCAAGAACACCATTATCATCATGACATCCAACCTGGGCAGCCAGCACATCCAGCAGATGCTCTCCGCCGCCGCCGGTACACCCAGCCAGGCAGCCGTGGAAGAGGCCCGACAGATGGTGCTCGGACTGCTGAAGCAGACCATCCGTCCGGAATTTCTCAACCGGATTGACGAGACCATCATGTTCCTGCCGCTCAACCAGCGGGAGATAGGCTCCATCGTGGAGTTGCAGCTGCAGCAGGTGAAGGCCATGCTCGGCCAGCAGGGTCTCACCTTGGAGTGGACTCCGGCAGCCGTACAGGCCCTGGCCGATGCTGGTTTCGATGCTGAATACGGTGCCCGTCCCGTAAAGCGCGCCATCCAGAGCTTGGTGCTCAACCAGCTGTCGAGACAGATTCTTGCCGAGACGGTCAGTCCCAAGCAGCCTATCCAGGTGGATGCTGAAGGTGGACAGATTGTTTTCCGCAACTGACGCAGATCCCGTTTTTCGTAAAAATAATTGACAAATCGGAAAAGTGTGCAATCTGGAAACGGTGCCAGAAAAGACCAAAATCCGTCCCGTTTCATGCCGAAAATACCCTCTGCAAAGCGCAGGTGAATCCCAAGTGGGGCTCACCTGCGCTTCTATTTTGCTCCATTCGCAGTGTATTTCCCTGTCGGTCGCATCGCAACTGGGTCCCAAACGCCTTCCAACTGAGTCCCAAACGGAAAACGGAAATGGTGCGAATGAATTTCTTTTGCGTGCAAATTGCTGGCAATCAACGATTTGTCAATTTTCTGATTTTTCGCCGTTTTTCGGACTGGAAAGCATTTCCTGACGAAAAAACACGCCCTGATGAATGTTTCTCCGCCAGTGTGCATTCCACAAACTTTACAAGTTCGCGATGTTTCCGGAAACCGCTCTGGGGCTCGGTGCAGATATTAAGAAATGGTAATGCTGCCCATATAATGTGAAAATACTTGCTTTTGTTTTCAGAAAAACAAAAAATTATTGATACATTTGCATATTACGCATCCATTATAACACTTCACCGCTATGAAGCAAATCATTTTTATGGCAGTATTTTTTCTTGGTTTCTTCCCCATGTTCGGGCATGCACAGACTTTCAGCAAGCTCTGGACGCAAGTCGACGATGCCGAGGAAAAGGACCACCCCAGGGCAGCCATGATGCACCTGCAGTCCATTATCGACCTGGCCGAGCGGACCAATGAGCACGGACAACTCATGGCCGCCGAGTTCCGCTACCTCTCTTACCTGACGCAAATATCGAGCGACTCGCTCCCCACAGGCTTGGACAAACTGGAGAAGAAACGCATCGGATACCAGAAAACCAGCCCCGCCCTCAGTGCCGTCTACTCGGTGCTGCTCGGAAAGATATACAAAGAGAAAACCAGCGTGAACAACGCCTATGCCGAATTGGGCAGGCAGCGCACGGAAGAAGCCTTTGCCGACCTCGACCTGCTGGCCCGGACAAAGGCTGAGGAGTATGAACCCGGTGTGCGGAAGGGCGTTGACAGCAAACTGTTTGACGACGACCTGCTCCATGTGCTTGGCATGGAGGCCGGAAAATACCAACTCCTGTGCGACTACTACACCCAGCACGGAAACAGCGCAGCAGCCTGCCTGATGTGGAAGGAAGTGCTCGAACAGCAACTCAGGGAAAACAGGTCGGATGCCGAAAGGCGCCGGCAGATAGTCAAAGTGGACGAACTCATTGCGCAGTATGGCGACATCCCTGCCGCAGGTGAACTGGCCCTGTACCGCTACGACCTGATGTCGGCACTCGGCAAGGACTACACCGCGAAGCAGAAAGTGGAGTACATAGACAAGAGTCTGGCCCGCTGGAAATCGTGGAAACGCATGGAAGTGCTGCGCAACAGCCGCAACAGCCTCACAGCACCGCAGTACAACATCGATATTCCCTCCCTGACCTACACCACGGAGACCCCAGTGAAACTGCAGGTCAACAGCATCCGCAACCTGAAACAACTACAGGTGACCGTCTACAAGACTCCGCTCCTTGGCTCGGAGATGGGGGGCTTCTACCGTGACGATGACTACGAGAAGGTGAAAAAGAAGAGCACGCCCATCGCATCGATGCCCGTCACACGGGCATACGGCCAGTATGCCGACTATCTGCTGCTGGAAGACTCCATCGAACTCGGCACGCTGCCTGTCGGTGTCTACCTGATTGAAGGACGCTCAAGTGCCACCACGGAACAGTCGCAGTACACATTGCTCAGCGTTTCCAACATGGCCTTGATAAGACAAGACCTGCCCGACCAGAAAGTAAGGTATGTAGCGGTCGACGCCCGTACGGGTGAACCCATAGCGAAAGCACACATCCGCCTTGACGGAACTGACCTCAAGGCCAAAAAGGGCAGCCAGATAGAACTGCTGACCGACCAGCATGGTGAGGTGGTTTGCGACTTCCAGCACTTCCGTATGGGCGATGTCTATGTGTGGACCGAGGCCGACAAAGCCTTCAAAGAGCGGAACGACAGGGCCTCTTCCATCAGAGACAACCGCAACGAGACGCGCTTCCGCACCAAGATATACACCGACCGCAGCATCTACCGCCCTGGACAAACCGTCCATGTGGGCGTGATTACCTACACCGATCGCGTGGATATGACTAGCGAGGTGAGCCCTGCACAGAGAGTGGATGTCAGCCTCCGCAACGCCAACTACAAGACGGTGGCCACGCAGACGGTCACCACCGACGAGTTCGGCAAGGCATCGGTGGATTTCGTCCTGCCTCAGGACGGACTCACGGGACGCTTCTCCATACAGGCCATTGCAGGCCAGAGCAACAGCATCGGCATCCGTGTGGAAGAATACAAGCGCCCCACCTTCGAGGTGGAATTCAACCAATACGGCGAGTCCTACAAGGCTGGCGACACCATAATGGTGGACGGACAGGCGCGGACTTACTCCGGCGTGCCCGTGCAAAACGCCAAGGTGGTGGTCAATGCAATCCGTACAGAAGGACGATGGTGGTGGTCGGGCAGTTCAGACGACGAGGAAATCATCTCCGGACTAACCCTCACAACCGACGAGGAGGGACATTTCAAGGTGCCACTGCCACTTGTCGTGCCGGAGAGATTCTACGACTCGGACTATCAGTGCTTCCGCTTCAAGGTAAGTGCCGATGTAACCAGCCTTTCGGGCGAGTCCCATCCGGCGGAGACCTCATTCCCCGTGAGCAACCGTGTCACCGCCTTCAACCTGAGCATCGGCGACAAGATGGAGCGTTCCCAACTGCAACCCATTACCTTCAACTACCTGAATACTCAGGGCGAACCCATCGAGGGCACCGTCAACTACACCATCGACGGCAAGCCTTTCACGGCCACTGCCAACCAGCGCATAGAGTTTCCGTGGAAGAACATCCCCTCGGGCCGCCACCGCATAGAGGCCACCTGCGGCACCGATAAGCTCACCCGCGAGTTCATTACCTTCTCCATCACCGACCAGCGGCCGGCCTTCGAGACCAACGACTGGTTCTATCAGTCCGACAGCCGCTTCCCCAACGACGGCTCGCCAGTGATCATACAGGTGGGCTCCTCGGCAAAGTCGCAGCATGTGGTCTACACCATCGTGGCACACAACGAAGTCATCGAGAAGTCGACCTTCCGGCTGTCCAACTCCAACAGGAACATGAAAGTGCGCTACAAGGACAGCTACGGCGACGGAGTAGTGGTATCCTTCGCATGGGTAAAGGACGGAAAGTGCTACACACATCAGGCCAGAATCCTGCGTCCAGTGCCCGAAAGGAAACTGAAGATGAAGTGGACCACCTTCCGCGACAAACTCATTCCGGGACAGAAAGAGGAGTGGACGCTCAACATCCTCACTCCGGAGGGAACACCAGCGGCGGCACAACTCATGGCAACTCTCTATGACAAGTCGCTCGAACAACTCTATTCGCACTACTGGAGCCTGAGCCCGGGACTCTCGCCCGACCTTGCTTCCTATCCGTGGAGGATGCTCTCGTACAGCACCAGCGGCATTGCCGCACATCAATATTTCAAGTATATCAATGCAGAAAACCTGCGCTTCTCCCATCTGGACCCCGATCTGACAGACCTTTATGGCAATTCCATGGTGGATTACGGACGCAAGCTTTACCGCAACAAGGGCGCCGTACTGATGTCAGAGCCTGCTCCTCTGATGGGCGCTGTCAGTGAAATGGATGCCGCCGGCAGTGCTATGCTACTGGAAAAGGCCGTCCCTGATGAGGAAGAAAAACCGGAAACATCTTCGGGCGAAGTCTCACCGCAAATACGGGAGAACCTCCAGGAAACGGCATTTTTCTTCCCCTCGCTCTGCACCGACGACCAAGGCAATGTAACGCTGAACTTCACCCTGCCGGAAAGCGTGACCACATGGCGCTTCATCGGCCTGGCACACGACCGCCAGATGCGCTATTCCATCATCGAGGACGAGGCCGTTGCCAAGAAGAAAGTCATGGTGCAGCCCAACATGCCCCGCTTCCTTCGCACCAACGACAGGGCCACCATCAGCACATTGGTGGTCAATACGAGCGAAGAACCCATTGCAGGCACGGCACAGCTGCAGCTCATCAATCCCGAGACCGAGGCCGTGGTGTTCACACAGCAGGTGCCTTTCAGTGTCGACAGGGAGCAAACCGAAGTGGTGCAGTTCAACTATCAGCCCACCGTGCAGGACCAGTTGTACATCTGCCGCATCACAGCCGCCGGCAAAGACTTCTCCGACGGTGAGCAGCATTACCTCCTCATCCTGCCCGACAAGGAACTGGTGACGAACACATATCCCATCACGCAAATCCAACCCGGAACCCTGGAAATAGACCTGAACCGCCTCTTCGCAGTGAAGGACGAGACCGCACGGCTCACGGTGGAATACACCGACAATCCGTCCTGGCTCCTCATCCAGGCCCTGCCCAACATAGCAACACCTCAAACGGACAATGCCATCAGCCTGGCAACGGCCTTCTATGCCAACAAACTGGCCCGGTTTATAGCCAAGTCATCGCCCAAAATCAAGGAGACTATACAGCGCTGGCAGCAGGAAAAGGGTGAGGAAACATCCCTGATGAGCAGTCTTGAGAAGAACCAAGAACTGAAATCGATGATTCTGTCGGAAACTCCCTGGGTGGCAGACGCCGAACATGAGACCGAGCAGAAACACCAATTAATCAACCTCTTCGACGAGAACTTCATGAACAACCGTCTCAACCAGTCCCTGACAAAGCTCAACGACCTGCGTCTCTCGGACGGTTCGTGGAGCTGGTGGAAGGGCATGTCGGGTTCGTATTACATCACAACGGCCGTCGTTGAGATGATGACCAGACTGCAAAAGATGATTGGCAAGGACTCGCAAGTGGAGAACTTGATTTCCACGGCACGCCCGTTCCTGGAACAATGTCTGGTCGATGAGATGAAGGATATCATAGAACTGGAGCGCAAGGGCTACAAAAACATCCGCCCGAGCAGTTCCGCCGTGCGCATACTTTACATTGACGCAATCTCCGACACCCCGCTGTCGAAGAAAGCCGAGGAGGCCAAGCAGTTCATGCTCAAGCGGCTGCGGAAGATTCCGCGCGACTATACCATCTACGGAAAGGCCACCATGGCCATCATCTTCAGCCACAACAAGGAAACCAAGAAAGCCTCGGACTACATGCAAAGCATTGAGGAATACATGGTCTACAAGGAGGAGATGGGCCGCTACTTCGACACACACAAGGCTTACTACAGTTGGTTCGACTACCGCATTCCCACCCAAGTGCATGCCATCGAGGCCTTCCAGTTGCTGCAGCCGGAGAAGAAACAACTCATTGCGGAGATGCAGCGGTGGTTGCTGCAGGCCAAGCGCACACAGTCGTGGGATACTCCTCTCAATGCCGTCGACGCCATCTATGCCTTCTTCAACGGCCGTACAGACCAGCTGGAGAGCGTTGGAAAACTTCCTGCCGTGCTGAAGATTGACGGCGATACTCTTCCGCGCAGCCATCCGGTAGCAGGCCTTGGCTATACAAAAGAGAAGCGGACGGGCAACATCGGCAATACGCTGACGGCCGAGAAGACTTCGGAAGGAATCAGTTTCGGCGCCGTCTATGCCCAGTTCATGCAGAAAACCACCGATGTTGCAGGCGCTGCGGCAGGGCTGAAGGTGAAGCGTGAGGTGCTGAACAGCAGCCAGCAACTGCATGTGGGCGACCGAATCGTGGTGCGAGTGACCATCGAAGCCGACCGCGACTACGACTTCGTGCAGGTTGAAGACCGCCGTGCGGCATGTCTGGAGCCCGTGAATCAGCTCAGCGGTTACCACTGGGGGTACTACATTGCGCCCCAGGATAATGCCACGAACTACTACTTCGACCGCATGAGAAAGGGCACCCATGTCATCGAGACAGAGTATTATATAGACCGTGCTGGCGACTATACCACCGGAACCTGCACTGCCCAGTGCGCCTACAGCCCGGAATTCATGGGGCGGCAGGGCGCGTTGGAATTCACCATTAAATAAGAAAAACAATGAATATGCGTAAAAGATGCTTCTTATCAGTATTGCTCACGGCTTTCGCCCTCGTGGCATCTGCCCAGCGCATCGGCGTGGAACAAGAGGTGATTGACCTCGGACAGATAGTATTCCAGACGCCTGCCGTGGCGGAATTCGTACTCAGGAACAAGACGGGCGACCCCATAACCATTCGTCAGGTGCGCTCCTCCTGCGGTTGCACCGAGGTGTCCTGGCCGCGCGAGCAGATAGCCGAAGGGCAGCAGTTCAAGGTCTCCGCAGCCTACGATGCCCAGACCATGGGGCACTTCCAGAAGCAAATAGGTGTCTACACGAGTGCTTCGAAGGAGCCTGTTGTGCTGACATTGCGCGGCGTTGTGGTGGATGAGGTGGTGGACTATTCCGGCGAATATCCGCTGGAACTTGGCACCCTTCGCGCCGACTGCAACGAAGTGGAATTCGACGATGTGGGCTATGGCGAACGCCCTGTCAAGAAGATACACATCATCAATGCCTCGGACAAGACCGCACAGCCCGTCTTCATGCACCTTCCAGCCTACCTTTCGGCCCAGGTGTCGCCCTCAAAACTGGCATCGGGCAAGAGCGGTGTGGCCACCATTATCCTCGACTCGCATCTGCTGAGGGACTTCGGCCTGACACAAACCACGGTCTATCTCGGAGCCCAACCCGGCGAAAAGGTGTCGCACGAGAAGGCTGTCAACATCTCGGCAGTGCTGTTACCGTCGGCCGTCGACGGGGAATTATCCAGCAGCGGCGATGGGCCGAAGATACGGCTTTCGGCAACCAACCTCGTGTTGTCGCAGCCTTCGAACAAGAACAAGCGGAAGGGTGAGATACTGGTGGAGAACATCGGCACGGAACCTCTTGAGATATCGCGCCTCCAGATGTTCACTACTGGCCTGCAGGTTTCGCTCAGCGGCAAGACAATAGCCCCAGGGAAAAGTGCCAAACTGAAGATTTCCGGCGATGTGCGCGAGTTGAAATCACTGCGTTCCAGGCCTCGTGTGCTGATGATTACCAACGATCCTGCACAGCCGAAGATTATCATCAACATTGAAGTTAAGTAGCCCTCCATGATTCAGATAGAGATAGACAGCGGCAGCGGTTTCTGCTTCGGGGTGACCACTGCCATCAAGAAAGCGGAGGAGGAGCTCCGGAAGTCGGGGCAACTCTACTGCCTTGGCGACATCGTTCACAACGGCATGGAGGTGGAACGGCTCCATCACGGAGGACTGACCACCATCAATCATGAGCAGTTGCAGCGTCTCCACCATTCCAAGGTGCTGCTGCGTGCACACGGGGAGCCTCCCTCTACCTACGATGTTGCCGCCCGCAACCACATCGACATCATCGATGCCACCTGTCCGGTGGTGCTCCAGCTGCAGCGCAGAATCAAGCGGCAGTATGTGCAGAACCCCTCGGCCCAGATAGTCATCTTTGGAAAGATGGGTCACGCCGAGGTGCTCGGGCTCGTCGGGCAGACGGAAGGACACGCTATCGTGGTGGAGAACATCGACGATGTTGCCCGCCTGGACTTCTCGCGCGACATCTATCTCTACTCGCAGACGACCAAGAGCCTGGACGAGTTCCAGCTCATCATCTCCTACATACGCGACCATATCTCCCCGCAGGCGACCTTCCAAAGCTTCGACACCATCTGCCGCCAGGTGGCCAACCGGATGCCGCACATCGCACAGTTTGCCGCCCGCCACGACCTCATTCTCTTTGTTTCCGGCTACAAGAGCAGCAACGGAAAGGTGCTTTTCAACCACTGCAAGAGTGTCAATCCCAACAGCCACCACATAGAAAGTGCCGACGAGATTGACATGCGTTGGCTCGAAGGGGTTGCATCCGTAGGGATCTGCGGTGCCACAAGCACGCCGAAATGGCTCATGGAAAAATGCCGTGACACAATATTGGAGGCTGTGACAATAAGAGATAACTAAAATGAAGATTTGATATATAAATTCGTTTATATCTTATTGATATTCAAAGTTTTTCGTTACTTTTGGCCTGTGAAAGTCCGATAGAACTTGTATAAATTTGCCGAAAGTGACAAAGAAAGATACTGAAAAAGGCCAAGCGGGGATTTACATCAGCGAACGCGATGCGCGCATGTTTAAGCGTCTGGAGAAACTTATTGTCGACGAGCAGAAGTTTCTCATTCCGCGCTTGACGCGTGAGGAACTGATTCTCGCCACGAATGTTCCCAAGAACAAGTTTGCTCCCTTGTTCAGGAAGTGTACGGGCAAGTCGTTCAACACCTATCTGAACGATTTCCGTTTGGAGCATGCCGCCAAATTGCTGGTGCTGCATCCCGAATATAAGGTTGAGGCAGTGGCCGAAGAGTGCGGACTGCCCAAGATGCAGACTTTCTATCGCTTGTTCCTGGAGCGCTACAAGCAGACTCCCACACAATACAGGAAAAAGAACAGGCAAAAATAAAAGCCCTTCCCTCCACTCGAGAGGAGGGCTTTTTTCATGCCCTTTCCCCACAATGGCCAAACGCACTGGCCATGCCTCCCATCTTCCTACCTGCTTTTTAGGAAAAAAACATGACAAAAATTTTCAGCGTTTTCAAGGCTTTCCGGCAGTAAGAATTAACATTTTTTACATATTTTAACTGAAAAATACCCTTCAAAAGCCTAATTCCTGGCCTCCGGCAGCCCAGGTCTTGTGTGCCAAAACCTAGGCAGTTGCAATGCAAGACCTAGGCAGTTGGAAAACAGGAGCCTGAAAATCGGAAGAAAAAAGCCCGTAAGTTGCTGGCTGTCAGCAGGACTTCCGAATACGGTCATTTCTCCGCTTAGGTGGCACCGGACCCCACCGACTGTTTTTTAACACGGCAGAAATGTTAACAAAACGGGATTTTAGTAAAAAGATTTTACAGGTAAGCAAGTAGGCGCGCAGCCAAATCGTAACTCCTCCGCCCCCTTATATATAGAGAGAGGAATTAGGAAAATCCCATTTTCCTCCCCTTGGGGGAGGGCAGGAGGGGTTGAAAAGTCGGAAAAACTTTGCCGTTTTTTCTTCGCATTCCTCCTGTTTATTTGTAGTTTTGTAAAGAAATACCAACCAAAAACCGCAGAAAGCCTATGCAAACCGAAGGATATTCAGTAAAGGACTACGGGCAGCCGGTGAAACGCTACTGCCAGTTTCTGTCGCTCAAGTCGGATAGTGAACTGATACGCCTCTACCGCCAGGCGCACGACAAGGAGCATTTCTGGCGCGAGATAGGGGAGGGCATCCGCCAGGTGGGCATCCTCGACATGCAGATTTTCATCCACGGAAACCATTTGGTGATGATTGTCGAGGCTCCGCTCGACTTCGACTGGGACAGTGCCATGGCCCGTCTGGCCGTCTTGCCGCGCCAGCAGGAATGGGAAAACCATGTGGCTCAGTTCCAGGATTGCGACGCCGATGCCACCAGTGACCAGAAATGGCAGATGATGGAGCGCATGTTCCACCTCTATGAAGGATAAGCCCCCCCACAGCCTCTCCTGAAGGATGGGGAGGAAGGATGAAAGTAATAATCGAAGAAGGGGATCTTCTATCCTTGTTTTTTCACCACCGCCACATAGACCAGCAGGATGATGTTCATCAGCAGGGCGTAGATGATGGCAGGAATGGCCATCTCCTCGTTGGCGAAGACAAAGGGGCTGGCGGCTATGGCAATGGCTTGCGCGGCATTCTGCATGCCCACCTCGATGATGATGGTGCGGTTCTGCTGCTCCGGGAGTCTGCTCATTCGGCTCATCAAGGCGGCCAATCCCATAGCCAGCAGGATGAGCATGCCCATACAGAGCCCCAGACGACCGATGTTGTTCAGTATGTTCTCGTAGTGCTGCATGAAGAAGATGGCAGCCAGGAACATCAGTGCGGGGAACGCCGACCTTGACAGTGCGCGCTCAATCCGGCCTGCCGCTTTGGGGTAGAACCGCCTCGTTGCCACGCCGAGGAGTATCGGCAGGAACATCAGCACAAGGTTCTGCACCAGCAGGTTGCCTATGGGCAGATGGATGGAGGACTCCATGTCCCAGCCGCTCCAGGCCACAGCCAGCGCCAGCACCAAGGGCACGGTCGCCAAAGTGACGATACTGCTCAGTGCGGTGAGGGTCACCGAGAGAGCCACATCGCCTTTGGCCAGCATGGAGAATACATTGCTCGAAGAGCCGCCGGGGCAGCATGCCACGAGCACCATGCCCACAAAGAAGATGGGTTCCAGCCGGAAGGCCCATGCCAGCAGGAAAGCCAGCAGGGGAAGGACCACTATCTGTCCCACCTCTCCCACCAGGACAGCCCGCGGATGCCGGGCAATGCGCTTGAAATCGTCCAGTTGCAGCACCAGCCCCAGGTCGTACATGAGCAGTGCCAGGATGGGGAGTACAATGAATATGGGGTTCATCTCATTCCTTTCAAAGTTTCATCGGGCTATTGATGCAGTGCTATGCATTCCCTGGCCTTAGCCAGCAGCCACTCGTTCTGCTGCTCGCGGGTCAGGTCGCTGTTGTCCAGCAGGATGGCATCGTCGGCCTGCTTCAGCGGCGAAACCTCACGGTGCGAGTCGATATAGTCGCGCTCCTCCACATTGCGCAGCACATCGTCGTAGTCCACCTCGAGTCCTTTCGCGGTCAGTTCGTCGTAGCGTCGCCGTGCGCGAACGGCTGCACTGGCCGTTACGAACACCTTGAGCTCGGCGTCGGGGAACACCGTCGTGCCGATGTCCCGGCCGTCCATGACGATGCCCTTCTCCCGTCCCATTTGCTGTTGCTGGGCCACCATGGCCTCACGGACGAACGGAACGGCGGCTATCGGGCTCACATGGTCCGACACCTCCAGCCCGCGAATCTCGCGTTCCACATCCTCTCCGTTCAGACAGGTGTCCGGACGGCCCGTTTCCTCGTTCAGCAGGAACGACACATGGATGTCTTTCATGGCGCGCTTGAGTTTCTCCAGGCGGACATTTCCGTTGGGGTCGAACAGCTGGTGCCGCAGTGCATAGAGCGTAACGGCGCGGTACATGGCTCCGGTATCGACATAGATGTAGCCCAGTTGCCGGGCAAGTTCCTTGGCCATGGTGCTCTTTCCGCAGGAGGAATGGCCGTCGATGGCTATGATTATTTTCTTCATGTATTGGATTTTTGTGGTCGTTGAAGTGTCGTTGCCGCTGTTGTCGGGTCCGTGTGTCCGGCATCAGAAGGTGTAGCCCAGGTTCACCATGAGCGAATTGCTGGACACATGGTATTTGCCGTAGGCCAGGTTAATCTTGAACTTGTCGAGGTTCAGTCCGGCACCGAAGGAGAGTCCTGCCATGTGCGAGCTTCCCTCGTCGTCGCCTTCGGCAATTTTCATCTCGTCGGCGCGGCGGAAGTTGTAGCCGGCTCCCAGCCAGATTTGGTCGGAGATGAGCACATCGAGTCCTGCCACCAGATGGTTGACGAAGCGATAGCCCCAGTGGTTCAGGTCGATCAGGGTGGCCGAGAGGCGGAAGGGAGTGTGTGTGAACCGCTTGCTCACGCCGAACTGGACATCGAGCGGCATTTTGTCGTAGTGGTCTTCATACGCTTTCACCTGTCCGCCGAGGTTGCGTGCCACAGCCGAAACGGACAGCTCGTGGTCGCCGTCGTAGTAGTTCAGGCCGAGGTCTACGCCCATTGCCATCGAGTTGTAGTCGCCTATGTAGGATGTGATGAACTTGGCAGCGATGCCGCCGGCCAGCTTGTCGGAGAGCATGTAGGAGAAATAGCCGGCCAGTGCGATGTCTCTTGCCGAGAATTCGCCGAGCTGTATGTTCTCGGCTGTGGTTTCCTTCATCTTCCCGTAGTCTACATACTGTGCGGTAACGCCCCACGATGCCCTTTCGCGCACGACGCGGCTGAACGACGCGCTGGCGGTGTTGACACCCTTCATGTAGTTCATGTAGTTCAGTCCTGCAGTCTTGTCCGATACGGAGGAGAGCAGGGCAGGGTTGCCGAACATGAGCGCCGGGTCGTCTTCTATCAGGGTGATGTTGTCGCCGCCGAGGGCTGCCGCATGGGCACTCACCGGCAGACGCAGGAAGTTGTAGGCCGTCTGGCTTTCCTGGGCAAGGCATACGGTAGACAGTAGTAGGAATGCTATGGTGGACTTAACTTTTTTCATGCGAAAAAAACGATATTTCAAATAACTGTGTAACTTTGTCGTGTCATTCATATTTATAACGCACATCCGCGCGTTTTATTATATACACGCACGCATTGGACGGCAATAAATCTCCTAAAGGCAGTATCCGTCACAGCCAGGGCATTCGTTTCCTGCTGGCGCTGACGCTGATTCTCTCCACGGTCTATGTGGCCCTGGAGTACGATTTCCGTGCGCCCTTGCCCATTCACCTAGACATCGACATGGAGAAGATGGCCGAGGACCTCGACATCACCCTGCCGGAGGCTGAGGAAGCCAAGCCCGAGGAGACCATCCTTCCCGAGCAGCCGGCCATCGTTGAGGAGATACAGACGGTGGAACTCACACCCGAACCCGCCGAGCAATCCCTGCCCACGAACAGCGAGTTGCTGGTTGGCAACGGCGAGGGAGTGGCAGACTCGAGCAAGGTGGAGCAAGCCATTCCCGCGTCCATGCTCGACCAGGAGCCGCCTGTGCCTTCGCGGCTGGTGGAACAGATGCCGCAGTATCCCGGAGGCATGTCTGCTTTCGTGCAGTGGCTTACCAAAAACCTGAAGTATCCCGCCCCCGCACGGGCCGAACGCCTGCAGGGAAAGGCCATTGCGTCGTTCATTGTCAATACGGACGGGTCCGTTTCCGACCTGAAGATAGAGCGTTCCGACAGTCCTTACTTTGCCAATGAGGCCCTGCGCGTGCTGGGCATGATGAAGGACTGGACCCCGGGCAAGCAGCGAGGCCGGCCCTGCCGTACCCTCGTGGCCATTCCCGTGGAGTTCAAACTCTGAGGAAATCTTGCAGGGAAACAGAAAAATCGGCAGCCTCGAAAGGCTGCCGATTTGTTTTTGCAACCTGCTGTCAGACAGCGACTTGGCTCTGCTTGCACATGAGTGCCGTCTGTGCAGTTCCCGTTTGAGCCCCAAACGCCTTGCAACTGCCGCCCAAACGCCCACCGTTTAGGCCCCAAACGCATCGCATTTGGGGCTCTTTTGGAAAATGGGTGGAACGAAGGGGTGAAAAAGTGGGCAGCAAAGTGCGGAAGAAAGAAAAAAAAAGCGTAACTTTGGAGCAGTCTGCGCCGGAGTGTCCCCGACCGTTGGGAAAACCGGACGGACGGCAGTCGTACCAATCCGTAAAAGCATCCGTGACATGTATACATCGCAAGAGATTCTCGAAAAGGTGAACAGTTATCTTGACCACCTTCCCTACGACCGCGAACCGCAGTCGCTCTACGACCCCATCCGCTATGTGCTCGACATCGGCGGAAAGCGCATCCGCCCCGTGCTGATGCTCCTTTCCTGCAACATATTCAGCGAGGAGGTCGACCCGCTGCTCCCCGTGGCATGCGGGCTGGAGACCTACCACAACTACACCTTGCTGCACGACGACCTCATGGACCAGGCTCCCCTGCGTCGCGGCAAGCCCACCGTGCACACCAAGTGGGACGCCAACACAGCCATCCTCAGCGGCGACTCCATGCTGGTGCTGGCTTTCCAGCGCATGGCACAGTGTCCCGACCGACTCCTGCGGCAGGTGCTCGACATCTTCACGGAGACCGCCCTGCAGATTGGAGAGGGACAGCAATATGACATGGACTTTGAACACCGCAACGATGTGACCGAGGATGAGTACATCAACATGATACGCCTGAAGACCAGCGTGCTCCTGGCGTGTGCCTGCCAGATAGGAGCTCTGGCGGGAGATGCCTCCGAACGGCAGGCACGACAGCTCTACGACTTCGGGCTCCAGCTCGGACTGGCGTTCCAACTGCAGGATGACTACCTCGATGTCTACGGCGACACGGAAACCTTCGGCAAGGCCATCGGCGGCGACATCCTCTCCAACAAGAAAACCTATATGCTCATCAATGCCTTTGCCCGCGCCGATGAAGGACAACGCCGCGAACTGGAACGCTGGACAACTCTTGAAGACTTCGACCCCCAAGAGAAAATCTCGGCCGTGAAACGCATCTACGGCGAAGTGGGAATAGACCGTCTGGCACAGGATAAAATAGGCCACTACTTCGACAACTGTGAGCAAATACTTCAGCAACTGGATGTGCCCGGGGAACGGAAAGCACCCCTGCGCGACTATGCCCGCAGCCTGATGAACCGAAAGAACTGACCCGCATCATGTACGACTACCTCATAGACACTCACGCACACCTCGACGGCGGGGAGTTCAGCACCGACCTTACCGAGGTTCTCCAGCGTGCCGAAGCAGCAGGTGTGCACCGCATCTTCCTGCCAGCCATCGACCTGCCGTCGACCGATGCCATACTGGCACTCTGCCGGAAGTGGCCCGACCGACTCTCACCCATGATAGGACTGCATCCCGAAGAGGTGAACGCCGACTACAGGAAGGTGCTCGATGCCATGTACAAGCGCCTGAAACAGTCAGCCGACGAGCCGCAGTTCATTGCCATCGGAGAGGTAGGGCTCGACTTCTACTGGAGCCGTGAGTTTGAGAAAGAGCAGCTGGAGGCCTTCGAGCAGCAGGTGCAATGGTCGCTGGAGACCCGCCTGCCTCTCATGATTCACTGCCGAAAGGCTCAAAATGAGATGGTGAACATCCTCCGCAAGTATGCCTCCGACCTCCCCGGTGGCGTGTTCCACTGCTTCACAGGCAATGCCATCGAGGCTGTACAACTGCTCAGCTTCGACTGCTTCATGCTCGGAATAGGCGGTGTCAGCACTTTCAAGAAGAACCCGCTGCCCGAGATGCTGCCTGCAACGGTGCCCCTGGAGCGCATCGTGCTGGAGACCGACAGCCCCTATATGGCACCCGTTCCCCACCGCGGTCAGCGCAACGAGCCCGCCTTCGTCAGGGAAGTGGCACTCCGACTGGCCGATGCCTACGGGGTGACTATAGGGCAAGTGGCGCGCCAGACAACTGCAAATGCAAAACAATTGTTCCTGAAAAACCACTCAAACGACATAACCCTATGAAAAGATTTCTTTATTCCGTGCTGCTGATGCTATGCATGACTTCAGCCGCACAGGCTCAGGTGAAAGAAGGAACCCTCAGCGTGGTACCCCATCTGGGCGTGAACATTTCCAACACGAGCGGCCTGAAGTATCAGTATGCCTACAAGGACTTAACCTTACGGGCCGAAAAGTCGAAGGCCGCACCTGGCATTACCGTCGGAGCAGAGGCCAACTATCAGCTGACCGACCTGCTGTATCTCTCCGCCGGCGTGGATTACTCGCTGCAGCGGGCCAAGTTCGACAACATCACTTCTTTCGAGGGCGAGGACGACAACATGGAATACTACATGGGGATATCCTCCAACAAAGTGAAGATGGGCTACATCCATGTGCCCGTCATGGTGGGATGCTATGTCTATAACAGCCTGTCGGTGAAACTCGGAGTGCAGTTTGGCTATCTGACCAGTGCTAAGTGGAGCTATGCCATGAGCGACATCACCCTCGACAAGGCCACCGGTGAGCGTACCTATGCCGTCCCCCTGCGCAGCAACGAGTCGATGACGGATATGACGAAGAAGCTGGAAGTGGGCATTCCGGTGGGCGTTTCCTACGAGTATGAGCATGTCCTGCTCGACCTGCGCTACTACCATGGACTCACAAATGTGCTGAAAGACACCAGCAGCAAGAACCACAGCCTGTCACTCACCGTGGGTTACAGATTCGACCTAGCCAACTTGTAGAGCGCCGGTAGCATAAGAAAAAGAGCCTTTTCCGAAGAGGAAGAGGCTCTTTTTGCGTATAAGGCAAGGATGTCTTGTCAAGTTTACAGGCACGCAATGAGTTGTCTGATGACGGTGAAACTGTTGTCTGCCACCTTGTTCCAGAAACCGCTGTACTGCTCCTGCCGTTCCTCTTGGAGGGGAAGGTCGCTGATTACGCGGATGGAAAGGAAGGGCTTGTGGTAGAGGTAGCAGGTCTGCGCAATGGCAGCGCTTTCCATATCGACAGCCATGGCGTCCGGATGCTGGTTGAAAATGTCGCGCATCTTCTCCATACTGTCCACAAACCAGTCACCGCTGACGATGGTTCCCACATGCAGTGTCACGGGGAGGTCCAGTTGCTGCAGGCGTTGCAGTGCGTCGGTGGCCGTCTCGAAGTAGGCAGGCATGCCTTGCACCTGCCCCGAAAGGTTCTCGGGGCCGCAGTAGACATCGTGGTAGGCAATCCTGTCTGCAGCCACCACATCGGTCACATTCATGAGAGGTCCGGTGCCGCCGGCGCACCCCGACGAGACAATCAGGTCAGGTTGGTAGTTCCGGATAAGTTCAACCGCTGCAATGGCGGCATTCACCTTGCCGATGCCGCTGCGGGTCAGGACAATCCGATGCCCGGCCATTCGGCCCTTGACAAACTCCAGATGTCCGGATTTATCCACTTCTTGCTCTTCCAGCAGGTTGCGGAGCTGTTCCATCTCCTTGTCCATCGCAACCATAATGCCTATTGTCTTCATGTCACTGTGTCTTGTTTGAAAATAATTCTTAGTGCAAAAATAATAAAAATCGGGTGCACGGCAAGATTTGGAGGTATTTATCTTTTCCGTAGCACCCGCAAAAACGCCTCACGCGCATACCTTATATAAAAAACAAGAGGGTATGTACCGCTTTTCAAAGAAAAAATAGTTAACTTCGCACACAAATCTATTTTTGCACCCGAACTATGGAAAATTGGAAGAAATATTTGCTCGATGTGCTGTTCATCGCATTGTTTGCCCTTATCTCCTTTGCCTATTTCGTACCCGCCGACCTTGAAGGTCGCATCCTGTACAGGCATGATGCGTCTGCCGGAATAGGCGCAGGTCAGGAACAAACCAACTACTATGAACAGACAGGCGAACGCACTCGCTGGACCAATGCCACCTTCAGCGGTATGCCCACCTATCAGACGGCGCCCTCGTACAAGAGTACCGACGGGCTGGGTAAGGTGATGGATGCCTACCACTTGTGGCTGCCGGAGAATGTGTGGTACATTTTCGTCTACCTGCTGGGCTTCTACATCTTGCTGTGTGCCTTTGACTTCCGGCGCGAACTGGCGGCATTGGGAGCCATACTGTGGGCTTTCTCCAGCTATTTCTTCATCATAATAGCAGCTGGACACATCTGGAAAGTGATGGCACTGGCCTACCTTCCGCCCATGATTGCCGGCGTGGTGCTGGCCTACAGGGGCAAATATCTCTGGGGACTGGTACTCACCGCCGTATTCGCAGCCTTCGAGGTAAAGGCCAACCATGTGCAGATGACCTACTATTTCCTCTTTGTCATCGCCTTTATGATACTGGCTTTCTTTGTCGATGCTATCCTGCAGAAGAAGTTGAGGAACTTTCTCAAAGCGACACTCGTCTGCATCGTGGGTGCAACCCTCGGCATCCTCATCAACCTGAGCAACCTGTATCACACATGGCAGTACGGCCAAGAGTCGATGAGAAGCAAGAGCGAGCTGGTGAAGAAGAACGCTGCCAACCAGACAAACAGTGGCTTGGACCGCGACTATATCACCCAGTGGAGTTATGGAATTGACGAGACCTGGACGCTGCTGGTGCCCAACACCAAGGGAGGTGCGTCGTTCAGCATGGCCGCCAACCCCAAAGTGCAGGAACTGGCAGACCCGCAATTCATGGGAATATACGAGCAGATAGGCCAGTACTGGGGAGATCAGCCAGGCACAAGCGGCCCCGTCTATGTCGGTGCTTTCGTCCTCTTCCTCTTCGTGCTCGGTCTGTTCATCGTGAAAGGACCCATGAAATGGGCACTGCTTGCCGCCACCGTGCTGTCGATACTGCTGTCGTGGGGACGCAACTTCATGCCCTTCACCGACTTTTTCCTTGACTATGTACCCATGTATGCCAAGTTCCGGACCGTCGCTTCCATACTGGTCATTGCAGAATTCACCATCCCTCTGCTGGCAATGATGGCCCTGAAGCAGATCATAGAAGACCCGTCGGTGCTGCGTCGGAAGCGCATCTGGATCATTACCGCCTTCCTCCTGACGGCAGGTGCAGCCTTCCTGTTCGCCATCATGCCCTCACTCTTCTTCCCGAACTATGTCTCTGCTGCCGAAATGCACGCCATGTCGGGACTGCCCGAAGACTTCCGGGCAGCCTTCCTGACAGATTTGGTGAGGGTACGCAAGGCCATCTTCACGGCCGATTGCTGGCGTTCGGTGTGGATTATCCTGCTAGGATGCAGCGCACTGGCACTCTATTACTTCAGAAAAATCAGCCGAGAGTGGCTCATTGCAGCCATTGCCGTGCTCTGTCTGGTGGACATGTGGCAGGTGAACAAGCGTTACCTCTACGACGATATGTTTGTGGAGAAGAGCGTCAGGGACACTCCACAGGCCAAGACACCCACCGACGAACAGATACTTCAGGACAAGTCGCTCGACTACCGTGTGCTGAACCTTGCCGGAAATACCTTCAATGAGAATGCCACCAGCTACTATCATAAGTCCATCGGCGGCTACCACGCAGCCAAACTGCGCCGCTATCAGGAACTCATCGATGCCCATCTCTCATCCGAAATGGAGCGGCTCATGCCCGCAGTGGCCGATGCTATGGGTGACATGACCCAGGTGAAGGGCGACAGTCTCTTCCCAGTCCTGAACATGCTGAATGCCAAATATTTCATATTCCCCCTGCAGGGAGGGCAGACAGTGCCCCTGCAGAACCCTTATGTCTATGGAAATGCATGGCTTGTGGATAAGATTCTGTATGTGGACAATGCCAATGAGGAACTGGAACAGTTGAACAAGGTGCCGTTGCGCGATGTGGCTATAGCCAATAAACAGTACAAGGAGACACTCGGTGAGGCAGTGTTGCAGGACACTCTCTCGCTGGTCACGCTGCAGGAGTATGCCCCCAACCAACTCACCTACGAGGTGAATTCGGGCAAGGGCGGTGTGCTGGTGTTCTCGGAGATATTCTATCCCGGATGGAAAGCCACCGTCGACGGCAACAAAACAGAGATAGCCAGGGTGGATTATGTGCTCCGTGCCATTCGTGTGGAACCTGGAATGCACAAGGTGGTACTGACATTCAAGCCTCAATCGGTAAAAAACACCGAGACCATAGCCACCGTGGCAAGCCTCATCCTCTTGCTGCTCGTTGTGGGAATAGTTGCCACGCAAGTCAGCAAATACCTTAAAACGAAGAAAGAAGCATGAAAAAACTCCTTTCGCTCCCGCTGAACCTGGTGTCTGTCTTTCATGAAATAACCGGTTATTCGCAGCAAGAGTACTTTGTCAGTTCTGACCCCGTGGACCGCAAGGTGGGCAGTGGCGGCGGAACGGCGTGGCTGCTTGATAGATACGAAGAGACACTCCCGGCCAGCCGGAAAGCCACTGACGAGAAACTGATACTGCTCCATGCCGGTGGACAGAGCCGACGCTTGCCGGCCTATTCCTCCTCAGGGAAGATACTCACGCCGGTCCCTTGCCTTCACAATAAGCGGGGCGAGCAGATTGACCAGAACCTGCTCTCGCTCCAACTGCCGCTCTACGAAAAAATAATGGAGGCTGCCCCAGCGTGCCTTTCCACCATGATTGTGAGTGGCGATGTGTTCATCCGTACTACCGAACCCTTGCAGGCAATTCCCGAGGCCGATGTGGTGTGCTACGGGCTGCCGCTCTCTGCCGAGAAAGCCAGTCACCACGGCGTCTTCGTTTCGTCGAAGGACAATCCGCAGTCGCTGCTCTATATGTTGCAGAAACCTGATGTGCAGACATTCAACCGGGTTTCTTCCGAACATCTGTGCCTGGTAGATATCGGCATTTGGCTGCTCTCTCCGAGGGCGGTAGAACTGCTCCGCCGGCACTCCTGCAAGGCAGGCAGGGTAGAGTTTTACGATATGTACACCGATTTTGGAGGAGCATTAGGCTCACAGCCGCGTCTGGACGATGAAGAGATAGCGGCCTTATCGGTGGCCATACTGCCCCTGCCGGGTGGAGAATTCTATCATTTCGGAACCACTGCCGATGTCTTTCGTTCCATGCAGGCACTGCAAAAGGCTGTCGGCATCCCTGAAGATAAACAGACAACGCAGTTTGTACAGCATGCCGATGTGTACAATCCGCTGGGCGATACCAATCAATATGTATGGATAGAAAACAGTTGTGTGGGAGCGCATTGGGCGCTGTCCGACCACCACATGATAACAGGCGTTCCTGAGAATGACTGGCAACTGTCGTTGCTTCCAGGGCAATGTGTCGACATCGTACCTGTTTCCGATGATAAGTATGCCGTTCGTCCCTACGGTTTTGACGACGCTTTCCGCGGTAGTGCCGCCTCGGACGACACCCTCTTTTTGGGACATCCGTTCAAGGAATGGCTCAGTGCGCGCCAACTGGAGGAAGTAGACACTGACGGTGCGGACGATTTGCAGTCGATGCGGCTCTTTCCTGTGGTCGATAACCTGAACGATGCAGGGCTGGTATTGCGCTGGATGCTCAACGAGCCCTGGCAACAAGGGGGACGAATGGTATGGACTCAAGCCCAGAAACTCTCTGCCGACAGTCTGGGAGCACAGGCTTGCCTGCCCAGGCTCTTCCGGCAACGCAACGATTTCCTGGCACAGCAGTTGCCATTCCTTGAAAAACAACATGCCGACAATCGGTTCTATCATGCCGATTTGCAGCAGTTGAGCCGTCTTTTCGTTCAAAACAATGTAGCGATACCTGCCGTTCTTCCATCCGATGCACCGCTGATGGACCGCATCTCCGCCGCGATGTTCCGTTCGGAACTGCTCATCAGTAAGTCGGAAGACGGACAGGCTGATCATGAAAAAGCTTTTGCCTTGTTGCGTGAAGGACTTACTGCCGAAGCGTTGGGCAACCGTCAGCGTCCTTGTTGGAAACAGGAGGAAAGTCTTCTGGTGGTGAAACGGAATCCCGTTCGCATCGACATTGCCGGCGGATGGACCGACACGCCGCCTTTCAGCCTGCTGGAGGGTGGGCGAGTGGTCAACTTCTCGCTGTCGCTCGACGGGGAACTACCTCTCCAAGCGATTGTGGCACCACTTCCAGAGCCGGTTATTCGTGTGAAGAGTGTGGACCTCCATGCGGAGGAGCAGATAGAAACATTCGAGCAGTTGGCAGCCTACAACAAGGTGGGCAGTCCTTTCTCGATTCCCAAGGCAGCGTTGGCTTTGGCAGGATTTCTGCCGAGATTCAGTGCAGAACGCTATGATTCGTTGCGCCAGCAGTTGCTTTCGTTTGGCTGTGGCATATCAGTCACGATGCAATCGAATGTACCTGCAGGCAGCGGTTTGGGCACAAGCAGTATTTTGGCAGCCACAGTGCTGGATGCGCTAAATGAGTTCTGTTCGTTGGGATGGGACCGCTCAACGATTGGATATCGAACACTTGTGTTGGAACAACTGCTCACCACGGGTGGTGGCTGGCAAGACCAGTTCGGCGGATTGTTCGGGGGCGTGAAACTGCTGGAGACCCCTGTGGGATTCCAACAGTTGCCCTTGGTGACCGAACTGCCTGACACCATCTACACACATCCTGACTATGCCCCCTTGCATCTGCTCTATTTCACGGGCATCCAGCGCACGGCAAAGACCATCCTGGCAGAGATTGTGCACCGCATGTTCCTCAACGAGCACCATCAGTTGGCGCTGTTGCGGCAGATGAAGGAGCACGCTGCGGACATGGGTAATGCCATCTCGGCTGCCGACTATGCACAGGTTGGACGGCTCATGCGTACTACCTGGCAGCAGAACCAGCAGCTCGACAGCGGCACCAATCCTGCGGCGGTGGCTCGACTGACAGCACACATCGACGACCTGTGCTACGGCTACAAACTGCCCGGTGCCGGCGGTGGAGGCTTCCTCTACATGATGGCGAAGGACCTGGAGGCAGCACGGCGCATCCGTACCCTGCTCACCGACAACGCCATCAATGCCACTGCCCGCTTCTTCGACATGAAACTAAGTTTTGATAACGGATAGAAACGCTGCATATTATGGAATTCCAGACTGTTGTAGACCTTCCCCAAACCGATTTGCGGATAGCACCCTTCGACCGGATGCTCTTCGTAGGCTCCTGCTTTGCCCAGCGCATGGGACAGCGCTTTGCCGAGGAGAAGTTCCCCGTGGCGGTCAATCCCGACGGCGTGATGTACAATCCGGCATCGGTTTGGCATGCGCTCGAACGCTATCAGGGGCCGGCCCCGAAATGGGTGGTCATTACCTTGGGGACGAACCGCGTGTACATTGAAAACAGCACGGGGCAAATTGTGGACAACTGCCAGAAACGCCCGCAACGGCTCTTCACCGAACGGAGCCTCAGCGTGGAAGAGTGTGCCGACTGGCTGACGCGTGCCGTCGACCGCGTGGCGCTACTCAATGACGAAGCCGTCGTTGTTCTCACCGTCAGTCCCATCCGCTACCGCAAATACGGCTACCATGGCAGCCAGCTTTCCAAGGCCACCCTGTTGTTGGCTGCCGACCAGGTGGCGAGACGCTATCCCGCTCGTGTGGTCTATTTTCCTGCCTACGAACTGCTCATGGACCAGTTGCGCGACTACCGTTTCTATGCTGCCGACATGATACATCCTTCCGAACAGGCCGTGGAATTCATCTGGCAGCAGTTCGGACAGGCCTTTTTCAGCGACGAGACCCGTCGTTTCCTTGCCGACTGGCAGCCCGTGAAGGAAGCACTGGCCCACCGTCCTTTCCATCCCGAGAGCCAGGAGCACCGCGACTTTCAGGCTGTGCTGCAGGCAAAGATTGCCTTGTTGAAGGAGAAATATCCCCGACTGGAAATCTGACGGACGGCACAGGTGTCTTCAATACATACAATTTACGGCGAGGGGGATTTGCTTTCCAGGCAAATCCCCCTCGCTCTTTTCCTCATTTCTCCTTCTACCTTCCTCCTTCCACTTTCCACCTATTCTATGATGATGGTGTTCCATCCATGTGTGTCGGGCTCGATGCCATACTGGATGTTGCGCAGCTTGGTGTAGAGTTGTTTCGACACGGGGCCTGGCTCGTCGCCAAAAGCGTAGCGGCGGCCTGTTTCCATGTCGTCGATGTAGGAGATGGGACTGATTACGGCAGCCGTTCCGCAGGCACCCGCCTCCTCAAAGGTGCTGAGTTCTTCCTCCGGTATAGGCCGCTGTTCCACCTTCATGCCCAGGTCGCGGGCCAGCTGCATGAGCGACTTGTTGGTCACGCTGGGCAGAATGGAGGTGGACTGCGGTGTGATATAGGTGCCTTCCTTGATGCCGAAGAAGTTGGCGGCACCGCATTCGTCCATGTATTTCTTTTCCTTTGCGTCAAGGTAGAACTCGCAGGCGTAGCCGTTCTCATGCGCAATGTGGTTTGCCTTCAGGCTGGCAGCGTAGTTGCCGCCCACCTTGAAGCGCCCTGTTCCGAGCGGAGCGGCACGGTCGTAGTTGCGGATGATGACATAGGGATTGGCCTTGAACCCCCCCTTGAAATAAGGTCCGACGGGCGTTACCAGGATGAGGAAGAGAAACTCTTTCGCCGGGCGGACGCCAACCTGCTTCGATATGCCCACCATGAGCGGACGGATATACAGCGAGGCACCGCTCTCGTAGGGGGGGATGTAGTCTTCGTTCAACCGTACCACCTGCTTCACCATGTCCACGAAGAGTTCTGTGGGCACCTCGGGCATCATGATGCCGCGGCAGGTTTCCTGCAGGCGAGCAGCGTTTTCGGTTATCCGGAATGCCCTGACCTTGCCGTCGGGACAGCGGAATGCCTTCATGCCTTCGAACGCCTCCTGCCCATAGTGCAGGCAAGTGGCGGCCATGTGCATCTGTATGTACTCGTCGGTGGAGACTTCCACCGCTCCCCAATGGCCGTCGCGGTAGTAGCAACGAACATTGTAGTCGGTCTTACGGTAGTCGAATGTCAGGCTTGACCAATCCAGGTTCTTTGTCATAAAACTGCTCTCCTTTGATAGGTTAATAACGGATGTGTTGTGTTTTCCTTACAAATATACTTTTATTTCCTTGAACCGCCAAATGAAAACTCTTTTTTTATGCTTTCATTTTTTTACATTCCACCTAATAACCTCCCGCCTGATTATCTTTATACTGTCAAGACTTTTTACTAAAATCCCGTTTTGTTAACATTTCTGCCGTGTTAAAAAACAGCCGGTGGGATCCGGTGCCACCCAAGCGGAGAAATGCCCGTATTCGGAAGTCCTGCTGACAGCCAGCAACTTACGGGCTTTTTTCTTCCGATTTTCAGGCTCCTGTTTTCCAACTGCCTAGGTTTTGCATTGCAACTGCCTGGGTGTTGGCACACAAGACCTGGACTTTCGGAGGGCGAAACTTAGGCTTCCGAAGGCCGATTTTGGTTAAAATGCGTGAAAAACCGTTAACATCCGGCGGCGTTTTCCTTTGAAATCATCTCAAAAACGCCCGGATATTTGTCCTGTTCTTTTACTAACCGACTGATGCGCTCGACGGCTACGGCTGGCTGTCCAGCTGCTCTTCCACTTCCTGTTTAATCTTGGTCAGTTGGTCGTGGCATTGCGCCAGCAGGACCTTTGCCTTCTTGATGTTCTTGGCCAGCGAGTCAATGTCCAGCTCGTTCTGCTCAATCTGCCGCACCAGCGTTTCCAGTTCCTTGATGGATTCTTCGTATTTCATGGTTGTTATTATCGCTTATTACTGAATGGTTATTGGTTATTGTCTATTGTTTATTGTCAATCGAAGTGACGGTTGCATGGAAACTGCCCTCAGCCAGATGGGTTTCTATGTCGTCGCCGGGTTGCAGTTGCGCTGCCGACTTCACCATCTTGCCCTCCTTCAGGGTGTAGGAGTAGCCCTTTTGCAGCAGTCTGGCAGGATCGGACAGTTCCAGTCGGTTCCGGATCAGTTCCAGCCGATGGCTTTCCTTCAGCAACCGCTGCTCCACGCAGGCCTGCATCCCGCGGCCTATCTGGTCCAGCCGTGCTGCCTGCCGGGTGGTGACGAGTGCCAGCAGTGAGTTGATGGCATTCGAAAGCCGCACCACATGTTCCTTGGCACAGTTCAACCGTTCGGCGGCTGCCATCTGCATGCGCTGCGACAGCTGGCCGAGCATCTGCAATTGGCTCAGCTGGTGTTCCACGAGCAGGGCAGCGACGGCCGTGGGAGTCTTGGCACTCTGGAAGGCAACCAGGTCCACGATGCTCTCGTCGCGCTGGTGGCCGATGCCCGTGATGACGGGAAGGGGGAAGTTGGCAATGTTCTCTGCCAGCGTGTAAGTGTCGAAGCCGCTCATGTCGGAAGTGGCACCGCCACCGCGGATGATGACCACGCAGTCAGCATCCTCAATGTCCTGATAGATTTGGTTCAGCGCATTGACAATCGACTGCTCCACCATTTCGCCCTGCATCGTGGCAGGGTAGAGGCGCAGGCGGAAGGCCAGCCCGTAGGTGTTGTGCTCCAGTTGGTTGCAGAAATCGCCGAACCCCGCCGCCCCTTCGTTCGAAACGACGGCAATGCGCTGGCAGTTGGCAGGCAGCGAGAGCCCGTGCTGAAGGTCGTAGATGCCGTTCGCCTTCAGTTTTTCCACGATTTGCCGGCGCCGCAGCAGCATGTCGCCCAGCGTGAAGGTGGGGTTCACATCGTTGACCACCCACTTGAAGCCGTGTGCTTCGTGGAAACTGGCAACCACCTGGAGCAATACCTTGATGCCGCTGGCAAACGGCTGGCCGGCCACACGCTCGAAGTGCCGCTGCAACACGGCCCATGTGCGGCTCCAGCAAACGGCTTCGGCGCGGGCAATGGGAGTGGAACCGTCGGGCGACTTCTCCACAAGCACCATGAAGCAGTGACCTCCCGAAATGCGGACATCCTGCAGTTCGGCCTCCACCCAGTAGGCTTCGTCGAGGCTCATCTCAACTGCATCGCGTACAAGTTGGTTCAGTTCATATAGCGTGCGGTGCTGTTCCATGCTCTGTATTGATTGCCCAACAAATGTACGAATTTAATTCTTGACAGCTCCCAATCGGGCAAAACATTTTTTTCTGCAGGGCATGTGGTGGATGCAAACACAGAAAATGCAGCGTTTGTTTCGCACAGTGAAAAGGTTTGCTTACCTTTGCAAGGTATGGACAACAAGAAAGCCACGCTTGAGTTGGGAACCCGTCCGGTGGGAAGACTCTTGTTCGAGTATGCCCTCCCGGCCATGATTGCCATGGTGGCGTCGTCGCTTTACAACATCATCGACCGTGCCTTCATCGGCCAGGTGGTGGGACCCGACGCCATTGCGGGGCTGGGCATCACCTTCCCCTTCATGAACCTGAGCGGTGCCTTCGGGGCTGCCGTGGGCGTGGGAGCCTCCACCGCCATCAGCGTGAAACTCGGGCAGAAGGACTATGAGACCGCACAGCGCCTCCTGGGCAACACCTTCACGCTGAACATACTCCTGGGTGTGGGACTTGCCGTGGTCTGCCTCGTATTCATCGACCCCATACTCCGCTTCTTCGGAGCCAGCGAACAGACCCTGCCTTACGCCCGCGAGTTCATGGAAGTAATCCTGGCAGGCAATGTCGTGACCCACATGTACTTTGGAATGAATGCCGTCCTGCGTGCAGCCAGCAAGCCCCGGCACGCCATGGCAGCCACGCTCTTCACCGTAGCGATGAACATCCTGCTCGATGTGGTGTTCATCTGGTGGTGGAAATGGGGCATCCGCGGAGCAGCGTTTGCCACCATCCTCTCGCAGACCATGGCCATGTCGTGGCAGCTCTGGATATTCTCCGACCGGCGACAACTGCTCCATCTGCGCCGAAGCGCTCTCCGGCTGAAGCGCTACCTGGTCAAGCTCATCGTCAGCATAGGCATCTCCCCGTTCCTGATGAATGCCTGTGCCTGCGTGGTTGTCATCTTCATGAACAACCAGTTTGTGCGTTACGGCGGCGACATGGCAGTCGGTGCCTACAGCATTTCCAACAGCATAGGCATGATTTTCGTCATGTTCGTGGTGGGACTGAACCAGGGCATGCAACCCATTGCTGGCTATAACTACGGTGCCCGCAACTATAACCGAATGCTCCGGGTGCTCAATCTGGCCATCGTTTCGGCCACGGTCATCATGCTCATTGGCTGGAGCATCGCCATGTTTGCACCGCGCTTCTGTGCCAGAATCTTCACAACCGACGAAGAACTGATACGCCTCGGCATCGACGGTATACGCATCAACATGGCCGTCTTCCCCATCATCGGATTCCAGATGGTGGTCACCAACTTCTTCCAATGCATTGGAAAGGTGAAAGTCAGCATCTTTCTCTCGCTCTCGCGGCAGCTCCTTTTCCTCCTGCCCATGCTGATGGTATTGCCCCGCTTCTATGGACTGAACGGCGTGTGGGCCTCGCTGCCGGCATCAGACCTTACCGCTGCCGTCGTGGCTTTCATCCTCATGGCGGCCTACATGCGTAAATTCAGAAAACAGTTAAATACCCCTTGAGATATGAACCAGTCACCCTTGATTATCATCATAGGCCGTCAGTTTGGCAGCGGAGGCGGAAAAATAGCCCAGTTGCTGGCAAAAATGTTCGACGCCAAGCTCTACGACAGCGAGATCTTGAACCTGGCTGCACGGGAGAGTGGCTACAGTGAGCAGATGTTTAAGCAGAACGACGAGCACAAAAGTTTCTTTACTGCCATCGGGGCAACCCTGTTTCCGCTCCGTACTACGGTGATGACCGTGCGCAATCCCGGGCAGGAAGAGTCGTTGTTTCAGTTGCAGAGCGATGCCATCCGCAAGGCGGCCAAGGAAGGAAACTGCGTGTTTGTGGGCCGGTGTGCCGACTACATTCTTCGCGACAGCCCCAATGTGGTCAATGTGTTCGTCACCTCTCCGTTGCAGAAGCGCCTCGAACGGGTGATGGAACGCCACGGCTGCGATGAGCGGAAGGCCCGGAAAATACTCTCGGCGAAGGAAAACCGCCGCATGGAGTACTACAATTTCTACACAGGCAAGCGGTGGGGGGCTGCCGAGAGTTACGATCTCTGCGTCGATTCGTCGGTGTTGGGCATTGAGAAAACGGCGGAACTGATTGCCAGCTTCGTCCGTGACAAGATGGAACAGTGACAGCATAAGACCACAAGAGGATGAAACGCATAGGCATTTTGAGCGACACTCACAGTTATCTCGACCCGAAGGTGTTCGACTACTTCGAGCCGTGCGATGAGATATGGCATGCCGGCGATGTGGGCGACATGGCGGTTATTGACCAGTTGCAGGCCTTCCGGCTGACACGAGTGGTGGCCGGCAACATAGACGGGGCAGACATCCGCCGCATATATGGTGAGGTGGTGCGTTTCAGGTGCGAGGAAGTGGAGGTGCTGCTGAAGCACATCGGCGGCTATCCGGGCAAGTACGACCCTTCTGTCAGGCTGATGCTCCGGCAGAACCCGCCCCAACTCTTTGTCTGCGGGCACTCCCACATACTCAAGATAAAGTACGACAGGGCACTCAACATGCTCTGCATCAACCCGGGTGCGGCTGGCTATCACGGATGGCAACTGCAGCGCACGCTGGTAAGATTGACCATAGAAGGCAATAAATTCACTGATTGTGAAGTTATTGATATAGGAAACAAACAAAACAAATGATACGATTATGAAAACCTATCTTGTTACAGGCGGTGCCGGATTCATCGGTGCAAACTTTGTGAAATACCTGCTCCACGACAAGTATGCCCATGAAGACATCCGCGTTGTGGTGCTCGATGCGCTGACCTATGCCGGCAACCTCGGCACCATCAAGGACGATATCGACGGGCAGCGGTGTGTCTTTGTCCGTGGCGATATTCGCGACCGGGCACTCGTGGACGGTCTGTTTGCCGACCATGACATCGACTTCGTGGTGAATTTTGCCGCTGAGAGCCATGTCGACCGCTCCATTGACGATCCGCAACTGTTCCTCTCCGTGAATATTCTTGGCACGCAGAACATCCTGGATGCCGCCCGCCGTGCGTGGGTAACAGGCAAGGGTGCCGACGGTTATCCCCTCTGGAAGCCCGGGAAACGCTACCATCAGGTGAGCACCGACGAGGTGTACGGCTCGCTCGGAGAGTCCGGATTCTTCACCGAAGCCACGCCGCTGTGCCCCCACAGCCCCTATTCGGCGTCGAAAACATCGGCCGACATGATTGTCATGGCCTACCGCGACACCTACCACATGCCCGTGTCCATCACCCGATGCAGCAACAACTACGGTCCGTACCACTTCCCCGAGAAGCTCATTCCGCTCATCATCAACAACATCCTTTCGGGAAAGCCGCTGCCGGTGTACGGCAAGGGCGAGAATGTGCGCGACTGGCTCTATGTGGAAGACCACTGCAAGGCCATCGATCTCGTGGTGCATAAGGGACGGGAAGGCGAGGTATATAATGTGGGCGGCCACAACGAGATGAAGAACATCGACATTGTCCGGCTGACCATCCGTACCATTCGCCGGCTGATGGAGGAGGAGCCCGCATTGCGCAGCGTCCTGCACAAAAAGGAACTGGATGCCGACGGGAATATCCGTATTGACTGGATTGACGACCGCCTCATCACTTTCGTGACCGACCGGCTGGGACATGACCTCCGCTATGCCATCGATCCGACCAAGATTTCGACCGAACTCGGATGGCTTCCCGAGACCAAGTTTGCCGACGGAATAGTGAAGACCATCCGTTGGAACCTGGAGAACCAGGACTGGATTGCCGATGTCACGAGCGGCGATTACCAGAAGTACTACGAACAGATGTACGGCAACAGGTAGATGGAAGCAATCACGAAGGACTTCCAGCAGTTCCTGCTCCAGCTGCGCTACAGCCCCGACAGCGTCTCGCACACGATGCAGCACTACTGCGAACACCTGCTGCACCTGCTGTCGGTGGACGATGAACGGCTGCTGTGCCGCTACTTCGGCATCTTCGGCCACGCCCAAGAGTCGCTCGGCACAATGGCGAAAGAGCGCAGTGAGGTACCCGAAGCCTGTATGGAACACATCGACAGCCTCCTGCACCGGCTGGCCATCACACCCGAATGGCAACTCATGCAGCAGGCCTTATACAACCAAAAAGAATGACTATGTTACCCGAAAATACCATCCGGCTGCAGAAAATTGTCGATCCCCGGGGCAACCTCACGGTGGTGGAGGGAGGTACCGGAATTCCCTTTGCCATCCAGCGTGCCTACTGGGTCTACGATGTTCCCGCAGGAGAAAGCCGCGGAGGACATGCACACAAGTGCTGCAAGGAACTCATCGTGGCCCTAAGCGGTTCGTTCCAAGTCACACTCAGCGACGGCAGCCGGCAACGCACCTACCTGATGAACCACCCCTACCAGGGACTTCTGGTCGATACCAATACCTGGCGCACGCTCGACGACTTCTCATCGGGCGCCGTCTGCATGGTGCTGGCCTCCGAACCGTTCGACGAGGACGATTATATACGCGACTACGAGGAGTTTCTCGAACATGTGAAAAAACAGCACTGAAAGTACCTCGGCAGGCCTCCTGAAACGGCGTGTCGGACATCTGTTTTGCAAAAGAGCCCCAAACGCACCGTGTTTGGGGCTCTTTCATCGTCCGTTTGGGGCCAAAACGGAACGCATTTGGGGCCCAGACGGAAACCGCACACCGCCCGTTCGTGCGCAGAAACGCTTAACCAACTGTGCAACAGTGGCTTAAAAAGATTTCAACAGACCCGGATATTTGTCCGAATGCACTTTTGACTCCCAACATTTTTAATCCCTTCACTTTCCGATGGCATGTTAACCATCTGCTGCGACACCTGCGAATGGGTGGCAAGAAAAAAATAAGCGTCAACTATTTGTGCAATTCGACGGAAAGCATTACTTTTGCAACGATATTTTAAGGAGAGGTGCTCGAGTGGTTGAAGAGGCACGCCTGGAAAGCGTGTAACCGGCAAAACTGGTTCGCAGGTTCGAATCCTGTTCTCTCCGCAGGTTGAACAGGTTCAAAGCAAAGCGAGGCAAGAGGGCCTCGCTTTTTGCTTCCTGTTCTCTCCGCAGGTTGAACAGGTTCAAAGCAAAGCGAGGCAAGAGGGCCT
>CALFJA010000047.1 GCA_937877605.1 uncultured Prevotellaceae bacterium | reverse complement strand
GGTGCAACTATTTACTACACAACCAATGGCGACGACCCTGTTGTCAGTGGTGATGTTTACTCTGGCCCTATCACCGTCAGTACTTCGCAGACCATCAAGGCCATCGCATCTGCTGCCGGATATGAAAGCAGTTCAATTGCAACGGCTGTATACAACATTGTAAATCTTGAGCACGCCGGTACAGAGGCTGACCCCTACACCGTAGCCGATGCCATTAATGCCATCGATGCCAACGCCGGAATAACAGGCGTTTATGTCACAGGTATTGTTTCAGAGATTGTAACTGCTTACAGCGCATCCTATGGAAACATCTCTTACAACATCTCTGCCGATGGCAGTACGACAAGCGCACAGTTGCAGGCTTTCCGTGGAAAGAGCTACAATGGTGACAACTTTACCAGCGAGGATGATATCCAAGTGGGCGATGAAGTTGTTGTCTATGGAAATTTGACATTATACAACAATACTACCTACGAATTTGCAGCCAACAACCAACTCGTAAGTCTCAACCGTCCAAGCAGTACTGTTGACACACCAGTACTTACTCCTTCTGCAACATCTGCCGAAACGGGTTCTGACGTAACCATTACCGTATCGCAGACTGACTTCGACGGCGATGCAGGAGAAATCTGGTATACCACCGATGGAACAGATCCTAAGACCAGCTCCACTAAGCAAGTGCTTGACGATAGTACGATTAATACAATCACAGTGACAATGGCTGATGCCGACATCGTTGTCAAGGCAGTTGCCACTACAGACGGTGGTACAACCTTTAGTAATGAAGCTTCAGTTACCATCAGCCTGATTAAGGTTTACACCATCAAGAGTATCAACGAAGTTTGCGACCCATCAGTAACAACAAGTACCGATATCGCAACTCATGTACGTCTGCAATTCACCGACGCTGTGGTAGTTGACAAGATTCCAGGTTCTTCAAACAACAATCTTTACATCCGTGAAGGAAGTTGGGCCATCTGCCTGTTTGCTCACACATCGGAGCAGATTGTTGGTACAACACTTCAAGTTGGCGACAAGCTGAACGGCTGGATTGAAGGAACCGTTTGCAACTATAGAGGTCTTCCTGAGTTCAAGACAACAAGTGCTACGACTATTGACAACCTCACATATGAGAGTGGTCAGACCGTAATACCAACAGATTGTGGAACTGATTATTCTTATATTGAAAGCTTCAACAACCGTGCTGACCTCATATCTATGGAAGGTACTATCACAAAAGACGGTACGCGCTATTACTTTGACACTGACGGCATTCAGCTTTATGAGCCGAGCGTATTTGCAACAAACTTGCTTGGTACGCTTGAAGATGATGCAGACTGGGCTTCTTACACCTTCCGCGTAACTGGACCGGTGGCCGCTATCTATAGTGGAAAGCCTGAAATCTATGTGAGAAAGGTTGAAATTAAACTTGACACCACTGAAGATTCGCACGAGAATGTTTCTCGCATGTCTATGTACTATGGCAACTACAACCTCGTTCCAGGTGTAGGTCAGTGGATTGAAACCTACAATGTGAATTCAGGCAGCAAGACTCTGACTCGCAATGCTTGGTATAACCATACGGGTGAAACCGCAGCAATTGCCAAGGGAACAGGTTTCTTGACATGGACTTCTGCTTCCCAAACCTATTGGCAGATTGTTGAAGACAGCTACACCAACTTCCATGAGGCTGATGCCAACAACATTCTGACTGGTACGGACTACATTCAGGGTATCACCACCGATCCGAACTACTACTACTTCGTGCTCAGTTACTACGATTCTACTGACAAGGAAGGAACTCTCGGATTCTACTTCCCAGCCGGAACAGGCGAAACACAGCTTGCAGGCGAAACGAGTGTCTTTGAAAACGGTGCTCACAAGGCATATGCCGTAGTGCCTGTTGCAGATGTTCCTGCCAATGTGATTGGCTTCGCATTCGGCGGCGGTGCTGTGACTGGCATCAACGATATCAATATAGACACCGAGAACAGCCAGAAGCAGGGTGTATACACCATCAGCGGCGTGCGCGTTCAGAACACACAGAACCTGCCGAAGGGCATCTATGTGATGAACGGCAAGAAAGTGGTTGTAAAATAACAAATGTAGAAACGAAATAATTTTAAACGATTATGAAAATGTACAAACAACCAGCTATCTCTGTAGAAGAACTCAAGACAGAGGAGTTGCTTCTCGACCTCTCAAAGGTGGAAGGCGGTGGTCCGCAGCTCATCCCAGGACAGAATCTGTTCAAGGAAGAGAAAGAAGAAGAACTGCCCAAGAACCCCAATGTCTGGGAGTAAGAACGCTAAACTATTATTGAAGGAAATCCCTGCGGTACACCGCAGGGATTTCTTTTTTTGCCCCCGCGGATGTCCCATCCTCGGAGTGCTCCGACAGCTTGCGGTGTGAAACAAATGAAAAAAACGGCAGAATGTATTGATTTTCCATGGAATGTTGCTATCTTTGTGATAGTTAAAGGTGGAAGGTGGAATGGGGAATGAGGAATGAGGAATGAGGGAGGTATTGTCTTGACTCCTCTAATATATATAATAAGGTATAAGAAAAAGCCGAACCGCTCTAAAGGAAGTAGGCACCTAAACATAACAAACAATTGAAAATGAGACCAGAAGAACTTAAACCTGAAGTTGAGAACGAAGTAAAGGCTGCCGAAGAAGTGGTAGAGGCCGTCGGAGAAGCCGCACCTGCCAAGGATGCCATCGATGCCGTGAAGGAAAAGGTTGCTGATGTGATTGACGACCTGAAGGAGAACGAGACCGTCAAGGCTGTCAAGGAAAAGGTGGAAGCCGTTGTTGAGGACCTCACCTCGCCCGAGACCAAGCAGGCCGTCAAGGAGAAGGTAGACGCCGTGAAGGAAAAGGTTGCTGATGTGATTGACGACCTGAAGGAGAACGAGACTGTCAAGGCCGTAAAGGAAAAGGTAGAAGGCGTTGTCCAGGACCTCACCTCCGAAGAGACCAAGCAGGCAGTGAAGGAGAAGGTAGATGCAGTGAAAGAAAAAGTGGAAGATGCCTTCGAAGACTTCAAGGAGAACGAAACCGTCAAGGCCGTCAAGGAAAAAGTGGAGGAAGTGGTAGAGGAAGTTTCCGACAAAGTGGAGGAAACCGCCGAGGAAGTGAAGAAATCGGGCTTCTGGGCCAAGTTGAAATCACTCTTCTCCTCAAAGAAAGAGAAATAAAAACAACGAAAAGTCATCGCACTGCAAGAGCCCGCCACCACCCAGCGACGGGCTCTTGCAGCATAAACCATACCGAAACACCATGAAGAAAATGTTCAGACCGATGGCACTGACCATCTTGCTGGCACTTCTGCCTATGCTGCTCTCCGCCCAAAAGCTGGAAAACAACAAAGGACTCGTCGTGCAGAAAGTGAGCACAGGCAAACTGGATGTCTACCCCAATTTCCACTCCAACCTCATCCGCCAGCGCGATGTGGCCGTGTGGATGCCCGAGGGCTACGCCAAGGGACAGCCCGTCGATGTGCTCTATATGCACGACGGGCAACAGATTTTCGACAGCCTGGCCACCTGGAACCACCAGGAATGGGAGGTGGACGAGGTGATGGGGCGCCTCATCACCGATAACACCATCCGCCCGACCATCGTCGTTGCCATTGCCAACATCGGCGAAGACCGCCTCGTGGACTACTTCCCGCAGAAAGCATGGAACTATCTTGGCGACAGCGAAAAGGCCAAGTTGGACTACGACAAGCTCAATGCCGACCGCTATCTCCGCTTCATCGTGGAAGAGCTCAAGCCGTTCATCGACAGGGAGTACCAGCCCCTGACCACTGCGGAGCACACCTTCGTGATGGGCTCCAGTATGGGCGGGCTTATCTCGCTCTATGCCGTGTGCGAATACCCGCAGATGTTCGGCGGTGCCGGATGCCTCTCCACCCATGTCCCTCTGATTCTCTCCGACGAACTGGTCAACAACCCTGCCGCTGTTGACCGCTGGGCAGCTGCCTTCCGCAGCTATGTGAAGGACAAGCTGGCGATGCCCAACACCCATCTCATCTACATGGACCGCGGCTCCGTGGGCCTGGACGGGCTCTACAAACCCTATCAGGACCTCATGGACCAGCAGTTCAAGGCGCAGGGATGGGACGCGCGGCACTTCGTCACCATCGTTTTCGAAGGACACCAGCACATGGAAATCTACTGGGCACAGCGACTGGAACAGCCCCTGAAGTTCCTGCTCGGCAGGTAAGGTAAAAAATCGGCTGCCAATGCTTGGCATTGCTGTCAAGTTTTTATACTTTTGTAAGACACAAACCAACGCACTGAAATGACGCCTTTCCAGTGGAGTAAGCATGTGATGGTGGTAGACGCCGCCTATGCCGACAAAGTGGCTTTCGACCTCATTGTCAACTTCGAGCGTATGCTGGGCCGCCCCATTCCGCCTGCCGACCTGGCACGATGGGTCGACTGCCTGGCACTGGACGGCGGCATCCGTGAGGGGAAGAACGACATACAGGTGGTGATGGTCCACGACAGCCGCTTCCGCCAGATGGACAACTTCCAGCCGGCAGGCCTCTATACGGAACTCAACGGCAAGGCCTTCAGCGACCACCTGGGCGAGTTTTCCTTCCACACGCTTACCGGTGAGGACCTGGCCGACAAGGACAGCGTGCTGATTGACTTGGTGCGGAACATCATGGCGGAGCCCAAAGTGGAGCGCCTCATGGTTGTCCCCGACGGAGAAAACCCTGCACTCATGCAGCAACTGCGCCAGACCGCGCAGCAGGCACACGAGCAGCTGCACACCACCGTATTCACCATGGAACCCGTGCAAGGCGGCAACTTCCGGCAGGAAATGCTCGGCTACTCGCTGCTCAATGCCCTGGGAATCGCTGCAGATGAGATAAACAGCAAAATGAAATAGCACAACAATAACACAAATACAACAGAGAAAAATGGCAAAAGTACTCATGATTGGAGCAGGAGGCGTGGCCACGGTGGCTGCCTTCAAGATTGCACAGAACCGCGAAGTGTTCACCGACTTTATGATTGCATCACGCAGGAAACAGAAGTGCGACCAAATTGTCGAGGCTATCCACCGCAAGGGCTACGACATGCCCATCCGAACGGCACAGGTCGACGCCGACGATGTGGAGCAGCTCAAGGCACTGATGAACGACTACAAGCCTGAACTTGTCATCAACCTGGCACTGCCCTACCAGGACCTCACCATCATGGAGGCCTGCCTGGCATGCGGCTGCAACTACCTCGACACCGCCAACTACGAACCCAAGGACGAGGCACACTTCGAATACTCCTGGCAGTGGGCCTACAAGGAACGCTTCGAAGAGGCCGGACTCACCGCCATACTCGGCTGTGGCTTCGACCCGGGCGTGTCGGGCATCTATACAGCCTACGCCGCCAAGCACCACTTCGACGAGATTAACTACCTCGACATCGTTGACTGCAACGCCGGCAACCATCATAAAGCCTTCGCTACCAACTTCAACCCCGAAATAAACATCCGCGAGATTACCCAGAAGGGACTCTACTACGAAGACGGGAAATGGCTTGAAACCGAGCCGCTTGAGGTGCACAAGGCATTGACCTATCCCAACATTGGTCCGCGCGAGTCGTACCTGATGCACCACGAGGAACTGGAGTCGCTCGTGAAGAACTATCCCACCATCCGCCGCGCACGCTTCTGGATGACCTTCGGACAGCAGTACCTGACCTATCTCGATGTGATACAGAACATCGGCATGAGCCGAATAGACGAACTGACCTACGAAGCCCCGCTGGCCGACAATCCCGACCAGGAGGTAAAGGTGAAGATTGTGCCCCTGCAGTTCCTCAAGGCCGTGCTGCCCAACCCGCAGGACCTCGGCGAGAACTACGACGGCGAGACCTCCATCGGCTGCCGCATCCGCGGAATGAAGGACGGCAAGGAACGCACCTACTATGTCTACAACAACTGCAAGCATCAGGAAGCCTATCAGGAAACCGGCATGCAGGGCGTGAGCTATACCACCGGCGTGCCCGCCATGATTGGGGCCATGATGTTTGTGAAGGGCATCTGGCGCAAGCCCGGCGTGTGGAATGTGGAAGACTTCGACCCAGACCCCTTCATGGAACAACTGAACAAACAGGGACTGCCCTGGCACGAAGTGTTCGACGGCGACCTGGAATTATAACCAGCCTCCCCAAACCACCAAACCACCAAACAACTAAACCACCAAACCACCAAACAACTAAACCACCAAACGACTAAACCACCAAACAACCAACACAGATATGGCAAAGAAAGAAATTGACGAGCAGGCCAACCAGCGCGAAGAGAAACTGAAGGCACTGCAAGCCGCAATGGCAAAGATAGATAAGGATTTCGGCAAGGGTACCGTGATGAAACTGGGCGACGAGCATGTGGAGAATGTGGAAGTGATTCCCACCGGCAGCATCGGACTCGACCTGGCACTGGGCGTAGGAGGCTATCCGAAGGGACGCATCATAGAAATCTTCGGCCCGGAATCTTCGGGTAAGACCACACTGGCCATCCATGCCATTGCCGAGGTGCAGAAGCAGGGTGGCATTGCAGCTTTCATCGATGCGGAACATGCCTTCGACCGTTTCTATGCCGAGAAACTCGGCGTGGATGTCGACAACCTGCTCATCTCGCAGCCCGACAACGGTGAACAGGCACTGGCAATAGCCGACCAACTCATCTCGTCGAGTGCCATCGACATCGTGGTAATCGACTCCGTGGCAGCACTCACCCCGAAGAAGGAAATTGAAGGTGCCATGGGCGACTCCATGGTGGGCCTGCAGGCACGACTCATGAGCCAGGCTCTGCGCAAACTGACCTCCATCGTGGCAAAAACCAACACCACCTGTATTTTCATCAACCAGCTCCGCGAGAAAATCGGTATCCTCTACGGCAATCCCGAAACAACCACCGGAGGTAATGCACTGAAGTTCTATGCCTCCGTCCGGCTGGACATCCGGAAGGTGACATCGGTGAAAGACGGAGACGAGGTATTGGGCAACCATGTACGCGTGCGCGTGGTTAAGAATAAGGTAGCGCCTCCCTTCCGCAAGACGGAGTTCGACATCCTCTTCGGTGAGGGCATCTCGAAAGTGTCGGAACTGATTGACCTGGCCGTGGAGCTCGACATTATCAAGAAGAGCGGCTCGTTCTTCTCCTACGAGGGCACACGCCTGGGACAGGGACGCGACAAGGTGAAGGAACTGCTGCGCGACAATCCCGAACTGGCTGAGGAACTCGAGGCAAAGATAAAAGAGGCCATCAAGGAAAAATAACCCGTCAAACAGATAGGCGGAGGCCTGCTTTCCCCATGAAGGAAGGCAGGCCTCTGTGCGTTGGAGTGGGGCAGAAGGGTTAAAATGACTTAAAAACAAGTCATGGAAATAAACCTGTTCCCGGCGGAATGCATCAAACAAATAGAAACGGACTAACACTCTAAAATTAATGATAATGAAGAAGACAATGATTACAATGGTGGCAATGGCAGCCTTCTCACTGGCCGCCTTGGCACAATCCCAGCATGACGGGGAGCACAAACAGCTCAGCAAGGAAGAAATGGCACAGGTGCGCACCAAGAAAATGGTGGCACAGTATGGACTGAACAAAAAGCAGGAAACGAAGTTGCTGGAGTTGAACCAGTGGTTTGAGACCCAGTTCCCCACCCCGCGTCCAGGTGGCCCCATGCGCGGTCCGAAGGGCAAGCCTGCGGACAAACCAGAGGTAGACGGACAGACCGGTGCCTCGCCCAAGGCAGAAGCCGATAACCACAAGGAACAGACTCCTCCGGAGGCAGGACAGGGACAAGGACACCGTGGCAGGCCACAGCATGTACGCATGCATCCCCAAAAGGAACAGGCCATCCATCAGCAGTATGACGAGCGCCTGCAGAAAATTCTCACCAAGAAGCAGTACAAACAGTACACCGCCGACCGTCAGCAACGCCATCATCACCATCACTGACAATCTCTTTAGGCAAACATAAACAAGGAAGGCACTCCACCGTGGAGTGCCTTCCTTGTTATTTGTAGAATGTTATCCAGTTCGTTCTGAACCTGTAGCTTGGAGCCGATTTGCTCATAGGGAATACTTCCTTCACTTGTCCCATTTCGTTTCGATACCAGGCATAGTTCCAGCCACGGCCCATGTCCAGATATAAGGCATGGGTAACCTTGTATGCGCTCAGGCACTTTACGAAGAACTCGTAGGTCATAACCTTTCTTGACTCTACGATGCACAGCTTGTCGTTTTTCTCGCACAATGCCCTGTAGATGTTCCTGTTGTTCTTCATTTTGGTACCAATGGGTCTGACGGTGCCGTTCTTGATGATAAGCAGTTGGCAGAACCCCATGTTCCAACCTCTGGCCGTGGTGGGGTAGTCAGCCTTCCGCATGAACTTCCATTTGCCGTTGCCCCATACGAAACCGCCGGTGTTCGCCTTGCAGCGATAGCCCTTCTTCATCTCCCCGTTGCAGATGTGGTTGTCGGCAATGTTTGAATGCCGGAACTCCGTCAGCAATTCACCGGTAAATGCCGCCTCGCAACAGAACTCCACATCCTTCTGAGCCATCTTGGGCATCTGCCCGCATACCAGATCTATTCTTGAAAAATCAGGATAGTACACCTTCAGGTTCGCCGTTGTCTCCACCGTCACGGCATAGATGTCCGCTTGGAGGAGGAACAAAATGGCTATAAAAACAAACTTCTTCATGCCTTTAATCTCAGAGTGGTTTTACATTTGATGCCGGTAAATATAGCACAAAAAAGTGCAACCCGTGTGGATTGCACCTTTAAAATATACTTATGGAATGTTGGCCTTTAAGCAAATGTTCTGTATGCCCTTACTTCACCTCCTCGAAGTCGGCGTCTTGGACATTGTCGTTTGGTTGCTGGCCGCCGGCTTGTTGCTGTCCGCCGAAGCCTTGACCGCCATTGAAGCCTTGTGCGCCTGCATCTGGTCCGGGTTGCGGGCCGGCCTGGCTATACATCTGCTGTGAGGCAGTCTGCAACACCTGGTTCAGGTTGTTCATGGCGGTGTCGATGGCTGCGATGTCGGCATTCTTGTGGGCGTCCTTGAGTTGTTGCAGTGCACTTTCGATGCCAGGCTTGTGGTCGGCCGGAATCTTGTCACCGTTGTCCTTGAGGAAGTTCTCGGTGGTGAAGATCATGGAGTCGGCCTGATTCAACTTGTCCACTCTTTCGCGCTCAGCCTTGTCGGCGGCGGCGTTCTGCTCGGCTTCAGCTTTCATTCGGTTGATTTCCTCTTCGCTCAGGCCGCTTGAAGCTTCGATACGGATGGCCTGCTCCTTGCCTGTGGCCTTGTCTTTGGCACTGACATTGAGGATACCGTTGGCATCGATGTCGAAGGTTACCTCAATCTGCGGGACACCGCGGCGTGCCGGCGCAATGCCTTCGAGGTTGAACTGTCCGATGCTCTTGTTCTGTGCGGCCATTGGGCGTTCACCCTGGAGCACATGAATGGTCACGGCAGTCTGGTTGTCGACGGCGGTGGAGAAGATTTCGCTCTTCTTGCAGGGGATGGTCGAGTTGGCTTCGATGAGTTTTGTCATAACACCGCCCATTGTCTCGATTCCGAGCGTCAACGGGGTGACATCCAGCAGGACGATGTCGCCTACGCCACCTTCCTTGTTCAGGATTGCACCCTGGATGGATGCACCAACGGCTACCACTTCGTCGGGGTTGACGCCCTTCGACGGTTCTTTGCCGAAGTAATTCTTCACGAGAGTCTGTACGGCTGGTATACGGCTTGAACCGCCCACGAGGATTACTTCATCGATGTCAGAAGTCTGCAATTTTGCATCGCGCATGGCATTCTGGCAGGGTACGAGGCAGGCCTGAATGAGTTCGTGTGCCAGTTGTTCAAACTGTGAACGGGTAAGGGTCTTCACCAGATGTTTGGGTACACCGCCTTCTGCCGAGATGTACGGCAGGTTTATTTCCGTAGAGGTGGTAGACGAGAGTTCAATCTTTGCTTTCTCGGCAGCCTCTTTCAGTCGTTGCATGGCCATCGGGTCTTTCGACAGGTCAATGCCTTCGTTCGAGCGGAAGTCGCTTACGAGCCAGTCGATGATTACCTGGTCGAAGTCGTCGCCTCCGAGGTGGGTGTCACCGTTGGTGGAGAGCACTTCGAACACGCCGCCGCCGAACTCGAGGATGGAGATGTCGAAGGTACCGCCACCGAGGTCGAACACGGCAATCTTCATATCCTTGTTAGCTTTGTCGACACCGTAAGCCAGTGCGGCTGCGGTAGGTTCGTTGACGATGCGCTGTACATTCAGACCTGCAATTTGTCCGGCTTCCTTCGTAGCCTGGCGTTGCGAGTCGCTGAAGTATGCCGGTACGGTGATGACGGCATCGGTCACTTCCTGTCCGAGGTAGTCCTCTGCGGTCTTTTTCATTTTCTGGAGCACCATAGCAGAGATTTCCTGCGGGGTATACTTGCGTCCATTGATGTCGACGCGTGGGTATCCACCCTCGTTGACAACCGTGAAGGGAACGCGCTCGGCTTCCTTTCTTGACTGTTCATAGGTCTCGCCCATGAATCGTTTGATACTGTAGACGGTGTTTTTCGGGTTGGTGATGGCCTGACGCTTGGCAGGGTCGCCCACCTTACGCTCACCATCGTTTACGAATCCGACAACCGAAGGAGTTGTACGCTTGCCTTCGCTGTTGGCAATTACCACGGGTTCATTGCCTTCGAATACGGCAACACAAGAGTTCGTGGTTCCTAAGTCTATTCCAATAATTTTTCCCATAGTTGTATGTTTTTTGTTCTTGTTGTGCGTTTGATTTTGAAAAATTCTGCAATACATACAACAAAGCATGTGCCAACTGCCATTTTGTGACAATTTGTCAGCAATTATCCATCCTTATAAATATATAAAAGGTATTGTGGCGTGTGTTCTTCCTCAAAAAGTCCAGGGGTGCCGGATGTATTCTTGGTGGTGACGTTGGCTAATGGGCTTGGCGGGAACTCCAGCAATGGTGGTGCCGGAGTGTGCATTGCGTGTAACCACGGCACCTGCACCGATGGTGACATTGGAATGCACCACCACATTGTCGACGATGCATACATTGGGACCAATATAGACATTGTTGCCAATAACGGCAGCTTGGGGAAGATTGCTGCCAATGGTGGTAAATTGTCCTATGTGTACATTGTTGCCAATGACGGCGTTGCTGTTGATGACCAGTCCGCAGCAATGCTGGATGTAGAATCCGTATCCAATGCGCACGCTGGTTGGGATGAAGAGCCCATACTGCCGCTTGTATGACTGCAGTTTCCATTTGCAAAGCGGGTAGAGCAGCCCTCGGTGCGTGGCCATACGCCACCACAGCGCAAATCCGACAGACTTACGGGTAAACCCCATGAGCCAGATGCGCCACAGCGGCAAATGGCTTCCGGTATGGCGATAGGTATCGGATCGAATGAGTTCTACGCAGTCGCGGTAGTTCTCCACTATTGGCAAGGTGATGAACTCCCCGTCGGCGTAGATTTGTTCGTGTTTCATGCGTAGATACTGGCTTTACATGGCAATATTATGATAAAACCAGCGCTACGGCAAACAATGTGTGTTACAATGTTATTACAATTCCGATGTAATTGGTTTTATGATGTTTGAAACCCATCTGGGCAAAATCAAGCCAATAGCCGCATCTGCCATTGACGCCTATGGGTGTTTATTCTTCGTCAATGACATAGAACCCGGCTTCGGAGAGATGGTCGAGCACGAAACTGTTGCGATTTTCCTTGGTGAGCAGCCATGTCATCCAGATGTCTCCGGCAGCGGCGGCAACAAAAAACACTCCCCATACGAGCAGTGGCAGACTGCCGACGAAGAGGGATGCTATGGCAGGAATGATGCCAAGGACGATGCAGGGCATCATGGCTCCCATCATGTAGCCGGGGATGCGCATCGGTTCGTTGCAGTGGCAGTAGGGGGTCAGTAGTTTCCATATCACCCCGAAACTGATGCTCTTCCAGCCGTTCCTGGCAAAGCAAGCCCATGTCAAGCCGTGAATCAGTTCATGAACAAGAATGCCCGCTATCATTAGGATGGGTACAATACTCCAGTTGCCGAAGCCACCAAAGAGTTCGCTGACGGTTTTCCGGTCTTTCCATATCATGAAGAAAGGGGGCAGGAACGCAATGGCAGACACCACCATGAGCACTATGGCAAAAACATTCGCCTTTACAATGCTAATGGTAACCTTGCGGCCTTTGGGTATTTGTGTTTTCATGACAGGATTAATAAAGGTAGTAGTTCAGCAGGTCGGTAAATATCTGGGGCTTGAACACTAAGGGGAAAACCAGCCCATAGAGTGCTCCGCAGAAATGGGCGGTGTGACCGATGTTATCGACATTGGCTTTTGCCATATACCAGCAGTAGGCCAGGTAGAGTGGTGCGAAGATATAGGCGGGTATGAAAAACGGCACGAAGAATATGCTTATGCCCATGGTCGGCTCGAAGAGTATGGCGGCGAAGAGCACGGCAGAGACGGCTCCCGATGCACCCAGCGCATTGTATCCAGGATTGTCGCGGAACTTCCAGAGGTCGGCAAGACTGGCAACGGCAATGGCACTGATATAGAAAAAGATGAAAACAGCCTTGCCCATCGTGACGCCAAAGTAATAGGAGAAATACTCCTCCACGATGGGACCGAAGAAGTACAGGGTAAGCATGTTGAAGGCCAGATGGGCGATGCCTGCATGTACCAATCCGCTGGAGAGCATTCTGTACCATTGCTTACCATACCAAACCAGATAGGCATTGAACATCATTTTTGAGATGCCTTTCTTGTTCCCCGTAAAGTAGATGCTCACCAGGCATGTGATAATTATTATTATAATTGTTACCATTCGTCTTTGTATTTTATTGGGGAATTGTGCCCTTGCCTCTCATGGCAAAGCCCCTTCTACAGTTCCCATTGGTATGTGTCAAAGCATAGTCCCCGTCCGCCAAAGCCTTCTTTTTGGAAAATGAGTGATTCGTTAATGGCATTGGTGTTACTCAATGCTGATGTGCCAAATTCAAAATAAGGCAACTCACGGTAGTCGTGGTTGATCACCTGGTCGTAAATTATATCAATGGCTCCTAACTGTTTTCCTAGCGGACTGGCCGAACTGTATTGGGCACGAACTACCTGGCTGCTGACATAAAGCACCATGCCGGCAAGAATCTCACCGTCCTTCTGCGCTAAATAGAGCACGATATTCTTTGGGAAGCGCGAACTCAGCAATTCTATTTCTTGCAAGGTATGAACAGGTCTTGAGTTATACTTCTGGGCAAGGTTTCCATTAAGCACATCCCAAAACCCCGCGTAATCGTTGCTTCGTGCCACAACAACACCTGCTTCCTGTGCGCGTTTCAGTGCCCTGCGGCGTATCCTTTCCCATCGGATGGCATTGCGCTGGACAATGGCAGTTCCCAGGTCACGGGAGGCCAGGCGGGCATCGCAAACTCTGGAAATGGCGTAGAGATCTTCTTCTGCAGCCATCTGATGATAAATCCATGGAACACACTTGTAAAGTACTTGTCGGAAACCATGATTGCGCAAATAGTCGTTGAGTTCTTTGAACAATATAACGGTTTGTGCAGCAGTAGTCTTGCTGTCCATTACCAAGCCGCCATAGGTAAGACCGCGGTGAGTACAGAATATTTCACCCTCTTCATGGGCAGGCATCAAGGCACAAAGGCGTCCGTCAAGGTAAAACATCAGTGAATGGTCGTTGAACCGGTCGCGATGGTAGTCCATATAACTCCGGTTGAAGAGAAAAGTGCCATTCTTCGACTGAACCACAAACCGGTTCCATTCCGATTCATGCTCTGACACATATCGCCTTATCTCGAACATCATCTCACGAAAGCATTAAAAATAGTCGTAATCGCAGACATACTCACTTCCATCGAAGAGAATAGATGCAAGCCCCACTTTACTCTCTCTCCCTCTTAAGGTAAAAGGGTTCCTTGGGCTTGCTCCTTGTCTCCTCTTACATATAAACGGAAAATGCGTGAAAATATTACTTGCAAGTAACAGCCATTTCATTTAATCAATATACTCTGATCTTTCTTGCTTCAGACTGTCTATCCTGAAAGTGTCGGCATCCCTTACCACCGTAAGAAGCACATCATACTCATAGTTCTCATACTTGTTTTCTACAAGGACATGTCTTGCATCGCGGGCTGTTATCTGTCGTGACTTTATCTCACCGACATCGCCACCGCCCTCATAGAAGAACTTCCACACAGCCAGGCATTCGCCTTCGCAGTCAAATTCATATGCGTCAGCCAAAAACTTCTGGAGGTTGGGAGTAATGTGCTGTTTCAAATTGTCATAGTCTGTCAGTTCCTTATCGCTCCAATCACTATAAAACTGCTCGACATAACTTCTGACGGCTTCCTTTTCCTGTTTTAATACTTCGGTATCAACCCCCTTATCGCCTTTTGCCGCCACGATCGTAGAGTCTGCAACGGTATCTGCGTTTTCCACTTGGGCTTTCTTGCCTCCACATGCTGATAGCAACATAACACAGAGCACTGCCAGCGATAGTCTTCTTTTCATCTTCTGCATTTTTTTTAGTTTAAATGTTTGAGTCTAATGGATTTTATGATAAATCAAGTCCTGTGTTTCGTATGTGGCTGTTTGTCTGCAACAAAGATAATGCTTATCTGATAATTGGCCAAAAAGCATCGGCTCCAAGTTTTGACGCTTGGAGCCGATGCCGTTTATGCGATAAGCAGTTAAATGTCGGCCAAATTTTCTGGGGAAGAGGGTATAGCCCTTCCCGTCCAGGAGCGTTTATTCAGCCTTCTTCTCGTTGAGTTTTACATTAGCGATGAAATCTTTGATGATCTGTTCCTGCATTGGGTCAACATCATACCTGTTGGTAGATGCGCTCACGGTAAGTTTTCCCTTCTCGGCGTTGGTCAGTTCTGTGATATAGAAGGTGTACAGGTCCCTTGGCTTCTGGAAACCCTTGAAGGTAAGACCGTTTGCCTGAATGTCCTGATCAGCAGGCAGTGCCTTGCAGAAGTCTGCTTCTTCGGAGTAGAATTTCAACTCGTTCTCAAAGGTGCAATTGTCGTTAGCCTCTACGGTAACCGTGTATTTTACACTGTCTCCAAAGTGCAAAATTACCTTGTTCTCGTCTGCACCGTCTTCAACTTCCCATCCTGTTGGCTGGATGAAGGTGAAATACTTTTTCACTACTTCCTCTCCTTCAAGCTTCGGCTTTGAAGAGCATGCTGCGAATACAGCTACGGCAAGTGCTACGACAGCAATACTAAAAATCTTTTTCATGTTGCTAAGTGTTTTAAATTTTGTGGATAAAAATTACAATACGACAAAGGTAATAAACATTCTTGAAATAAGATGTACTGGTCAGGAAATAAAATTTTGATTGCCTATAATTATCTTTTGCATATCAGGAAAAACTACCGAATAAAAGCATCTTCATCCAAGTTGTTTTGTTTGAATTTAATCTGTTTTTATGAACAATTAATTCCATTGGAAAGACAATCATTCACCCCTTCACACGGTTCTCTTCGGAGAACCTTTCAGTTTGAACTTAATCGATTTTATGATAAGTTAAATCATAAGCGATGGTGTTTCTACGGGGAAGTGTTCCTCCTCATAGTCTGCCACCAAGTCAGAAATCAAGTCAAGTTCCAGCAGGTGTTTGTCATCCGCTGGAGTCTTGTTCGTTACGACACGTAGGAGCTCGTTTATGCGCCCACACGCTGCCTCATATTGTTTCTCCGTCTTAATCTGTGCCATAGTTCATATGTTTTTTATGTCGTCAATATCATCATATTCTTTGTGAGTACCGATGAAGTTTGAACTTAATCGATTTTATGATAAGTTAAATCCTGTGTTTTGTATGTTGTTGTGTAACAGTGGTTTGCGTTGTATTTCGCTACAGAAATTCAATCATTTCAAGGGGCTTTAGGATTGTTTCGTTGGCTTTTTTTATTCGTTTGTTGCCCCAAGGTGTGCTCAATTTGTCTGCAACAAAGATAATGCTTGTCTGGCAACAGGCAAAAAATCTTCGTTTCATTTCATTCAACGGTTGATTTTCTCGCCATGCCATAGCCAAAGTAAACTTTGCCCTGGCCATTTGGCTTAACGAAAATCCTGACATTTAATTTGCCGGTTTTTGGCCTGATTTTGGCAGACTTCCATAGTTCTAATTCTTAATAGGCATATACCAATCCGTATTTTTCATGCAAGCGACGGAGGGTGCCGTCAGACTTCATTTTCAGGATGGTGTTATTCACCATTTCCAACAAATCCTCCTGTCCCTTCTGCATCAAGACTCCAATCTCTCCGTGAGTGAACGGCTCGTTTAAAAGTGGGGCGGCAAGGCGGGTGTCAGTTTGTACATAATAAGGGGCTTCGGTGATTTCTGTAATCATAACATCGGCCTCTCCCTCTGCTATGAGTGAGGGTATTTCCTCGTTCTTCTGGTGGACGATGATGGTGGCATGCGTGAGGTTCTCGTTGGCAAACTTTTCGTTGAGTCCTCCAGGATTAACCATCACACGCACCTCTGGCTTGTCGATGTCGGCCAAAGACTTGTACTTGTCGCTCTCTGAGGCTCTGCAAAGGATGGTCTTGCCGTTGGCCAGATAACCCTCACTCATCAGCATGGTTTCCTTACGGGTGTCTGTGATGGTAATGCCACCTATTGCAAGGTCGAAGGTCTGAGGTTCTGCCAACACATCAGCTGTCAGTGTTGGCCATGAGGTCTTTACAAAGCCGGTCTCTACCCCCAAATAGCTGGCAATTTCTTTGGCAACTTCTATACCAAAGCCCCAATATGTCCCGTCTGCCTCACAGAAAGACAGCGGCCGATAGTCACCTGTAGTGCCAACAAGCAATGTGCCTCGTTCAACGATTTCCGCAACCTTTCCATCCGTCGGAATCTCTGTGTAGGTGGAAAGGATGAAAACCGAATGTTGGGCATTCTCCTGTCCGAACTGAATGGCCTCTTTGAGCGATGTTTCTGGGAAGAGTTTGGTACTGTCAAAATAATACAGCCCATTTTCTGTATTCAGCCACCCACCCACATAACCGTCGTGACTGAGTGCGTGGCAAACAACCTTGTCGAGCTGATCGCGGGAATGACTGTTTTGTGTTTCTGCATAACTGACGGCTATTCCTTCAGTCGGCTCTGCCATTTTTCGGATGTCAAGCGTAAATCCGTCCGGGTGGCTCTGGCTGAAAGCCCAAACTTTGTCGGCAATGGCTGATACGCTGTCCTGCTCAATGGAGTTGTCACTTTCTGAACAGGCAGATAAGACCGTAGCACAGGAAAGGGTCAAGAAGAGGGATAGCCCCCATAACTTAATCGTTTCTTTTTTCATAGTATCGTTTCTTTAATTTCCTTGGCTCCCAGTTCACAGGTGCCCATGATAAGGCCACGCATTACTGTGTCGAAAGCAGAAAAACAAGCTTCCTGCGTTCTGTTTTTTTACTTAATCGGTTTTATGGCAAATTAAATCGATAAAGCCAAAGGCAACCGACCCCAACAAGACAAGAAGGTTTTATCCTACTGCACCGATGAAACGCAGATCGCCAGCTTCGGTGACACGCAACTCAAGCCGCACCGTATATTTCACGCCATAGTCCATCAGTATCTGCACATCGGCATAGATTTCATCCTTCGCGGGGTCGCAGTGAGTTTTCTTCACCTTCATCGACTTGATCCTGTCGAGTTCTGGAGTCAAGTAATTAGCCCCCTTCTTGACACTGCCTGCCAAGAACTCGGCCACAAACTGTTTTGTGCGACCTTCAAGGAAATTGTCATGCTGCTCTGCCACATAGCCTGGGTCGAAAAAAAACAATGTACCCTCCAAATCACCTTCCATCAATGTGGAGATGAAGTTCTTGGTTATGTTTTTCACGGTGGCTTTTGTGTATTCCTGCGCATTTACGCCTACAGTTGCCATCAGCATCAGGCCGATGAAAAAGATGCTCAGTTTTCTCATATTCCTATCGATGTTTTTAGAGTTTGACTTTAACCGGTTTTTATGATAAATCAAATCCTGTGTTTCGTATGTGGCTGTTTGTCAGCAACAAAGATAGTATTTATCTGGCAGCAGGCAAAAAATCTTCGTTTCATTTCATTCAACGGTTGATTTTCTCGCCATGCCATAGCCAAAGTAAACTTTGCCCTGGCCATTTGGCTTAACGGAAATCTTGACATTTAATTTGCCGGTTTTGGGGCTGATTTTGACGGCAATGCAGCGGGATAATTGCGATATGTGAATTAACTCGGTCGGAAAAACCATGCAGGCGGCTTGTTTTTAACAAACGAGAGGGTAGTGGTCGCAGGGCGAAAGGGTAGGAATTGGCCTGCAAGAGCCGCCCGGTTGGAAAACGACGGGCGCCTAATGACTTGGAATATGGCTGTAAGTTGCTGATTGTCAGCCAAAGTCCTGTATACGGGCATTTCTCCGCCCGGGTGGCACTGGGGGCGTTGGCTGGATTTTAACGCGGCAGAAATGTTAACGGAACGGGAATTTAGTAAGAAATCTGGACATGGTTGTCAGGTGGGAGGACCAAACTCTTCACGCTTCATTTTTCCGCTCTTCGCTATTTTTCGTATCTTTGCGGCTATGAAACTCTGGCTCATCGTATTTCTGCTGCTTCCGCTGGCCGGCATGTTCTATGCCTCGTGGCGGCTATGGTGGCTTTTGCCCACTTCGGCGGTGTGGAAAGTGGCTGCCGTGGCCCTGCTGCTGTCGGGATTTCTCGGCATGGTTTTCTACCTGCGTTCGGGGGTGGACTCCTTTTCCCGTCCCACGGCCATCGCTCTTTACGAGGTACTCACCTCATGGCCGATAGTCCTTCTCTATCTGGTGCTGACCTTCCTGCTGCTCGACTTCGGCCGGCTTTGCGGAATCGTGCCCCGCGGCTGGCTCTTCAACAGCGTGAAGGGGACGGCAGGCATTGCCCTGTTCTTGGTGGCGCTGCTCACCTACGGGCATTGGAACTACCTGCGGAAGGTGCGCCAGCCCATGGAAATCGCCACAAAGAAGCAGTTGCAGCAGCCGCTGAAAATCGTGATGCTGAGCGACCTGCACCTGGGTTACCATAACCGCCGGGCCGAGTTCTCGCGGTGGGTGAACCTTATCAATGCAGAGAACCCCGACCTCATCCTGATTGGCGGTGACATTGTCGACATCAGCGTCAGGCCCCTCACGGACGAAAACATGGCGGAGGAATGGCACCGGCTGACGGCTCCCGTCTACGCCTGTCTGGGCAATCATGAGTACTATGCCAACTCGTTTGCGGCCCGGCAGTTCTATAAGGATGCCGGTATACAGTTGCTCATCGATTCCGTTGTCACGGTAAAGGGCATACAGATTGTTGGCCGTGACGACCGCACCAACTCCCGGCGGCTGCCGCTGAAGAACCTGATGGCCCATTGCAATCCACAGGCTTTCACCATATTGCTTGACCACCAGCCCTACCATCTGGAAGAGGCTGAGCAATGTGGGGTTGACTTCCAACTAAGCGGACACACCCACTATGGGCAGGTATGGCCCATCTCGTGGATTGAAGACCTGATGTACGAAAAGGCCTTCGGCACCCACCGGCGCGGCAACACCGACTACTATGTCAGCAGCGGCATGGGCATCTGGGGCGGAAAGTTCCGCATCGGAACCCGCTCGGAGTACATCGTGCTAACCGTAAACAACGCAGAATGAAACTGACGAGAGAGTGGATGGAAACCTGGTTCGACGAGTTCAACCGCATTTATTTCAAGGGTGAACTGCCAAAACCGTACCTGTATGTCTCCCATGCACGCAAGCGACTGGGCTGCCTGGGCTACAAATGCGACCGCAAGCACCCGAAGAAAGGTCCCAGCGACTTCCGCCTGGGACTCTCCAACTACTATATCCTGACCGAATGGGACTGCCAGAACATCCTCCTTCACGAGATGATACACCTCTTCGTGGCCAGCAAGCAACTGAAAGACACCTCTGCCCACGGCCAGCTATTCAGGTCGATACAACAGCAGCTGAACCAAAACTGCGGCTGGGACATCAAAATCTCCATCAGGACGGAAGGCCTTTCCATCAGCCCCCAGTACCAGCAGGACCGGCGTTATCTGGTGCTGGCCATCGTCACTACCGACGACAGGCATTTCCTTTCGGTGGTGAACCCGAACTACCTGGACGGCATCAACCGCCAGCTGGCCCGCGCCCGGCACATCAGTTCCTACGCCTTCTATTCCACCACCGACCCCTATTTCATCCAGTTTCCGCAGGTACGAACCCCGCGCGGCAGGCTGGTCGATGCGGAAACCTTCCAAAAAAAAATAGCCCAACTGCGTTCAGAAGGGCTATTTGACAGTCAGATTGAAGTCTGACGAAGTTTGTATCGGTTCCGGTCGGGTCAGATTCCGGCCAGTTCAATCACCTTTTCGACAGCGGCATGGATGCCGTCCAGCAACTTGCCGCCAGCCTGTGCGTAGTGCGGCTGGCCTCCTCCTCCGCCTTGTATCAGCTTGGCGGCCTCTCGCACCATCTGTCCGGCATTCAGGTTACGCTCCTTCACAAGGTCGTCACTGAGCATGATGCTCAGCAGCGGCTTGTCGTTGGCGGTCGAACCGATGACGCACAGCAGGTTTTCGGGCACTGCCTGGCGCACTTTGAAAACCAGGTCCTTGGCGGTATTGGCATCGACGGGCAGCACGGCCTTGACAACGGTGACACCGCCGATTGCCTCCTTGCGGTCGAGCAGCATCTGCTTGGTGCGCTCAACGGCCTGCGCCTTGAACTGTTCGATGGTCTTCCGCATGTCGTCGTGCTCTTCGATGAACTTCCCGACGACTGCCTTGAGGTCCTTGGCGTTGTTGAACATGGCCTTCAGTGCACGGAGGTTGTCTTCCAACACATAGACGGCCTCTTCGCAGTTCTTGCCGGTCAGGGCCTCGATGCGGCGGATACCGGCGGCCACGCTGGCCTCGCTCACGATTTTGAACATGCCTATCTTGCCCGTGCTGGAGGCATGGATGCCACCGCAGAACTCGCAACTCGGCCCGAAGCGGACCACTCTGACACGGTCGCCGTACTTCTCTCCGAACAGGGCTATGGCTCCCATCTTCTGCGCTTCCTCCATAGGCAGGTCACGGTGCTCGTCCAACTGGATGTCCTGACGCACCATGTCGTTGACCAGACGCTCCACTTCGCGCAACTCTTCGTCGGTCACCTTCTGGAAGTGTGAGAAGTCGAAGCGCAGCGTGTCGGCACTGACAAACGAGCCCTTCTGTTCCACATGGTCGCCGAGCACCTGCTTCAGGGCATAGTCCAGCAGGTGGGTGGCGGTGTGGTTGGCGGCGCTGGCCTCACGCTTGTCGGTGTCGACACAGGCCATGAAGGGGGCCTCGAGGTCCTTGGGGAGGGCTTTCACGATGTGTACCGACTGGTTGTTCTCGCGTTTTGTGTCGATAACCTCAACAGTTTCGTTCTCACTCACCAGCACACCCTGGTCGCCTACCTGTCCGCCCATCTCTCCGTAGAAGGGCGTGTAGTCGAGCACCAGTTCGTAGAACTCGTTTTTCTTCTGTTTCACTTGGCGGTAGCGGAGTATCCGGCACTCGTATTCCGTATAGTCGTAGCCCACGAACTGCTGTTCGCCCGGCGCCAGTTCAACCCAGTCGCCGTTCTCAACCTGTGCGGCGTTGCGGGCACGCTGTTTCTGCTGTTCCATCTCACGGTTGAACTGCTCCTCGTCAACGGTAAGTCCGTTTTCGCGGCAGATGAGCTCTGTCAGGTCCAAGGGGAAGCCATAGGTGTCGAACAGCCGGAAAGCATCCGAACCGTCCAGCACCGTCTTCTGGCTGGCCTTGAGCGCTTCCATGGCCGAATTGAGCAGGTTGATGCCCCTTTCCAGCGTGCGGAGGAAGGAGTCCTCTTCTTCTTTTATCACCTTGCCGATGAGCTCCTGCTGTGCCTTCAGTTCGGGATAGGCAGCACCCATCTCTGCAATCAGGGTGGGAAGCAGGCGGTGGAGGAAGGCTTCCTTCTGGTTGAGGAAGGTATAGGCATATCTGACGGCACGGCGGAGGATGCGGCGGATGACATATCCGGCCTTGGCATTACCTGGCAACTGCCCGTCGGCAATGCTGAAGGCGACGGCACGCAGGTGGTCGGCACAAACGCGCATGGCCACATCGGTCTCCTCGCTCTTGCCATAGAGCATGCCCGTCAACTGCTCTTCGGCATGGATGATGGGCTGGAACACATCGGTGTCGTAGTTCGACTGTTTTCCCTGCAGTGCGCGGACAAGGCGCTCGAAGCCCATACCGGTGTCGATAACATTCATGGCCAAGGGCTCGAGTGAGCCGTCGCTCTTGCGGTTGAACTGCATGAACACGATGTTCCAGATTTCGATTACCAGTGGATTATCCTTGTTGACGAGCTCGTTTCCAGGCACTTTTGCCTTTTCTTCGGGGCTGCGCGAGTCGAGGTGTATCTCCGTACAGGGGCCACAGGGGCCAGTATCGCCCATCTCCCAGAAGTTGTCGTGCTTGTTGCCATCGATGATGTGGTCGGCCGGAACATGCTTCAGCCAAAGCCGTGCGGCCTCCTCATCGCGCTGCAAACCCTCTTCCGGCGCACCTTCAAATACGGTAACATAGAGGTCTTTCGGGTCCAGATGGAGTACATCGACCAGATATTCCCATGCCATATCGATGGCACCCTCCTTGAAGTAGTCGCCGAACGACCAGTTGCCGAGCATCTCGAACATGGTGTGGTGGTAGGTGTCGTGGCCCACTTCCTCCAGGTCGTTGTGCTTTCCGCTCACTCGCAGGCATTTCTGGGAGTCTGCACGGCGGCGCGGTTCCGGCTGCTTGGTGCCAAGAATGACGTCTTTCCACTGATTCATGCCGGCGTTGGTGAACATCAGTGTAGGGTCGTCCTTGATTACCATGGGGGCTGACGGGACGATGACATGTCCCTTCTGCTCAAAAAACTTCTTGTATGATTCGCGTATTTCGTTGGCTTTCATCATGATGGTATGTGTTGAATAAAAAATAAGATTTTCTGAAAAGTGTTGCAAAGTTATCTAATTTTAGTATTTTTGCAAAGAAATAGCAGGATTTCATCCACTGTTTTCTTCCTTGGCGTCGTTGCGGAAAGGTCTTGCTTTGGCGCAAGGAAGTGTGTTAAACCATTAAAACTGCAATAACTATGGTGTTGGCTATGAATAAGAACATCAAGCGCTATTACTCCATTTCGGAGGTGTCGAAGATGCTGAATGTGAGCGAAACAACGCTTCGCTACTGGGAAACGAAGTTGCCCCAGCTGAGTCCTAAGACGCGTTCGGGGTCGAAAGTGCGTCAGTATGAGGACCGCGACATTGAGATTCTGCGCAACATATACAACCTGGTGAAGGTACGCGGTTTCCGTCTGTCGGCTGCCCGCAAGTACCTGAACGAGAACCGCCAGGGCGTTGAGAAGAAGGCCGACATTCTGGAGACCCTGATTTCCGTGCGCGACCAGCTCAAGGAACTGAAAGCCCAGCTGGATACGCTGGTATAGGGCATATTACCTGTTCCTATATAAAGGTGCGAGGGGGCTGCCAATCAAAGGCAGCCCCCTCGTTTTCTGTATGTTTTCTTTTTTCTATTTGCACTTACCCGTTATGGCAGGCTGATAGCCTCGTTGGGGCATACGCTGGCGCATGTGCCACACTCTGTGCACATTTCGGGGTCGATGGAATAGATGTCGCCCTCGGAAATTGCTTCAACGGGGCATTCGGAAATACATGTACCGCATGCAATGCAGTCTTCGCTAATTACATAAGCCATAGTTCTTATCAGTTTTAAGAGTGAATATGCTGTGTTGATTGGAGCAGGGCTGATACCTACTTCCGTGATTGCAAAGGTATAAAACTATTTTTAAATACCTACAAATGATTAGATTTTTTTTGTTTCCTCCTTTTCTCTAGTGGTTTTTTAATGGTGTGTTGGTACAATAAGCGGCGTTGTTGTGCGTTATATTTTCAGTATGAAACGATTATTTTCTCTATTTATTGCATTGATTGGCGGCGTCGCATGCATGCAGGCTCAATTGCAGAAGGTCCAGAACCGGCCCTATACCGACTTGCGGCCTTTCCACTTCGGCATCCAGGTGGGTACCCACTTGCAGGACATGGAGTTCGTCAATGTCGGCCCGCAGACCATAGTCAACGAGGATGGCACCACCAGCGATGTGCTGGTATTGACCGATCAGGATACCTGGGACCCAGGTTTCACGGTGGGCGTACTGGGAGAATTCCGCCTGAGCACCCACTTCCAGTTGCGCGTTGCACCGACCATGTATTTCGGCAACCGCCATCTCACCACGGTCAATTATGGCGATCCGGCTGCTCCTCAGGAGGTGGCGCGGCAGCATCAGGACATGAAGACCATCTATGTGGGTGTGCCTGTCGACATGATTTTTGCCGCTCCGCGCTTCAACAACCATCGTCCCTACATCATGGGGGGCGTCAGTCCGATGCTGAACCTCAGCGGTTCGCGCGACGACTATTTCCGGATGAACTCCTTCGATGTGTTCGCCGAGGTGGGAATCGGGTGCGACTTCTACCTGCCCTTCTTCAAACTGCGACCGGAACTGAAGTTCATGTATGGCCTCACCAACTGCCTTGACAAGAATCATGCCAAGGAAATCCGCGACACGAACATGCTGCCTTACACGGGGTCTGCCAAGGAGGCACGCTCGAAAATCATCGCACTGACATTCTATTTCGAATAAGGATACGAAACAATCACA
>CALFJA010000046.1 GCA_937877605.1 uncultured Prevotellaceae bacterium | reverse complement strand
CTACTGCCCCCGCAACGGATGGTTCCAGAAAGGGAAACGCTGGGAAAAGATTGAGGAGAGCCTGAAAGCCCATCAAGTGGACTACGACTTCCTGCAGATCGAGAGCGCCGGCAGTGTGGAACGCCTCGTGAGGATGCTCATCAACAACGGCTACCGGACCATCGTCATCGTGGGAGGCGATTCTGCACTCAACGATGCCGTCAACTGCCTGATGCAGGTAGAGAAGGGGGTGCGCGACCAGATAGCCCTCGGCATCATCCCTAACGGAATGATGAACGACTTTGCCCACTTCTGGGGCTTCGAGGACGACAACATCGACCAGACCGTGGAATGGCTCAAACGCGGACGGATACGCAAGATTGATGTGGGACGCATCGGATACAGGAACAAGCACGATGAGCCCTGCCACCGCTATTTCCTCAACTGCATCAACATCGGACTCGTAGCCACCATCATGAACCTCCGCCGGCAGACACACCACTATTTCGGCTCGCGTGCACTGTCGTTCCTCTTCTCCTTCGTGCTCATGATTTTCCAACGGCTGGAATACACCATGAAAATCCGCATCGACACCGAGGAAATCAAGCGCAAGGTGATGACCGTCTGCATTGGCAACAGCACTGGCTATGGGCAGACACCCAACGCCGTGCCCTACAACGGCATGCTCGATGTGTCGGTGGTCTATCATCCCGAGATGATGCAACTCTTCGCAGGCATCTACCTCTTCGTGCGCGGGAAGTTCCTCAACCACCGCAGCGTGCATCCCTACCGCACACGCGAACTCACCGTCGAAGAGGCACGCCACGCCATGGTGGGCATTGACGGACGGCTCATGGACAATCCCCGTCCTCCCTACCAAATCCGCGTGGAGCAGGAAGTAATCAACCTGATTATCCCATAGCCCCATCTTCACCTTCCTCATTCCACCTTCCACCTTTAACCTAACCCAATGAAACGAAAACTGTTCTGCGAGATATGCCCGTTCACCTACCGTCTTTCGACCGAAAAGGAAATATTGAAGCGGCACATGAGAGACTTCTTCGGTGACACACACTTTGCCAGGGAGCGTACGGAAACCTCCTTGCCCGTACTTGTCTATCAGCACAAATCGCTCATCCGCCGCCGGCTGGGCAATGTCAACATGCAATTGCAGGAAAACAAGGCGGTCAATCTTGCCTTGGCCGTTAAGCGCATCGACGGACTGATGCTTCACCCGGGTGACACTTTTTCCGTCTGGCACATGATAGGACGCACCACTAAGCGTAAAGGCTATAAGGAAGGGCTTACCATCGCCAAGGGACAGACTGCACAGGGCATTGGCGGTGGCATGTGCCAGTTGTCGAACCTCATCCACTGGATGGTGCTCCACAGCGACCTCACCATCGTAGAGCACCATCATCACGACGCCCTCGACCTCTTCCCTGACTTCGGACGACAGATACCCTTCGGAACGGGCACCAGCATCTCCTACAACTACATAGACTACCGCGTGAAGAACAACACCGGAAACACCTACCAGTTGCGCCTCTGGACCGACGAGGAATACCTCTGTGGTGAGCTCCGTGCTGCAGAACAGCAGCCCCACACCTTCCACATACATGCCGAGGATGAATACTTCTCCCGCGAGGGCGGCATCGTCTACCGCAACGGCCAAGTATTCCGCGACACCCACGACCGCCTCACCGGCCAACTTGTCGACACCCAGCTCATCCGCACCAACCATGCCCGCGTCATGTACGAATGTCCCCCCGACATGGTCATCAGGGAAATCCCCGAGAAGAAATAACAAATTGTTACCATTAAGCTCCCATCGCCATTGGAATTCCAATGGCGATGGGAGCTTAATTATTGGGTGTTGCAGATTGTAGATAAATTTCTTCCGATTTTCTTTCTATAATTCTCTTTTTTATTATATTTGCCTTGTCATTCCGTCTGTGTGGCAATCAAAGCCCTGCAGTTGCGGGATTACAACGGAAGACAGGGAGAACCATCATCAAGACGCTTAATGATGTAATGCTTTCGAGAGATGGTAACAAGAAGGGCGGTGCGACATCATTGTCGCACCGCCCTTGCTGTCTTGTATATACCTGGTGGAAGGCTGTAAATTGTCCGGTGGGAGATGAAAACCAGGTGAAATGACAAAAACTTCGGTAAAAAGTTTGCTCCAATAATAATCTTTCGTAACTTTACACAATAAATCTATTCCTAAAACCTAAAATACATGAGTTATCTGCGATTTGAAAAGGCCTTGATGACCAATCTCCAAGAATCGCTGCCCAA
>CALFJA010000045.1 GCA_937877605.1 uncultured Prevotellaceae bacterium | reverse complement strand
CGGCCTCTCGCTTCCTGGAGTCTGTGGAGCAGTTCGAGCGCATCATGAACGACTCGGGATTTGTGCGACTTCGTAAGTTGAGTGACAACGAGATTATCGGCACCCGTCGCAAGGCCGGACTGATAGAGCGGTATCTGTCACTGAACCCAGAAGAAAATGCCTCTCTTCAGGACATCGACCTCGAACCTGTTGAGATGAGAATTGGCGACAACCGCCTGTGCCTTTTCACACTCTCAGATGTAAACGACCTCCCTGCCAGAGTTGGAACGGATGTCCGCTATGAACGATTGAGCACAGACCGAAGCGACTGCCGCCTGTCATTCGCCAGTCCCGTGGGACTGCTGCTGCCCTGCAACCACATCTACAACCAGTTTGTGCTCATTGACAATAGCGATGACAACCTGCAGCGGTTTGAGAAGACTGCAAGGAATATGCAGTCGCTGAGCAAGTACAGCCGGAGCAACGCTATCAACAAGGAATGGATAGACCTCTATCTGAACGAAGCCCATTCTCAGGGACTCATCAGCGTCCGTGCCCACTACAACGTGATAGCGTGGAGCGATGACGCGGAGGAACTGAAGCACGCCAAGAACGACATCGGAAGCCAGTTGGCCAGTATGGAGTGTATGCCGAGGCACAACACCGTCGATTGCCCGACGCTCTACTGGTCTGGCATCCCCGGCAACGAGGCCGACTTCCCTGCGGAAGAGTCGTTCTACACCTTCATCGAGCCTGCGGTATGCCTCTTTACAGAGGAAACGAACTATCGCAGTTCATTGTCACCCTTCGGCATCAAGATGGTGGACAGACTGACGGGAAAGCCGCTGCACATCGACATAAGCGACCTGCCGATGAAGAAAGGCATCACGACGAACAGAAACAAGTTCGTGCTGGGGCCGTCGGGCAGCGGAAAGTCGTTCTTCATGTGCCATGTCGTGCGCCAGTACTATGAGCAGGGTACCCACGTCGTGCTGATTGACACGGGACACTCGTACTGGGGACTGTGCAATCAGATCCACCGAAAGACGCATGGCAAGGATGGTATTTACTACACCTATACCGAGGAGCACCCGATCTCGTTCAACCCGTTCTATACGGATGACTATGTGTTTGACGTGGAGAAGAAGGACTCGATAGTGACGCTGCTGCTGACGCTCTGGAAGAGTGAGACGGAGGAAGTCACGAAGACCGAATCGGGCGAGTTGGGCAGTGCCGTGTCAGCCTACATCAGCATGATCCAGGCAGACCACAACATCGTGCCGTGCTTCGACACCTTCTATGAATACATGCGCGACGTGTACCGTCAGCAGATGCAGGAGCGTGACATCAAGGTGGAGAAGGAAGATTTCAACATCGACAATTTCCTGACGACGCTTCGCCAGTACTACAGGGGCGGTCGCTACGACTTTCTGCTGAACTCGAAAGAGAACATCGACCTGCTCAGCAAACGCTTCATCGTGTTTGAAATAGACTCCATTAAGGATAACAAGGAACTGTTTCCTGTCGTGACCATCATCATCATGGAGGCGTTCATCAACAAGATGCGACGGCTGAAGGGCGTGCGCAAGATGATTGTTGTCGAAGAGGCTTGGAAAGCCCTGACCGCTGCCAACATGGCTTCCTACATGCTCTATCTCTATAAGACAGTAAGAAAATTCTTCGGTGAGGCCGTCGTGGTGACGCAGGAGGTGGACGACATCATATCGTCGCCCATCGTGAAGGAGAGTATTATCAACAACTCCGACTGCAAGATCCTGCTCGACCAGCGCAAGTACATGAACAAGTTCGACCAGATCCAGGCACTGCTCGGGCTGA
>CALFJA010000044.1 GCA_937877605.1 uncultured Prevotellaceae bacterium | reverse complement strand
ATCCACAAGCAGGACTGGTTCATCCGTGAGACTTACAAGCCGGAGTTGCAGAGCGGTATGAGTTTCCTGTCACGTAGTTTTGAACGCCACTTCAATGAGCGTCCCTACCTGAAGCATACGTGCTATCTCTATCTGACCAAAACCACCAAGGAGAGGAACAGGATGCAGAGCAACTTTTCAACACTCTGCCGTGGCCACATCATCCCGAAGGAACTGAATAAGGAAACGGCCTCTCGCTTCTTGGAGTCTGTGGAGCAGTTCGAGCGCATTATGAACGACTCCGGATTTGTGCGACTTCGTAAGTTGAGTGACCGTGAGATTGTCGGCACCCGTCGCAAGGCCGGGGTGATAGAACGCTACTTGTCGCTGATGCCGGAGGATAATGCCTCGCTTCAGGACATCGACCTCGATCCAGCCGAAATGAGGATTGGCGACAACCGTCTGTGCCTCTTCACCCTCTCAGACGTGAACGACCTCCCTGCCAAGGTCGGAACAGATGTTCGCTATGAGCGTCTGAGCACAGACCGAAGCGACTGTCGCCTGTCGTTCGCCAGTCCCGTGGGACTGCTGCTGCCCTGCAACCACATCTACAACCAGTATGTGCTCATCGACAACAGCGATGACAACCTTCAGCGGTTTGAGAAGACAGCAAGGAACATGCATTCGCTGAGCCGCTACAGCCGGAGCAACGCCATCAACAAGGAGTGGATAGACCAGTACCTGAACGAAGCGCACTCCCAGGGACTCATCAGCGTCCGTGCCCACTACAACGTGATAGCATGGAGCGACGATGCCGAGGAACTGAAGCACGCCAAGAACGACATCGGAAGCCAGTTGGCAAGCATGGAGTGCATGCCGAGGCACAACACCGTCGATTGCCCGACGCTCTACTGGTCCGGCATCCCTGGCAGTGAGGGTGACTTCCCTGCGGAAGAGTCGTTCTATACTTTCATCGAGCCAGCGGTCTGCCTGTTTACGGAAGAGACCAACTACCGCAGTTCACTCTCGCCCTTCGGCATCAAGATGGTGGACAGGCTGACGGGAAAGCCGCTGCACATCGACATCTCTGATTTGCCGATGAAGAAGGGTGTCACGACGAATAGAAACAAGTTCGTGCTGGGGCCTTCGGGCAGCGGAAAGAGTTTCTTCATGAACCACGTCGTGCGCCAGTACTACGAACAGGGTACGCATGTAGTGCTGATTGACACAGGACACTCGTATGCGGGGCTGTGTGCCATGATCCACCGTAAGACGCACGGGCAGGATGGCATCTACTACACCTACACTGAGGAACACCCGATTTCGTTCAACCCGTTCTATACGGACGATTTCGTTTTCGACGTGGAAAAGAAGGACTCCATCGTAACGCTGCTGCTTACCCTCTGGAAGAGTGAGAACGAAGAGGTCACCAAGACGGAATCAGGCGAGTTGGGCAGTGCCGTGTCGGCCTATATCAGCATGATACAGGCAGACCATACCGTCGTGCCGTGCTTCGACACCTTCTACGAGTATATGCGCGACGTGTACCGCCAGCAGATGCAGGAGCGTGACATCAAGGTGGAGAAGGATGACTTCAACATCGACAACTTCCTGACGACGCTGCGCCAGTACTACCGTGGCGGTCGCTACGACTTCCTGCTGAACTCGAAGGAGAACATAGACCTGCTCAGTAAGCGCTTCATCGTGTTTGAAATCGATTCCATCAAGGACAACAAGGAACTGTTTCCCGTGGTGACCATCATCATCATGGAGGCTTTCATCAACAAGATGCGACGATTGAAAGGAGTGCGGAAGATGATTGTAGTCGAAGAGGCCTGGAAAGCCCTGACCGCTGCTAACATGGCTTCCTACATGCTCTATCTCTATAAGACAGTAAGAAAATTCTTCGGTG
>CALFJA010000043.1 GCA_937877605.1 uncultured Prevotellaceae bacterium | reverse complement strand
TTAAGCCTGTAGCTAGCGTTCATCCTGAGCCAGGATCAAACTCTCCATTGTAAAAAAATATCCATGGATTAGTGCCAACGGCACTGTCCTGTCCTAATTGTATGCTGAACGCACTTGAAGTTATCAAGTTTAAGAAAACTAATTGACTGGAATCCCATCTGCTGCATTGCTGCAGCAGACTTATTCTTGTACTACTTCTGTTTCTTTTCTATTTAATCTGTTCAAAGAACGCTTCTTTGGTTTCGCTCATTTTTGAGCCGAAAGCGGTTGCAAAAGTACAACAAATTTTCACACCGCCAAAACTTTTCAAGAAAAATTTGAGAAAAATCTAACTTTTTCTGAAATCTTTACAAATTCGTTGTTTTCTTATTGTGGCTATACCATAATATATAATGCGCGCACACGCGAAAGAGCATTATTCTAAAAATACAGCAGCGGCTTCCGTTTGTTCGGAAGCCGCTGACAGAAATAATGCAGCATTTATTTTATTTTTCTTTCCAGAGGTTTGGATTCTCTGGCAGTTTGTCTTCGTCCTCTTCTTGGAAGAGCTTCTGACCAGGAATGAGCTGTGGTCCGCCACCTTCCACCTTTGACAGGTCTAAAAGCAAGTCTTCAATGCTGATGGGCAGGAGGTCGATTGCCGGTTGATTGTATTTCTTCATAATCGTCATGTTTTTACTTTACAACAACTTTCTTTCCATTCACAATGTAGATGCCTTTCTGCATGTGGTTGGCTGAAACCTTACGTCCGTCAATGGTATATACATTAGCGTCGGTCATGTTTTCTTTCTCGATTTCAACACCGTCAATACCCGTAGTGGATGAGCCGTCGTCGAACCTGTAGCCCATTACGCCGGCAGGAACATCAGCCAGAGGCACGCGCAGATATGCCTTGTGTGCGCCATTGGTCACCTTATTTCCCTCGGTGCCTGCCTGATAGTAGAAGCCTACGGAGCCAGTCTCTTGCAGGGCATTGAGCGAGAGGATGAAGTATTTATAGCCAGAAGCGTCAACCAAGGTTTCGGCGTCGGTACCATAGAGCAGGTTGCGTGCATCTTTAGATTCGGTTGCATCTGTCTTCGTCAGTACATAAGTTGTATTAGGTGTACCCTGAAGCACAACGGCTTCGCCAGCGGGGATGATGGCATGCTCGCCCGAGAGTGTCAGTTTCTGGTTATACATATAGTAGGTTTGTGCCGTCAGTCCGGAAGGAACTGCAAGGTTGCGGTCGCTGTAGTAGAGCGTAGCGTAGCCTGTGGCACCAATTTCTACTGGCACATCGTCGGCACCCATCACGGTAAGGATAATGTTGTTGTTGGTATAGCCGTTCGATCCGTCACTATTAAACTTGATGGTCACCTTGTTGCCTGTTGTCATATAGTCCAGGTCCACAGTGGTGCCGCTACTTTCGTGTAGCAACTCGGTATCGCTGTCGGTACCGTCGTAAATGTAGAGGTGGTCGTATGAAGCCTCAAGATGGGCCGTACCGGTTATCTTTATCACCTTTCCTGCGGGTACTGTTACAACGAGTGTGCCGCTCAGATTATCTGCATAAGTACCACCCGTATTTTGCATAGGTGTCACTGTCAGAGTGGTACCGTTAAGGGTGAAGTTACCAACGATGCCGTTGGGAATGGTCAGCAAGGTAAGGTCGTCGCTATGGGTAAAGGTTGCATCAACCGTTACATCCCTGTCGTACGGCATCGTGAACGATGCAGTGTTGTTCCACATATCTACACCCAAATTGGTTGTGCTATAGCCATCGGATTCACTTACACTTGTGAGCCAATAGTCGGCATCGGGCGAAGCTGTCAGATAAACTTTTTCATACGGCAGTGGCTTATTTTTGTTCGGTGCGATGCTACCGTGCTCTGCTGAGTTGCAGGTAACGGTGTTCAGTTCGTTCACAACCGGAGTAATCTCCACTTCGTTTGTCGGCATGGTGAAGGTGTGGCGCCATGTAGCAATATCACTGGAGCTCATGGGTCCCACATAGACCGGACTGGTTCCGAAATAGAGTTCGTAGGTGCTGATGCGATATCCTTCATCGCATACGGCAGTGATGGTTACCTGTTCGCCTGGTTTGGGAACTGCCGGTTCAATCGAAACAGTTGCATGTGATTGCTGATGGATGGTCACGGTAGGCAATGCGGCATATTCCACTTTGACCATGGCATTCTTTGCCGGCATGTAGAAGAAGTAGAAATCCGACTCTTCGCCAGCCACCAGTTTGTGGTGCTGGTTGACGGTCAACGCATTGTCGTCAGCATCGCGTTGCAAAACAGACTTAACATAGTAGCCTTCGTCGGCGGTCACCTCATAGAGAATCTGTTCACCTTCGGCAGCAGTTGTCTGTGAAAGGGTTATGGTACCATGATTCTCGCCAACAACTACAGGTGTCACGGTGTACTCACGGTTGATGTCGCTTATCTTCACAATGTCAACGTCGATGTCCCATCCGTAAGCCTCTGTTCCGCTGTCAGACTTGAAGTAAGCCAGAAGGCGTTGACCGGTGGTGGTTATATCTATTGGGCCGCTTGCGTGTCTATAGCCCGAGAAGCGGAAATCGGTAATGGTGTTGCCGGTGCCCTCGCCAATCATGAGATAGTCGTAGGTACCACCTTCCGCACGGTAATCGCCGTTGTTGGTTTTCATCCTGAGAATATAACCGGCTGGGGCATTGAATGCCACTGTATATTGCTCATCGCGTGAATAGGTTGTTGAAGTTCCACCAGTGTCGTAGAATTTTATGGTTCCGAACCCTTCGGGTATGGTCACTTCATAGACTGCGTCGGTGTTGGTGCCTGGTGCGAGTTGTACAATGCGGTCGGCAGCCGTAGTCTCACGGAAGGTAGCTGTCACGGTAACCGCCTTGTTGGGCATGGTGAACGAAACATTTGCGGTGAGCGGTCCGTAAGAAACAGGAATGATGTTTGACTCGCTGTCGGTAATGGTCAGTTCGTCGAGCACATAGCCTGTGGCCGGTGCAATGTTGAGTGTTACTTCTGCGCCTGGCACGGCTGTTGCAGCGCTCGGCGTTACGGTGCCATTGGTGGTAGATGCGATGTTCACTGCGCGGGCCACACCGTCAAGGGGAATCCACTCGCGACGCTTGCCATTTACAAGGCACATAACGTCTACCTCGCTGACAGATGAGAACCCAGAGATTGGATAGCAGTTGGATGCATCTGTACAAGCGCTCATGTCGATCAATACGTTTGAGTTGTCGATGGTGAGCAAATTGGGGCCATCATTGCGGAGGCCATAACCTTTGCAGGTGGAACCAAAATTCAAGCGCACAGTAGTGTCCTTGATGGTCAGCGGGTGGGTGTCGCCCGAATAGTCACACGAAATGACTTGCTCCCATTCGCCGCTCAAGTTGAAGGTGAGCGAACCGCTTCCCGTAATGGTCAGCCCGCCATTGCGGTAGAGAATCCCGTAGAATGTTGAACTGGAAAAAGAACTGCTGATGGTGTTTGTTCCTACCAGGTTAATCGTGGTCAGTGGAGAATCCCAATCCACTCTCATGAACATATTGTAATCGTTCACGCTGGCTTGCAGGTTGTTGAATGTCAGCGTGTTAGTGGAAGGGTCGTAGGTGGCTGAACCAGATGTGATGTAATCTACGATGGTATTGTCTAATGTCAATCGCTCGCTGTGGAAAGAGTAACCACCCAGCGAGATTCCGTAATAAGTCTGCGCATGAACCATGGTTGAGGCCATGAGCAACAGTAGTGCAGTGATGCACGTTTTCAGTAGATTTGTTTTCATAATTGTATGGTGTTGGTTATATCATTGTTTCAGAGTTTCAGCCACACTGAAAGCCAACGCCACCAATGGTAGCCTTTGCCGATTGGGATATGATTTGACAGGTGCTTTGTTTGGTAGATTAGTCTGTCGGTGCAGTGAAAATGGTTTGTTCTTGTGTGCAAATATATGATTTTTCATTCAGCCACGAGAATTTTCAATACTTTTTTTTAAGAAGTGAAAAATAAATTGATACCTATTTATGAGAAAGTGCGCTGTGATTTTTGCATAGGCACTGAAAGAATGATACAAAAAATCATCATTTATAGGGATTGTCCTCCCTGAAATAATAAAGTATGTTTGCACCGTATTAAGTATTAATTATTAAAATAATCGATTATGAAAAAAATTCTATTATTGCTGTTAGCCACATTATATTGGGGATGACTAAGAGCACAAGCACAAGAAATTAAACTTGGTGTTTTCACAGGGATGAATATCAGCAGCCCAAGTAAATTGGATTCTAAGTTGGGGTTTAATATCGGTGCCAAAGGAGAATTACAATTCCAAAATAGCATGTACCTTGAATTGGGATTGTCTTTAAGTTCAAAAGGATGGAAGTCGAAAGGCTACTATGATGCAACAACACAGGAAACCAAGAAATGGGAAGGTACACCCTATTATTTGGAGATACCTCTCCATTTGGGCTATAAGGTTTCTGCCGGGGAGAATATCAAAATCTTGGGCAGTGTAGGACCTTATGCCGGATTGGGACTGTTTGGGAAAAGTACCTATCGTGTTGAGTCAAAAAACAAAGTTGTAAAGACCACGACATCAGATAACTTGTTCAAAGACAAATTGCAGGAACGCTTTGATTGGGGTGTCGGTGCCAATTTGGGAGTTGAAATCCACAATCACTATCAGTTATCTTTGGGATATAATTTAGGATTAAAAAACATCTACAAAAAAGAAAAAGGACAAGGCGACAGTAAAAATCGTATCTTTAATGTTTCATTTGCCTATTTATTTTAAACAAATAGGACAGCATAAGAAGAATGGGAATGTGTCTATTGCACACATTCCCATTCTTCGTTATAGTCGCGTCCCTTTATGATTCTCTATGAGAGTTTGCTTTATGCGCAGAAGGCTGTTGAATAAAAAGCCCCTGCCTTTTTGGAGAGGCAGGGGTTGGGTTAGCCATTGGTGCGGACTGAGGCTTACGGATTGGGCTGGTCGTCGTCTTCTTTGTCGGTGACGACATCGTTCTTTGGTGTTTCGCCAAACTGTGCTCCGTCGAGCAAAGTGTGATGGCGCTTCTTGTTGCCGTCGACTGTGGTTGCGGGGAAGAAGTTCACGCGGGAACCCACGATGTGCTTGCCAGCCTTGAAGTCGGCGGCGGTGTCGGCTCCTATGGTCTTGATGTTGATTTTGAAGGTTCCGAAGCCGTCGAGTTTCACACGCTTGCCGCTCTGGAGTTCGTCTTGCATGACCTCAACGAGCTCGGTGATGACGGCCACGACGTCGCTACGCTTGACGGTACAGTTGCGCTGGATGACGGCAGCGAGTTTGTTGGTGTCGATGGTTTCCACATGGATGGCACGGGCATACCATTTGCCTTTGTTAGGGTTGTTGCGACGGTTGTCTTGATAAAGTTTGTAAGTAATCATGGTTGTGTGTTTTTGTTTTTAATGTGTTAGTAATTGTTTTTAAGTAAGGATTGCTGAGGGCTTGTTCAAGCCAGACAAGAGGTTACCCCGAGGGTGGTTGCAATGGCCGTGAGGACGGCCATCAAGGTTTGGATGATGAATTTCCAGGTTGACTTTTTCATTTGATTGTTGTTTTTAAGTGGTTTGCTGGTTCAGGTGTTTTGTCCGGACTGTTCCTGATTGCGTTTGCAAAGTTAGGTTGTGGTGTGGGTGTTGTCAAGAGAGAGAGAGGGTTAGTTTGTGGTTAAGCAGATGGTTTTCGCCCAATGTGGAGCCGCCGTGAGGCCGTGTTTCGGTTGTACTCGACGAGAATCTGGCTCACGGGCAGGTCGTGTGTCAGTGCCCATTGTTTCATTTTCTCGCCTTCCTGGGCCGATGCGATGTGAATGTCGGCAGCGTTGCCGTCAAGATGTTGCGAACGGGGCACGCCTCCCACGCGTCGGTTGAGTTCGGCACATCGGTAGCCACTGGTGATGCGCAGCACGCCAAACCGGCACCGAAGGGGTTCGAGCACATCGTTGGCCAGTAGGCGCAGGTTGTCAACGATGTCGGCCGTCGGGGTGTTGTCGATGTTGTGGCGGGTGGCTGTGGCCGAACGGGTGAGTTCTTCAAGGGAGAAATTGAGAAACAGGTGCTCGACAGCCTGAACGGAAAGAAATGCTGGCTGACGCTCATTATGCTGTAACAGTGCCACAGCCACTAAAACAAAAAAGCCTTCTGAACAAATCAGAAGGCTTTTTTGTTGAAAAGGATTTGACTTATTTCAGTTTCAGACTCTTCAGGATGGCGTCCACATCCTTGTCTTTCACATCGTAGCCGCCGACTTTCACCTGAATGGCTCCTGCTGACGGCAGTGAGGCTGCCAGCACGCTGTGCTTGCCGAACTCATAGTCGTAGAAGTTATACATGTAGTTTACGCCATTGAGTTTGAGGTCGGGCATCTTCTTTGTGTTCTCGAATACCTTCTTGTCGTCCTCGATGAACTTTTCTGCCTTGAAGACATCGCCAGAAAGGGCTGAGATGTCCACGCGCCATCCGAAGTTGCTCTTACCGTCGATGTTGGGCGATACCAGCGGTTCCAGTGTACAAGAGTTGCTTCCCTTGGATTTTACATACCAGCCTTCGGGAACATTCACATCGAAGTTCTCGCATTCAAGAATGGTCGGACCTTTCACGGTGTCGGCCTTTTCGGGCTCGGCTGCCTTCTCAACTTCTTCAGCGGCCTCTTTGTTTTCGCCATCGGAGGCTTCCTGATTCTTGTTGCTGCCACCACATGCGAAGAAAGTGAATACCATAACTCCGAGGAGCATCACGAACATTTTTTTCATAGTTGTTTTGTTTTAGGATTAAATAATTAGTTGATAAAAAAGGTTTGCTTCCAAAATGGATGTTGCAAATATAAGCAAAATTCTTCATCCCAGCAAAAAATACCGATGGAAATTTGCTGGGATGAAGGATGAAAGTCGTCGCTCAAGCCATTACTTTTTGATGAGCGCGGCGAGCCAGAGTACAAAGACGGCACCGACGGTGGCAGTGACGAGCGCACCCACCACGCTGTCGCGCGGTTCTATGCCGAGGAATTGGAAGAGATAGCCTCCAACAAATCCGCCGACAATACCCAAGATTAAGTTCATCAGGCAGCCTTTATCGCCACCCTTCATGATTTTGCTGGCCAAGAAGCCGGCAATGATTCCTACGATGATGGAACCGATACATCCGAGTCCTAACATAATTCTTATTTTTATATTAAGTTGACAAGTTAACAAGATGACAAGTAGACAAGTTGTATGGTGCTTGTCACGCCTGCCGTTTTATCATATCTCAATGCTGATTGTTTAATGGTTATTGGCTATTGCTATTGTCAATACCCCTCTTCGTCCTTGAGTTCGTCCAGTGTGATTTTCTTGCGGTCGAGGGCATACCATGCGTAGGCTATATATGCCAGCACGAAAGGAATGAGCAGGCTGACAACCGCCATAGTGCGGAGGGTGAACTCACTGCTGCAGGAGTTGGCAATGGTCAGGCTGGACTGCAGGTCTACATTGGAAGGATAGTAGGCGGTGTTGTTCCATCCTGCACAAAGGAGCAGGACGAGCACCACGAGTACTACGCCGATGCCGGCAGGCCAGATGCCCTGGATGTAGTTCTTGCTCACAACGGTACGGACGATGGCATAGAGCAGCAGCACGACGCCGATGAGCAGCACAACGGCGAGGTACCACATATCGAGCAGGTTGTGTAGATATTTCATGGGTTCCATGAAGATTACTCCCGTTGCTGGGTCGTAGGCATAGCCGTCCTTCAGCAGTGTACGCACGAGGAATGCCAGGAAGAGGATGAGGAACGGAACGGTGACGCCCACGAGGCGGACGCTGCCCCGCGAACGGATATCCTCGTTGTCGACATTGTTCATCACATAGAGGATGCCCAATATGCGCGCGAGGAAGAACACGGCAAGTGCAAAGATGAGGTTCCACGGGTCGAGCAGTGCATCGAGTCCGTTGCTGGCGTTTGCCCAGCGGCTGATGACGGGCTGGAGTCCGTCGGACAGGTTCATCTTGTCGATGACAAAGTTACTGCCATTGAAGAAGGTGGCCACTGCCCCACCGAGAAGGAGGGGACCGACGATTCCGTTGAACACGAGGAACGACTGGAAGGTGCGCGTGCCAAGCAGGTTGCCCAGTTTGTTCTGGAATTCATAGCTGACGGCCTGCAGCACGAAGGAGAAGAGAATGATCATCCACAGCCAGTAGGCACCGCCGAAGCTGGTGCTGTAGAACAGTGGGAACGAAGCGAAGAAGGCTCCGCCGAAGGTTACGAGCGTGGTGAAGGTGAGTTCCCACTTCCGTCCGGTGGAGTTCATCACCAGCCGGCGCTCTTCTGGAGTGCGTCCGAGGCTGAACACCAGCGAGTTGGCGCCCTGCACGAACATGAGGAACACCAGCAGGGCTCCCAGCAGTGACACCAGGAACCACCAGTATTGTTGTAAGAATGAATAGGTTATCATATTTTTTATATTATTGTTGACGAGTAGACAAGTAAACAAGTTCTTTCTCCGCTGCGCTATGAAAGCGTCCCCGATGGGGCCGAGCGGACGAGTAAACAAGTTTTTTTGCTTTCTTATTCAGTTTCCGGGCCGCGCTTTATCTGCTTGAGCATGATGTTTATCTCAACGGCAAGCATGGTGGTGAAGAGCACGAGGAAGATGAAGAAGGTGGTTGCCACGCTGGCTGCAGGGATGTCGCTGACGGCGGCAGAGGTGGGCAGCATGTCCTGGATGGTCCAGGGCTGGCGTCCCATTTCGGCTACCATCCATCCCGACTCACTGGCAATGTAGGCCAGCGGGACGAGTGCTATTGCCGCGATGAGCAGTTTGCGCCATTGGGTGATGTCCTTCTTGTAGAGTACGAAGAGGAGAACGGCAAAGAAGAGGATGAAGATGCATCCCAGTCCCACCATGATGCGGAAGGCGTAGAAGTTCAACGGGATGCTGGGGACGAGTTCATCTACATTCTTGATGTAGCCGTAGCCGAAGTATGGCATGTCCTTCATGAGTTGCTCCTTGAGCTGGGCCTTCTGGCCCTCGTCGTCGGTCTGTCGGTAGGCTGCCAGGGTCTGGATGGCATTCTTGCCGCGTTCTATCTTCTCGGCATAGGAGGGTTCCTGCGTGCCGTCGGGGCGGGTGAAGCCGTTGATGAGGTCGTTCACGCCGGGCACATATCCGTCTTTGGAATGTGTGGCCAGGATGGACAGTCCGTAGGGGATGCCTATGCGGAGCGAAGGTTCCTCCTGGTTCTTGTAGTCGGCCTGCTCGAAGGGATTGACCCAGGCGATGGCGGTGAGGCTCTGCTGCTCGCCACCGTTGTAGAGGGCTTCCATCGCTGCGAGTTTCATGGGCTGAACCTGCGAGACCATGTAGGCGGAGTTGTCGCCGGTGAAGGCAGTGAGCAGCGTGGCTGCCAGGCCTACGACAGCTCCTATCTTCATACTTTCGACAGCCATGCGCTGGTGACGCTTCTTGAGCAGGTACCAGGCAGAGACGGCCACAGTGAAGACGGCACCGATAATCCAGGCGGAAGTCACCGTGTGACAGAACTTGTCGACGGCAAACGGAGAGAGTGCGACATCGAGGAAGGAGGTCATCTCGTTGCGCATGGTGTCGGGGTTGAACTCGCATCCCACGGGGTACTGCATCCAGGAGTTGGCAACGAGAATCCACCATGCCGAGATGGTGGCACCGAGACCCGTCAGCCAGGTGGATGCCAGGTGGAAACCGGGGCTTACTTTCTTCCATCCGAAGTACATCACTGCCACGAAGGTGGACTCCATGAAGAAGGCTACGATGCCTTCGATGGCGAGCGGTGCGCCGAAGATGTCGCCTACGAGCCAGGAATAGTTCGACCAGTTGGTGCCGAACTCAAACTCGAGGATGATGCCGGTGGCCACGCCCATGGCGAAGTTGATGCCGAAAAGGCGCTGCCAGAACTGTGCCGTCGTGCGCCAGAACGGGTCGCGCGAGCGGTAGAAGCGCGTTTCGGCAATGCCCATTATGAGGGCCAGGCCGAGCGTCAGGGGCACAAAGAGCCAATGGTAGATGGCGGTCAACGCAAACTGCGCACGCGACCAGTCGATTGTGCCGGCTGTAATGTCTAAAAACAGGTTGTGCATAGATTTACGGATTTACTTATTTACAGATTTACTATTTACGGATTTACCTATTTTGCGGATTTACTCCCCTGCCCTGTCGAGCAGTTCGGAACTGACCAGTGCAGGCTCACCGCCAGCCTGGCTGTGGGTTTTCAGATAGTTGGGGAAAAAGAACAGCCGCAACACCACGAAGATGATGAAGAGCTTTATCAGGATGATGGCCCACAAGGTCTTGCCCAAAGTCATTGAGCGGAAGCCATCGCGGTAGAATCGATAGACAGAGGAGAGTGTTTCCCTGGCGGTCATTCAGACAAGGTAGAAATGTGGTTTCAAAGTTAGGAATTATTCTTTGAAAAAACAACAACTTTTCACTAATTTTCCGTTTGGGACCCAAACGCCGGCCAACTGGAGCCCAAACGCGTGCCAACTGGGGCCCAAACGGAGTGCGTTTGGGCGGCTTTTGAAATGCATTTGCAAACAACTGGTTATCAATGTATTAGGAAGCAGGCTCCGACTTCTTCCTCAATGCCTTGGCGGCAATGCTGCGCAGACGCTCCAACTGGTCGAAGGCATGACTGCGGGCACTGATGATTTGATGACGGTAGACGGCGCAGGTGAGGAAGAAATAGGCAAGCGTCTGAACCCAGAGCGCCTGGTACTCTACGGCGATATCGGACAGGGTTGCGCCCATGCTGCTCACCCGCAGGAAACCGCGCACGCCGAAGGTGGAGGGGAACAGCCACGAAACGCCCTGCCAAAAGCCGGGAATGCTGCTTTGCGGCCAGGAGATGCCGGTCAGGAACAGCAGGGGAACGGAGGTGAATACCACCAGGAGGATGACATTCTCCCGATAGCGTACAAGACACGACAGCGCCATGCCGAAGAAGATGCAGGCCAATAGGTAAGGCACCATCAGCCCCAGCAACGCTCCGGCCGTGGCCATCGTGGTGAAGCGGAACAGCCTGGGGACCACCATGGTGAGGTAGGCTGCCATCACGCTGAAAATCATAAAGTAGGCCATCGACTTACCCAACACGATGCGGAAGATGCCGTTATAGTGGCGGGAAACAGGCACGAGGTCCTGATAGCGGTTGCTCTCGCGTGCCGTGCCGGCTCCAAGCCCGATGCCGAGGAGCAGCGTCTGCTGGATGATCATGATGAGCACGGCAGGCAGCAGGGCGTTGCCATAGCCGCCAGTGGCATTGAAAATCTGCACTTCATCCACATGCATGGGCTCGGCCGTAACCTCGTTGTCGCGCCGCGTGACTCCGCCGGCCTTGGCAATCTGTATCCTTGAGTTCATGGCGGTGGCCACCGACTGCGACGATTGGTAGATGGCCTTGAATGTGAGCATGAGGCTCATGTCGCAGTAGACACCCACCAGCGACTGTTCGCCGCGGTTCAGCCGCACGGAGAAGTCGGCAGGGAAATAGAGAACGCCGTGCACCACCTGCTTGGCCATGAGGTCCTGCGCCTCAACCAGGTTCTGGCAGTGGTACGCCACCTTCACATCGGGCGAGGCATCGACCCTCCGGAGAAACTCGCGCGAGGTGTGGCTGTGGTCCATGTCCACCACGGCTACGGGCACTTCGCGCACCACCTCGTTGGTGTAGGCCCACGAATAGAGCAACGGATAGAGCAAGGGCACCAGCAGGAAGAAGATGAGCACACCCTCGTCGGCAATGGTCTGGCGCATCTCACGGCTCCAGATGTAGCACATGTCGGCAATGCCCTGACGGATACGGAGTAGCAGCGATTCGTGTTTCATGGCATCTAGGGTATGTAAATGTATTCCAGCATGGCGCGGCGTATCTTGCCCATGACAAAGAAGGGAAGGCAAATGAAGATGAGCAACGCCATCAGGTTGAACCAGGCATCGGCCAGGGGATAGCCGTTGAAGATGGTTATCTGATAGACCATGTAGTAGTGTCGCAGGGGAAACAGTTGTGCCATGCCCTCAATCAGGGGGCTCATGGCAAACACGGGGTAGGTGGCGCCGCTGGTGGTGAAGCTCAGCACCGCCCAGAGTGAGCAGACACTCATGGACATGCGCAGCGATGGCATCAGCCCGAACACAAACACGCCGAACGACTGTGCCGCCAGCACCGTGAGCAAGCCGAGCAGGACAATACGCGCAAGACCGCCCGGATGGGGGAAGTCGAGCACATAGTAGATATACACCTCAAAGCCGACGAAGATGGTGAAGAACACCAGGAACTGCGGCAGCAGCTTGCCCAGCATGGCCCGGTAGATGTTGCCGCCCGCCAGCGAGAGCCATTCCTTGGCACGGTTGAACTTCAGTTCCGTGCCGATACTGTAGACCGTGATGAGGAAAATGAACAGCATGAGCAGTCCGGGGATGAGCATCGTGCTCAGGTATACATTGTAGTTGGTCCACGGATTGCCCACCTGGTGCAGGTCGATGAGTATTGGCTGCAGGAAAGTGCGTATCTCCCGCTCGGTCTTTCCTATGGCGGAGAGTTTCGCCGAGCCCACACTGGCCGACGAGAGCATGCCCATCGTCTTCAGGTCGCGGTAAAGCATGGAGCCGGCCACCATGGAAACACTGCTGTAGTAGAACGAGATGTGGGGCTGACGCTGTGCCAGCAGTTCGTCGGTAGTGCCCTTGGGAATGAGCAGGAAGGCATAGATCTCATTGCGCTGGATGGCCTGCCGTGCCTCGTTGATATTGGGATAGTGTGCCACCACATGGGAACTCTGGAACGAGTCCAGCCTGCGAATCATCTGCCGGGAAGTAGCGGTGTTGTCCTGGTCCACCACTCCCACCGGCAAAGAGGTGGGCTGGCCGCTGCCCATCATTGAAGTGAAGAAGGCAATGACCAGCAGCGGGAACACAATCATGCAGAAGGCATAGATCGGATTCCTCCAAAGTATGCTGAATTCACGGCGTATGATGGTGAGTACCTGCTGCAAGCGGAAAGACGAAGAGAGGGTTAGTGCTTGTCGGTCAGGATGAGGGACATGCCCGGGCGCAGCCCATCGAACTTGCCGACGGGACGGGCCTTCACTTCGAAAGTCTTCAGGTCGTACTGCCCGGTGGTCTTGGTCGCCTTCCATACGGCATACGAGCCTTCATCCTTAATATTGAAGACTTTCAGCTTTATTTCCTTGTTGAAGGCCGGCAGGAAAGCGGTTATCTCGTCGCCCACCTTCATTCCCTTGAGCTGATCCTCCCGGACATTGAATGTTCCCCACATGTCGTCCATCATGGAGATGCTCATGATGGGCGATCCCAGGCCGAGGAGTTCGCCCACCTTGGGGTAGATGTTGGCCACTTCGCCGTCGACCTGCGATACCTGCACGGCCTCCCTGAGGAGCGAACGGACCACATCGGCGGCGTTCTTGGCAGCCTGTGCCTGCATGGCTGCGGCGCGGCGTTCTTCCGAGCGGGCACCGTTCCGGGCCATGTCGTATTGGCTCTTGGCTGCTTTCACCTGTGCCTCGGTAGCCTTGTAGGCGGCAAATGCCTCGTCGCGCTTCTGTGCACTGAGCACGCCCTCGTCGTAGAGGTGCTGCATACGGGTGTAGGTTTTCTTGGCAATCTCGGATGCTGCCTGTGCCTGTTGGTAGAGTTGGTAGGCGGCTTGTATCTGTTCCTTGCGCAGTCCGTTGTCGGCCATGTCGCTGATGGCCTCCGCAGCCTCGCTGGTGGCTTCCGTCGCGCGTTTCTGTGCTTCCACTTCGGGCACCTCGAGGATGGCAAGCGTGTCGCCCTTGTGGACATAATCGCCTTCCTTGACACGGAGTTCGAGCACACGGCCGGCCAGTTTGCTCGACACGCGGTACTCACCCACTTCCACTTCGCCCTGAATGGTTTCCGGCTGGCGGCCCAGGGTGAAGAAGCCTATGAGGGCTACGACGATGACTACGGCGGTGAATCCAAGCACGGCCAGGAGGATGTTGTTGTGTTGTGATTTTGCTGACATGGGAAGATATGGGGATTTACGGATTTACTAATTGACGGATTTACTATTTACAGATTTACGATTTACGGATTTAGTATTTACGAATTGCCTTTTCAGAAGGTAAGCGTGCCGAGCGACTTCTCCAGTTCGAGCTGTGCCATGGCCACCTCCACCTCGGCGTCTATCTTCATGGAGTGGGCCGACTGCCAGGCTGTCTGCGCCGCCATGACATCGGTCGAGTCCATGACGCCTTCCCGGAAGCCTACATTCGCGCACCGCAGGTTTTCCTCCGCACTGCTCATGTTCTGCTGCGCCATGGCATACCGCTTGCGTGCTTCCTTCAGTTTGAAGCGGCACTGTTGCACCTGGAGGTTGATTTTCTCCTGTGCGTCGTAGAGTTCGGTCTGTGCGATGGCCGATGCAGCCTTGGAAGAGCGTACCTTATAGGAACTCTCAAACCAGTTCCAGAGGGGCATCTGCACCAGGACGCCGACATTCCATGTGCCGGCAAAGCGACGCTGGAAGCCGTTGTAGACATTGGGATTGGACACGAGGTAGCCTCCCGTAAGGGCGATGTGGGGAAGGTATTCGGCGCGTACCAGCTTGGTGGCCTGCAGGCTGAGGTCGAGTGCGTTCTGCAACATGCGCAGTTCGGGCCGGTTCTGGGCAAGGTTGCCGTCCGGCTGCACCTGTTCCACCACTCCACCGTCGTGCTGCGGTGTGGAGGTCAGCACGATGTCTTCTTCCAGCGGCAGTCCGCAGAGCTGGCAGAGGAGCATCTTTGCGAGTGCCACTCCGTCGTCGGCCTGCGTCAAGGTAAGTTCGGCCTCGTTTTTCTTCACATCCACCTTCAGCCCGTCGGCACGGGTGGCGACGCCCTCGTCAATCATTTTGTGCACGTCGCTGTCGAGTTTTGTCACCAGTTCCAGGTACTTTCTTGCCAGTTGCTGCTTCTGTTGCAGGGAGACGACGAGCCAATAGGTCTGGTCGATGGTGTAGCGGGTGTTCTGTGCCTGGAGTTCGTACTGGTTTCCGGCAAGTTCTTCACCGATGTCGGCCATGCGGTTTGCGGCCGTGATTGCCCCTCCCATGAATACCGGCTGGCGCAGCATGACGGCTCCGGCCCACATGTTCCGGGTGTCGGTGCGGAAGGCATTGACGATGTCACGGCCCACGGCGTCGCCTGCCTGTCCGAGATGCCCGCCGAGCTCCGAGAGCACCGTGCCCAGATATTGGGCTGTCTGGGGCGAAATGAGGCCCTGTGCCACCATGTCGGTGAGTGCCTGCCCCACCCGGCCGCCTACATTTCCGGCCAGCATGCTGCCGGCATTGGACAGGGCATACTTCTGGTCGTTATTCAGGATTGAGACCTCACGGTTGGTGTATTCGTAGCCACCCATCACATCGACCTTGGGCAGGTACTTGGTGCGCGCTGCCTTGCGGGTGTTGAGTGCCACTTCCTGCTTCAGCCGTGCCACCTTCAACTGCTTGTTGTTCTCCACCGCCAGCGCCCGGCAGCTGTCGAGCGAGAGGGTGCGCTGGGCTCCGGCAGGAACGGCGCAGAGCACAACGGCAAGGAGGGTGAGCAGCATGGAGCGGCAGAATATTTTCTTTGTCATGTCTGTTCTTACTACAATAGTTTGTCAATACAGTGCGACAAAGGTATTCTTTTCTCCTGAAAAGAAGGGAATAAAATTGCTTATTATTTCTTTATAATTATTAAAAAAGGCGTTAACAGTACGGCAATCCTGTCTTATGAAAGCCTTTCTCCGGAGACAAGAGAAGGGCTCCTGCCATCGGGCGGCAAACACCTGTTTTCCGTTTAAGCCCCAAACGCACTCCGTTTTCCACCCAAACGCACATCAAAAGGGCCCCAAACGGAATGCGTTTGGGACCCTTTTGGAACTGCACAGGAGGGCAGTCGTGTGCAAATAAGCCTATCTCATTGTACAACAGCAGGTTACAAGCGTTGCAAAAAGACGCTTCCTACTGCTTTTTCCCGACCGAAACCTGTATCTTCTCGGCACGGAAACGGAAGAGGTTGTCCATCAGTGTGGGCTCGCCCGTACCGAGGGTGTACTGCTTCTGCGAGACAGACATGATGACGGGAACCATGAAGCGCAGCTGTCCTGCCCTGCGGTCGACCACATAGTCGACGGCTACATTCTTCTCGTTGAGCAGCACAAGCGAGTCGACACCCTTCACCTGGAGCAGCCGTTGCACTTCGGCAACGGAAAGGGACACCTCCTGACGGCGGAGCACCTCGTCGGTGGGGTTGGATATGAGGATGTTGACCGAGCGGCGGTTGCTGCACGAACAGAGCAGAAGCAGGCCTAACAGAAGGTGGAAGGTGGAGGGAGGAAGGTGGAATGTGTGAGGTTTTCGGGCTGTCATATTCGGAAAAGTCTTTATCGGATTTCAATGCTTTTGATTCCCTGACGGTTCAAACAGATGCGGTAGCGGTGGTAATGCATCTCGCTGTCGTACTTCAGCTGGATGACGAAATTCAGGTAGTAGACCTTCTCGCCGCAGATTTGGCTGAACTGACTGTCGTCGATACGGGCAAAGAGCGGTATCTCCGGATTGTCCATCTTGCGCATGAACTCGGAGAGGTTGATGCGGAAAATGTCGTTGATACCCTTGAGCGGATAGGGCGAGAGGCGGCTCACCTCCTTACGGTTCAGGTGCACCCGCTTGCGATACTGTATGACCTGCTCGTCAACTCCCTTTCCCACGACCAGCGGACGGTGGCGGTTGCGCACCAGACGCACCTTGCGCGGAACCTTGTCGGGCTGCACAAAGTCGAAACCTTCCTTGCAGAGACCCACCTGGCGGTTGCCTACGCGAATCTGAATCTTATAGTCGAAGAGCCGCGAACTCAGCCGCGTGGAGAAGTACATCCTGACAAGCTCCTTTATACGGTCCTTGAACATGTAGCTGATGACCAGCGCAATGAAGAACGGCAGGGTGAAGTTGCCGTAGGTTTGCTGGAAAGCGAAGGAGATGACCGTGGCAAACACCATGGAAAGGCCTGCCGCCAGGCTGAAGACGGCCTGCTCCAGAAAGACGGCATTGCGGCGCTTGTGGGTCGGAAGGTAGAGATTGCTCTCGATATACTTCTTCAGCTGCCCCGCATGATAGAGAAACTGGCTGTTGCTGTCGGCGCTGTCCACCTCCACGCAGAGGAAGCCCCGGTTCATGCGATAGGCGTGCTCGTCGGCCAGCAGCCGCTGCAGCGACCCTGTCCGACCTCCGCAATCCTTCAGCAAGTGATAGGCATGCTGCTCCACTACATTGGAGATGAACTCGTCTCCGTAGTCCAGCGCCTCCACAACGCAGGGAAACAGGCTGCGGTAGTTCTCCAGCAGGTGACGGATATCACTGACGAAAGCATCAATCTGTCCGGCCGAGCGGGCCTTGCTCACCTCCCTGTAGGCATCACGGATGCTACTCTTGGCTATCGAGGCAAACATCTTCACCTCGCTGGCCAGTGCCTCGCGGCTTTCCGGCGAAAGGCCGTTGCTGACCGACTCGCAGGCCTTTGACAGCCGGACAAAGGGCAATGCCGACTTGGACGACAGTTCCGAGAGAGGATAGTCGGGGGTGATGAGCCGCACATAGGACAAGACATCGCGGTAGAAACTTTCCTTCGGATAGGTATGGCGGTTCACATCAAGGGTCTCCGGGATGTAAATCCAGGTGTTCATCTCAAAACTGTTGTAGGCAGTTCCCTTCGATGCGATGTAGCCCACCTTGAACTCCAAGGTCTGCTGGTCGTGTATCTTCGGCTGGATACTTATCATTCGTAATTTCTCTCAACGGTTATGGGTTATTGGCCAACGGCTATTGTTCAAAACACTCCCTGGGTGTAGCCGAACCACTTCAGCACGGTCTCGCCCCAGAGTATGATGGTGAGCCAACTGATGAACATCATCGTGATGCCGAACTTGAAGGTATCGCTCCACGAGTACTGGTTGGTGGTGTAGAGCAAGGCTGCCGGCTTGCTGTTGAACGGGAGCACATAGACATGCCCGACGAGCATGGCCACGGGGAATGCGAGGCTCATGATGGGATAGCCGTTCTTCTGTGCCACTCCGATTGCTATGGGGACGAATATCAGGGTGAGCATGGTCTTCGACTGGAACACCAGCGAAAAAAGGAGCATGCCGGCCGTCAGTATGAAGTACAGAATCCAGAAGGGCGTCTCCTGGGTGATTCCAATGCTGTTGAAAAGGGCATCTATGAGCGTACCGGGCAGCCCCGTGGCATCGAGACCGGCTCCGAGGGTGTACGCACCGGCCGAGAAGAGCAGCAGGTGCCAGGGAATGTCTACATCGTTCCACTTCACCACACCGATGCCTGGCAGCAAGGCGATGACCGCTCCCATGAAAGCGACGGCCGTCTGGTTGATGCCATGCTGCTTGTCTGTGGCCCAGAGGATGAGCACGCAGACAAAGATGGCCACGGCCTTCCATTCCTCCAGCCGCATCTTTCCAAGTTTGTTGAGTTCCTCACGGAGTCGTTCCATACCGCCGGCAATCTGCGGTACGCGCTCCTCTTTCCTGAGGGGGAAGAATATCTTCGATCCTACGAACCAGCCGATGAGTATGAGCAGCAGGTTCATCGGGAAGGCACACTTGAACCAGTCCTGGTAGCTGAAGGCACCGATGCCCATGGCTCCGGCAATGAGCGAGCCTGCCAGCAGGGTTGCGCCAGAGCCGGTGAGAAAGGCATTGGCGCCCAGGTTGATCTGGAAGAGGTTCTGCAGGATGAGGTTGCGGCCGAAGTTGTTGCGGTGCTCGCCGCCGGTGGCTCCGTAGATGGCGGCAACGACCATGAAGATGGGCAGGAGGATGGCTGCTTTTGCGGTGGTGGCGGAGATAAATGCCGAGAGGACAAGATTGATGACGATGAAACTGAGGATGATGCCGGAGGCGTTACGGCCGAACTTCAGCACGAACCAGAGGGCAAAGCGCTTGGCAACCTGGGTCTTGACGAGCATGCTTGCCAGTATGAACGACAAGATGTTGAGCCACATGACGGGGTGTCCCAGCTGGGCATAGGCCGTCTTGTCGGTGGTGATGTTGGTCAGTACGATGCCCAGGATGACCATGAGCGAGGTGAGGTAGTTTGGTATGGCCTCGGTTATCCACAGGATGATGGCAGCCACGAAGATGGCAAGCATGGCGTAGTTGATGCGCAGGAACTTGTCGTGCGTGGTCTGCTTGACGGTCTGCTCTATCTGTGCGGGCTGCATCTGGGCATCGTCCGTCTGCAGTTGCTTCTCTACTTTCTTTGCTATCTGCCCGTAGCGGTCCTGGGCCGACTCGGTGAGCTGCGTTGTCTGGGGGTTGGTGTCGATGCGGTTGATAAACGGAATGTCAATCACCCAGTAGATAAGGATGAAGGAGAGGATTGCCAGCGGGGCGCCGATGCGCTGCAGGAAGCGTTCGAATCCCGACTTCTGCATCTTGGGCAACTTTTCAATCCGGTAGTTGTTCATGTCCAGCGGGTCGAAAGGCTTGCTGATATTGGTCTGGTCGTTCATGGTATGTATAGATTGTTTGTTTATGTTATTGTTGGTGTTTTCTATGCTGGTGGAGCACCTTTCCCTAATGGTGGCAGGCACTCAGTGTGAGTGGGACGGCGGCAGTCCCGGGCGTTGGAAAGACGGGGGTGCGCAATCGGGCGACCACGCACCCCCTGAGTGAATGATAAAAGAGTGGGAGACGGTTACTTCCAGTTCTTGTACGGATTCTTCATGAGCATGGAGTTGTAGTAGCGGACATCGCCTGTTACTTCCTCACCGAGCCATTCGGGCTTTTCGAAGGCGGCGTTCTCGTCGGGCAGTTCAATCTCTGCCACGGTCAATCCGTCGTTATCGCCGTAGAATTCGTCCACCTCAAAGGTGTACGGTCCGTTCTTAACGAGGTAGCGGGTCTTGTCAATCACGCCGGGCTCGCATATCTTCAGCAGTTCGCGTACCTCTTCCACGGGAATTTCCTTTTCCCATTCGAAGCGCGATGCACCGCTTTCGTTGCCGATGCCCTTGATGGTGATGAATCCCTTTTCACCCTTTACGCGGACGCGAACGGTGCGCTCCGGGACGCTGCTGAGGTAGCCTTGGGTGATGCGTGTCTGCTTGAACACTTCCGGTTTGAAGTCGCCCTTGACGAGGAACTTCCTTTCTATTTCCTGTGCCATAGTCGTATCAGTTTGCTAAAGGTTTGCGAATCATGCCTATCACACGCTTGATGGCCTGCAGGTAGTTGATGTTCTCAACGCCTTCCAGACCTACATCGGCGATGGTCTTCTTAATATCTTCAATCTCGGTCGACTCGGAATTGATGGTCTTTACCAGTGCGCCGTTGATGTAGACATCGCCGGTTTCGCAGATGGTGCCGTTCACCATGTATCCGTAGCGTACCTTCTCCACCTTGACGGCCTGGAGGTCGGGGTGCGCCTCAATCATTCCGAGGAACTCCTCGAGGGTGTATGTCGGCTTGTCGAGCACGGGGAGGCCTTCCACCTTGAATGCGGGGAACACATCGTTCTCGAGCACTTCCTTTGCAATCGGGAACTCACCCTTCATCAAGGGGTTCCACTGCTCCAGCCCGTCAACGGCCTGCACGAAGGTCTTGATGTCCATCTTGCCGTCGCGGATCTTGGTGTTGTTCACATCGTTGGTGCGGGAAACAATGTAGGTTTCTGTCGAATGGCGTTCCCAAACTTTCTCGGGAACGGGCTGGCTCAGGCGAGCCATGCGCTTGGCTGCGTCGCAGAAGCAGCGGCCAAAGCTGCGGAACTCGAAACGGGGCTTCGAGATTTCGCCTATCTTCAATTCTTCTTTTGCCATGGTATTATGGTTTTTATATGTTCTCTTATTTTATTTTAAGGTAGGACTGGCAGTCGTTTTAAGCGCGAACGGCTTCTTCTTTATAAATGGCTGTGTTCCAGCGAGTTACAACTAAGCCTCAAACGGCCTCCGTTTGAGCCCCAAACAGCGTGCGTTTGGGCGGCTTTCATGTCCCGAATGGGGCTCAGTTGGAAAACGACTGTCGAAGTCCTGCTTTTTAATACTGTGTTTTACTGCACGACGGTGGGGTCATCCTCGCCCGATGTTGCATTGAGCTCACCGCAGGTCGGGTCGGTTATCTTCCATTGTCCGCTTCCGTCCGGGACGCGACTCCAGGAGCCGCTAACCTTCGCCAGCGACTGGTCGCCCCAGCCTGTGCCTTCCTCGCCGCGCTGGAATGTGTCGAGCTTGTTGTTGTTCGGGTCGTAGAGTTCTACCAGTACGGACTTCTTGTTGGAAAAACCACTGGAGAATCCGCGCTCGGTGGTACCCTTTGCGCCTACGACAGCCCATACGCCGTGTGCCGGAATCACTTCACCGGCAATACCGGTCCAGGTCAGGCTTCCGTCCTTATAGAGCATCACATCCTTCAACTTGATGGGAACATCGCCGCTGTTGTAGATTTCTATGAACTTGCCATCGTCCGATGCTGCTGCGCCATAGAGCTCGTTCAACTTCAGTTTGGTGTAGTCGGCCGGCAGGTCTCCTACGGTGTATTCCTTCACGGGCGACTCAGCCACATAGCCTGCGGAGTTGCGCACCTTCACGAAATAGCTGACGGTGGTGCCATCCTCCTGGGCAGGAATGGTGCCAGCGTAGACATTATTGGCTCCGACCATGGGCACCGTGGTGGCATGTCCGTTCACGGTGTAGGTCAGTTCAACGGATTCGGTAGGCAGCAAGCCGTCGATCACTACAGTAACAACCACATCGTCGAACGAAGTCGGGGCGGCAACGGAGGTCGTTACAGAAACAATGGTAGATGGTCCTTGGTAGACCTCGTCCTCAACACATGCGGCAAACATGAACACGGCAGCCAACATGAATAAATATTTCATTGTTTTCATAATTCTTGTATTTGATGGTTATAAAATTGTTATACTTCTTTCAGAGGATTGACAGCATTGATTAGAAGTCTATCTCGAAACGGACGGCCAGCATGTTGTACTTCACACCGCCCTTGCCCTTGGGCTCTACAACCTTCGTGAAGTCGGTGGTCGGCTTGCCGGTGGCATCGTGGCCTACGAAGAGTTTGCCCTTGCCGTTGGCGTAGCGGTCGTTCTTGGTGTGCTGGTAGTTGATGGCGAACTTGAAGAACTTGTTGATATAGAAGTTCAGACCGGCTGCGTAGTTCTCGCCCGAGCCGCCCCAGACGCCGTTGTCGTTCAGATCCAGGTAGTCGTAGCGCAGGTTCAGTTCGACATCTCCCCACTTCTTGCCGCGGCCGGGAGAGGTGAACTCACCCTCGGCAACATTGAAATGCTGCTGGCCTCCGAAGAGCAGGTAGCCCAACTGTACATAATGTCCGCCGAAATTGTAGTTCAGGTCCTTGCCGGTTACATGGGTACCGATCCACTCCGACTGGATTTTCAGGCCGCGATAGTAGGCTGCGCCTTCCAGGCCATAGAGCCATTTGTGGTTCACATTGGGGATAACATTGGTGTCGAGGTACTTCTTCCGGTTGATGCTGGTGGAGCTGCGGGTGCTGAAGCGCATGCCGCCGAAATCGTTGGTGGCCTCGTCGGTCTTCGGGGTGCGGTAAGATGCCTTACCACCAATGTACAAGCCCATGCGGCGATCCTTGGTGTACGGCATCCAGCCTACCTTCGATGTGAAGGAGTAACCCTGGCTGCGGCCGAAGTCCTTGTTGTTATCCTTTACATATTCGGCTTCCTCCGAGCCGGCAATCGTCTGGAAGAACATTCCCAGCGATGCCCGGAAGTGGTCGCGGAGGTAGCTGGCCTGGAATCCCAGGTGACGGCTCGGGGCCAGTGCCTGGGTAACCATCGGGCGCTCGATGAACTGCAGGAAGCGCGAACTCGTGGTGCGTTCCATGGAGAAGTCCTCCTTGAAGTTGCCGAGTTTGAACTCCATGTTCTTCACGCCGTCGTACTCGATGATGGCATCCTTCAGTTCAAACACACCGTCGGCCATGTCCATGTCGACCTCGCCGTACCAGTCTTTCGTAATCTGCGCCTTGATGGCGAAACGCACGCGGCGGGCACTCACGCCGTTACCAATCTTGTCGTAGTCGGGATTCAGGCCCCAGAAAGTGGCGCCGTCCACCTGAACGCGGTTGTCCATCCAGAGTTTGTAGCTGCGGTCTTTCGACTCCAGTACCAGGACATTGTTCTGCGCTTCGGCATGGAGTTCCTGTCTGTCGACTTCAACTCCATACTGATTGTAGCGTACTTCTTCTGTCTCTTGTGCAAAGATACTGCCTCCAAAGAGCAGAATCAAGCTTAAGGTTAAAAATGTTCGCTTTTTCATAATAGTAAAAAAATTAGAGGTTGAATGAATAGATTTGGTTGTTTGTTATATGAATTTAGGGTTAAATGCTTGCTGTCAAATCATTTGCAGGAAGCGGACGATGTTCTCACTGCGGGAGAGCCTGAGCTTTTTGCGGAGGCGGTAACGGTTTATCTCGACGCTTTTCGGCTCAAGGCTCATCATCGAGGCTATCTCCTTGCTCGACAGGCCGAGGCGCAACAGGATGGAGAGGCGGCGCTCGCGGGGAGAGAGTGTCGGGCAGCGCATCTGCAGGCGGCTGACAAAGTCGCGGTGCTTCTCCTCCACTTCCTGGTAGAGGGCATCCACTTCTTGGGGCAGGCGGAGGCTTTGCTTCAGGTCGCGGAGCAGTCCCGAGAGCTCATTTTTGGCCATTTCATCGGTAATTTTTGCAATAATTGCCTGCAAGCGGTGCTCCACTTCGGTCAGGTAGTCGCGCTGTTGGTTGATGTAGAGCGACAGGTTGATGAGTTCTTTCTGCTTGAAGTCCATCGCCATCGAGAGGCTGTTGAAGTGAGAGGTGACGGCGGCCACATCCAGACGGTTCAGTTCTTCGTTCATCTCGGTTCGGTGCTGCAGTTCGTTACTGAGGCGCCAGGTGGCCGAGCGCTGCTTGTCGCGCTGCAGATAGTAGAGCCTTACCAGCACGGAACTGATCAGAACGAGCAGCAGCAGCGACAGGGTGAGCACCGTATCGTGCAGGGCTGAGGCAATGAGCAGGGTGGTGACAAAGGCCAGCAGCGGCGTAATCGCACCGATGGTAAGCACATTGATGAGGCGTTTGAGTTCCCTGTCGCGCTCCATGGCGATGGTGTTGCTTTCCTTCAGCAGGTTGGCGGAGAGCATGATGGGCACAGGAGTCAGTTCTGATGCAGGGAGTGCAATGTTGAACACCAGGAGGGTGACGGTCTGGGCGTAGAGCGATGCCAGTGCGTTTGATATCTTCCCGTTGCCACGCCGGCGGCTGACGAGCAAGAACACAGGCACGAGGCTGACTACGCAGACGGCTGCCAGCAGGAGCCAGGTGAGCGGCTGGTCGGTAGGCAGTATCCGGTGTTGCCCCAGGAGGGTGTCAATCAGCAGCGAATAGTTGTACGCCAGCGCAATGCCGCAGGCCGGAACACCGACATAGAGCAGGCATTTCACCAGCCAGTATTTTACCATCAGATGGGTGTTGCCGGCGTGCATGCCGCGGCGGAAGAGCCTGAGGAGGATGAGGGAAAGGGCTGCCGAGAGCAGGGGGGCGACCACCAGCATGAGCACGGCGGCGGTGACTGTCCACCGGAGATCGTCTCCGCGCAGCACATGGACGGCGAAGAGGGTGCCCAGGAAGGCTGTCATGCACGAGTAGTGGCGCTTGAACATCCAGAGCAAGGCAACGGTCACCACCATGGCAGCACTGACCAGAAAGGTTTCCTCTGGTGCTATGGCCCACACATTTGAGGACGACATTAGGAGCAGCGAGCCGCCCAGCACCATCGATACAACCATGCCCGCACAGAACCACCGCAGCTTGATGACATCGCCCACATGGATGTCGTAGAAGGAGTAGGCCACTTCTTTCCAACCGAAACTGTAGGCAATGAGCAGGATGAAGATGAGGGTGATGGCTGTCATGGCTGTAGGCATGGGTTCTGTGCAGGGGTGTAAGTGCTAGAAATTCTGGCGGACGAGCATCAGCGAAAGCAGGTCGGCGGTCTTCATCGACTCCTCGGCTATCTCTTCCACATGGAGCGTGAAGTAGCGGAGGTGGATTTTCTGGCTGAGTTTGAGGTTTTCCATTTCGTGGAACACCTTGCGCTTGATGTTCTGTGCCAACTGGCCGACTTCCTTTTCAAAGTAGTAGATGCGGTAGATTTTCTCGTTCACGAGCTGCGGCGTGCGGAAATAGTCCTTCGAGGCATCCACTATCATGTTGACGGAGAGCGACGACAGTTCCACCAGTTTCAGGAAGTCGAACGAAAGTTCAGAGGGGATGAAGGGCACCTCTATCTCATACTGAAGGAGGTTCTTGTAAAGCAGGGTGACGATGCGGTCCAGATGCTCGAGCAATTGGAGTATCTCCACGCGGCGGTCGGCCAGCAGCGAATGGGTGAAGAGGTTGCTCTCAATGGTACGGCGGGTCTCCGTGGAACTTCCCCGCAGATGGGTGATGTTCTCAATGTCCTGCGAAAATTCAACCGAATTGCCTTCCAGATAGTTGCGTATACCTTTCTTATATATAGAGGTACACTCGTTCAGCGTCTCGAAGAATACATCCAACTGGTCAATGGTTTGCTTCACCTTGTTTATTCCAAACATAAAGCGTCACGGTTTTAGATTTAGGGTGAAACAAAGATAAGCACATTATTTGAATACGCAAAACTGTAAAGTAGAGTTTTTCAGTAATACTAAAAATATATCATTGATGTTAATAATTTATGTATCTTATTGAAATACAAAATATTAGAATGTATTTTAATTGTTAAAATAATAAAAATAAAAATTGGTTTGTAGAGTTTTTGTAGCAATTTTGTAGAGTTATGACAAATGGTTTAAGCCAAATTTCAGGCTGTTTTCTGGATGGCTGTGCGACGAATCCCGAAAAGTCGTTTTCCGTTTGGGCCCCAAACGCCTCGCAACTGCCGCCCAAACGCAATGCATTTGAGCCCCAAACGGAGGGCGTTTGGGGCTCAAATACAAGTCATTGGTAATCAATTGGTTGCAAGGATGCCTGCTTGTAGGTCATCCCCCCCTTGAATCAAGAGGGTCAGGGGAGTTCTGTAAGAAGAAAAAAGTTCCTCTTTTCCTTCCATTGCGCTCGTTTTTGTACCTTTAACTTCGTTGAAGGTGGGCGGCACTCGGCAATGTTGCAAAAAGAAACTGCGTCTCTTTTTCTTCCATTGCGCTCGTTTTTGTACCTTTGTCGATGGAAAACGAAACACAACACCATGACACTCTATCCCAATCTCATCCGCGAAGTGCTCGCCACAGTGACCTACCCAGGTACGAAAAAGAACCTCGTCGAGTCGGGAATGGTGGGCGACGACATCGTCATCCGCGACCGGCAGGTGGAACTTACGCTGATATTCCCACGCCCGACCGACCCGTTTCTCAAGTCGGTTGTCAAGTCGGTGGAGGCCGCCATCCACTATAAACTGGGCAAGGACATTGCCGTCAGCATCCGCACGGAGTTCCTCTCCAAGCCGCGTCCCGAGGAGGACAAACTACTTCCGGAGGTGAAGAATATCATTGCCGTGAGCAGTGGCAAGGGCGGCGTGGGCAAGTCTACCGTCTCGGTCAACCTGGCCGTGGCACTGGCGCAGCTGGGCTACAGCGTGGGACTGCTCGACACCGACATCTTCGGGCCTTCGCAGACCAAGATGTTCGGTGTGGAGGAGGTGCGCCCCTACGCCGTCGAGAAGGACGGAAGGGACCTCATCGTCCCCGTGGAGCGCTATGGCGTGAAGATGCTGAGCATCGGTTTCTTCGTGAAACCCGACACGGCAACGCTCTGGCGCGGCGGAATGGCCAGCAATGCGCTGAAGCAACTCATTGCCGATGCCGACTGGGGGGCTCTCGACTACCTCATCCTCGACACACCGCCGGGCACCAGCGACATCCACCTGACCCTCCTTCAGACCCTCGCCATCACGGGGACCATCATCGTAACCACCCCACAGGAAGTGGCTCTGGCCGACGCACGCAAGGGCATCGACATGTATCGCAACGAGAAAGTGAATGTGCCCATACTGGGACTGGTGGAGAACATGGCCTGGTTCACACCGAAAGAACTGCCCGAAAACAAATACTTCATCTTCGGCGAGGGCGGCGGCAAACAACTTGCCCAGGACCTGGATGTACCCCTGCTGGCACAGATTCCGCTGGTGATGGGCATCCGGCAAGGAGGCGACGACGGCCGGCCGGCAACACTGGACACCGACGCCATGACCGCACAACTGTTCCTCTCGCTGGCACAGTCGGTGGTGACCATCGTCCGCCGGCGCAACAAGGAACAGCCGCCTACCCAGCGCGTACATACTAAATAGCCGCGCAAAAGAAGACGCCCCTACCCCTCCTGCCATACCCAACCAACACAAACGCATGTTCATCCATGAAGTTCCGAAGCATATTCCTCCCCCTGCTGTTCCTCCTGCCCCTGACTGCGGCAGGCAAGGACATTCTCTGGTACGACGGGCATAACCCCGTTTCCTACAACCTCATCAGCAAACACACACCGACGGTGGACACCGCACTGGAAATGTTCGAGGAGGACATGAAGCGCGTAACGGGAAAAACGCCCATTTCATCGGGAAAATCCGTCATTGAGATTTACCAGTTGGACCAACTCCGCGACAAGGATTTCAGCCGGCTGCAGCGGCGGCATCTGCCCGTGAGCGACATCATTGCGCACCCCGAGGCCTACGCCATCGTAACCCTGAAGGGCAAAATCATGCTGCTGGGCAGCGACAGCCGCGGAACAGCCTATGCCATCCTGCGCCTCTCGTCCCTGGCTGGCGTGTCGGCATGGGACTGGTGGGGCGACCTCACTCCATTGCGCAGGAAGACGCTATCCATGGATGAAACCTACCGCGAGATTGACTTTCCATCGATAACTTGGCGCGGACTGCGCCTGAACGACCCACAGGGCTGCCTCCCGAAGTGGAGCAAACTGACGCTGGACCATGAGGTGGCCGACGGAGAGACGGGTCCCCATGCATGGCAACAACTCTTCCGGCTCATGCTCCGACTGCGCCTGAACTGCCTCGAACTGGCTACGGAGAAAGAGGCCGAGGCCTACTATTCCCACAGGAAGAACCTGAGCATGGCCAACGACTGCGGCATCCTTGTATGGACAGACAGCCACAACCTGAAGCACATTCGGCACGGTGCGCGGCAAGACCAGGGCCTGACACTCGAACAGTTTGTGCGCGGCAAGGACCGCTGGGACATCCAGCTGAGCCACCACGGAGCCCCTGCCGACTGGGCATGGCTCCCAACCGCAGCACCGGGACTGCTTGCCAACGAACTGCGCACTGCCTGGAACGACCGTGTCCGGCTGCTGTGGATGGCCGAAATACACGAGCCCAAACTGCCGGCGGCACAGATTGCCCTGTTCAGCGCAGCGGCCTGGAACCCCCAAAACTGTCTGAACCAGTCGCCGACACAACTGTTGGCACAGTTCTTCCAGCAACACTTCGGCAAGGACGCAGCCCGGAAAATCATGCCCCTGCTGGCCGACTACTACCGGCTCACCGCCATCCGGAAGCCCGAATACATGCGTTGGCCGCTGCAGGAGAGCCGTCAGGGCACAGCAGCTTCCGCACACCCGTTCAGCCTCTTCAGCCCCGAGGAGTTCGACAACGAACTGGGACGCTACCTGGTTGCCTGGCAAACGCTCGCCGAGCGGGTGCAGCAAGTGAGCAAGAGCCTCCCTGCCGCACAGCAGGACGCCTACTTCTCCTGGGTGGAATACCCCGTGCTGGCCGCCATGCAGATGGCCGTCAAGGAACTGGAGGCACAGGAGTCGCGCCAGATTTACCGCAAAGGCACCTTCCACCACGACGAAGAAGCACTGGAGGCAGCCGCCAACGCCACCATGGCCTACCGCCAGTTGCACCAGCTGACCCAGCGTTTCGACAAGCAGGTGGGCAAGGGACGCTGGCACGGACTGGTGCAGACCGACGAGAAGCGCTGCCTGTTCTTTGCCATGCCGCCGCTCCCCGACGCCCTCAGCGAAGCGGAGATAAAGCAGTATCACCAGCCGCTCGCAGCACCGTCGCTGATGAAAAGCGATGAAATTGTGGCCCGCAATGCCGCCCAGTACGATGAAGCGGAGGGACAGAACGCCGTCCTGGAGATGACCGGACACAGCGGGAAGGCCATCCTCCTGGAACCCGGCAGCAGCCTGACCTTCGAGTTCTCCACAGCCCGGCAGGGCACTGCCAACCTCTTCCTGGCCTTTGTCCCGCTGCCGCGCAGTGCCACCGCGACCCTACGCTTTGCCGTATCGGTTGACGGGGGCAAGGCGCAGGACTGCACGGTGCATCTCGACCGGCAGTCGCACCAGGGCAGCGTCGCCGCCGTCAGGGGGCAGGCCGTACACTCCCTGCGCCATTTCTTCGACCGAGGCAGCCACACGCTGACCGTCACCGCACTGGACGGGCCTGCCGTGCTTGACCAGTGGATGGCCGACTTCGACCTCAACCGAAAGTTCTACACCTTCCCCACGGTCAACAAGCACTGACCGCCACCCACACGAATTCACTCACCCTACAACAAAAATACCCTACCATGAAAAAACTATTCCTATCCCTGTTCTTTACCGCTTCCCTGCTGACGCTCTCCGCACAGGACAAGACCTTCTGGCTGGGTGCCGACATCAGCGGTGCCACTGCCCTGGAAGCCCGGGGCGAACGCCTCTACAACAGCCGCGGCGAACTACGCGAATGCACCGCATTGATGCACGAGCTGGGACTCAATGCCGTCCGTCTTCGCGTGTGGGTCAACCCCCGCGACGGTTTCTCCTCCAAGGAAGATGTGCTGCGCATGGCGCTCCGTGCCAAGTATTACGGAATGGCACTGATGATCGACTTCCACTATTCCGACTGGTGGGCCGACCCGGGCAAGCAGCCCATTCCGGCAGCATGGCAGTACTACAACTATTGGGAGATGTGCTATGCGCTGGGCAGCCACACCCGCGAAACCCTACAACTGCTGAAGGACCACGGTGTGGAGGTCAAGTGGGTGCAGATTGGCAACGAGACCACCCACGGGTTCCTGTGGCCCATGGGGCGGGCAGAAGACAACATGCAGCAGTATGCCGGGCTCACCGAGGCGGGCTATCAGGCCGCAAAGCAGGTCTACCCCGACGCCACTTGCATCGTCCACCTCGACTGCGGCTGCGACCTGAGCCGCTATGAGTTCATCTTCGACGGACTGGAGAAGTACCATACGCACTACGACATGATTGGTATGAGCGTCTATCCCTACTGGGACCAGGACAGCAAACTGACCAAGACCGACGACGAGACACGCCTGCGGGTGGTGCAGAACATCAATACCTTATATA